>CABQSP010000029.1:0-23162 GCA_902466855.1 uncultured Collinsella sp. | reverse complement strand
CGAGCCACATCCATCGTTTGCAGCAGATCTGCGATGCCGCCCGCAAGTGCGGCCGTAAGGTCGTTGTGACCGGTCGCTCCATGCTCACGAACACCCGCGTGGCGCGTGAGCTGGGCTACCTCAACATCGACGATGCCGATATCATCGATGCCTTCGATATCGATAACCTGCCCGACGACAAGATCGTCGTTATGTGCACCGGTTCGCAGGGCGAGCCGCTGTCGGCCCTGTCCCGCATGGCCAACGGAGAGCACAAGACGCTCTCCATCCACGAGGGCGATACCGTTATCCTCTCGGCAACTCCTGTTCCCGGCAATGAGAAAGCCGTCCAGCAGGTCGTCAACAGCCTGGCCAAGCTCGGTTGCGACGTGTGGGATAAGAACCGCGCTCTTGTCCACGTCTCGGGCCACGGTAGCCAGGAGGAGCTCAAGCTCCTGATGGCCATGGCCAAGCCCACGTACTTTATGCCGGTTCACGGTGAAGCCGTGCATCTGCGCGCCCATGCCCAGCTGGCTCGCAAGATGGGCATCAAGGACGATCATATCTTTATCCTCGATAACGGCGACACGCTCGAGATGCGCGGCGGTATCGTCAAACGCGGTACGCCCGTCGAGTCCGGTGTCGTTTACGTCGACGGCCTGCGTATCGGCGATACCGACCCCATCGTCCTGCGCGATCGCCAGAAGCTCGCCAACGACGGCATGGTCACGGCCGTTGCTATCGTCTCGCTCAAGCACAAGAAGATCGAGGCCATCGAGTTCTCGGGCCGCGGCGTCTCGTTTGCCATCGACGACCAGTTCTCCGAGGATGCCTCCGCGTCCATTATGAAGACGATCGAGAAGGGCAAGTTTAGCTTTACGAGCAGCGGCTCCGATGCCATTCGCAAGGCCGTGCGCGATTCGCTCTCCAACTTTATTTGGAGCCGTACGCGCACCCGTCCGATGATCATCCCGGTCGTCATGGAGGTTTAGTTTGGCGCGCGGATCTGCACAAAACGCCAAAGGCAATAAGGCCAATAACCAACCGGCATCTGCTAAGGGTGCCGGTTCCCATCTGCGTGCCAATAAGGGCCACGAGGCCGACTTCGACGATTTTGAGCCCTTGGTCGAGCCCTCGGCCAACCGCGATATCGCCGGCGTGGTCATCGCCGTTTTGGCGATTGCGTCCTTCATTGCCGTGATTTCGCCGGCGACCGCACCCGTTACGGCTGCGGTTGCCGGTTTCTACCACCTGGGCTTTGGTCTGGGCGCCTACGTGCTGCCGATCGTCATTTTGCTGTTTGCCGCCACGCTCTTTTTAGGCGAGGACTCGCCGCTCAACGCGCGCTCTGTTGCGGGCGGCGCCGTGGTCTTTATCGCCGTCGTTTCCATTCTGTCGCTGATGGTGTCGGGTGCGAGCGACTCGTGCGACCTTATGTTCACGCCGCAAAACCTGTCCGCCGCGGGTGGCTACATCGGTGCGTTTATTGCGAGTGCACTGCAGAATGCCCTGGGTAAGCCTATCGCGATGGTGGTCTTGTTGGGTCTGGCCGTCGTGGGCCTGGTCATCATTGGCTTTTCGGTTGGCGGCGTGCTGCGCTCTGCTCGCGACCGTGCGGCCGATTTTGCCGAGCGCCGTCGTGCCGACGTCAACGCGAGCCCGTGGGGTGACGACGAAGCCCTGTCGGTGCCCGGCGTTGCCCGTCCGCACCTGAGCATTCTTCGTCAAAAGGGCTCCGATGCTGCCGTGACCACGGTCATGGGCAACGATGTGGACCCGGTTTTGGACGATGACGACGAGGACGAGGATCCGTTTGTCGACGTATCCGATGCCGTGGAGGCCGAGCGCGCTAAGACGACGCTGCTGCCGCGCCGTCATGTCAAGAAGGGCAAGGCCACGCCCAAGTTGAATACAAGCGAGCCCGACCCGTCTTGGTTCGATAGCGAGATTGAGCTTACCGAGGGCGATGACGAGGACGACGAGGCTCCGATTGAGTCCGCAAAGACAACTTTGCTGCCGCGTCGCCATGCCAAGCGCGAACAGGTAACCGGCCAGCTTTCGATGGAAGACGACCCCGATAAGATTGACGAGTCCGAGCCGCCGTTTGCCGTGAATCCTGTCTCGGCAGCACCTCAGATTCCCGACTTCTTGAAGCATCCCAAGGTTGCCGATGCGCCTGCCTCGAGTGCTGTCGGATCGGCTGCGGCTAGCGATGGGGGAGCGGACGGCGGCGCCGCAGATAACGAGGGCGAAGAAGAGGATGGCCTTAAGCTTCCGCCACTCGAAATCCTGCATGCCAACCCGCAGTCGGCTTCCTCCGCGTCTTCTGACAAGGAGCTGGAACAGACTGCCGAGTCTCTTCAGTCCACCTTGCTGGAGTTTGGTCGTAGTGCCCGCGTGGTCGGCTGGATCGCCGGCCCCACGGTGACGACCTTTAAGCTGCAACCTGGCGAGGGCGAGCGCGTGAGCAAGATTTCGAGCCTCGAGGACGATATCGCGCTTTCGCTCGCTGCCCAGTCGGTGCGTATCTTTGCCCCGATCCCCGGCACCTCGCTCGTGGGCATCGAGATTCCCAACCGCAAGCGCCAGAACGTCAACCTGGGCGACGTGCTACCCTATGTGAAGGGCGGTCCGCTCGAGCTCGCCATTGGCCGCGATTCCGAGGGTACGCCGGTCGTCGCCGACCTTGCCAAGATGCCTCACCTGCTGATTGCCGGTACCACGGGTTCCGGTAAGTCGGTCATGATCAACTCCATCATCACGACTCTGCTCATGCGCGCCCTTCCCGAGGACGTTCGCCTGATCATGGTCGACCCCAAGCGCGTTGAGCTCGCAGGCTATAACGGCCTGCCGCATCTCTATGTGCCCGTGGTGACCGAGCCCAAGCAGGCCGCGAGTGCTCTGCAATGGGCCGTGTCCGAGATGGAGCGTCGCCTGAAGGTCTTCGAACGCCTCAACGTGCGCAAGATCTCAACCTACAACGAAAAGCAGGCCGCCGGCGAGTTTGAGCATTACGACAACCCGCCGCAAAAGATGCCCTACTTGGTCATTATCATCGACGAGCTCTCGGACCTGATGATGGTCGCCGGTAAGGATGTCGAGGCCTCGATCGTACGTATTGCACAGCTGGGCCGTGCCGCCGGTATTCATCTTATCGTGGCCACGCAGCGCCCGAGCTCCAACGTGGTGACGGGCCTCATCAAGGCCAACATCACCAACCGCATCGCCTTTAACGTCGCCACGGGCATCGACTCGCGCGTCATCATCGACCAGATGGGTGCCGAAAAGCTCACCGGTTTGGGCGACATGCTGTTCTCCAAGGTCGACTGGGGCAAGCCCCGCCGTATCCAGGGCTGCTTTGTCTCGGACGACGAAATCAACGAAATTGTCGAGTTCGTTAAGTCGCAGAGCGAGCCCGACTACCACGAGGAGATCCTGTCTGCCGTGGCGCCCGCTTCCATGTCCATGGCGGGTGGCGGTGGCATTGTCCGCACCGGAGTCGCCGAGCCGCAAGACGATGATCCGCTCATTTGGGAAGCCGCCCATATTGTGGTGGAATCGCAGCTTGGCTCCACATCTGGCCTGCAACGTCGTCTGAAGGTTGGCTATGCGCGTGCCGGGCGTATTATGGACATGCTGGAAGAAAAGGGTGTCGTCGGCCCGCCCGACGGTTCCAAGCCGCGCGAGGTCCTGTTGGACGAGGAGGGGCTTGCCGCGCTGGAATCTGTCGACGCCGAGATGGCACGTGAAGATCGTGAGTTTGGAGGATTCTGATGGCTGCACGCTTTGGTGACATGCTGCTCGAGCAGCGTCGCCGAATGGGCCTTTCCATTCAGCAGGTCGCCAACACCATCAAAATCAGGCCGCAGATCATCGAGTTTTTCGAGACCGGTAACTTTGCTTCGATGCCGCCGCGCGGCTATGCGCAGGGCATGATTTCGAGCTATGCTCGCTTTTTGGGCCTCAATCCGCGCGAGGTCGTCAATGCCTACTTTGACGACCTGATGGCATACGAACGCGAGACGTCGCAGCAGGGCGGTCGTTTTCAGGACGCCGCCGGCTACGTCAATTCGCGTTCCTCGGTCGACAACGGGCGCTTCCTGATGGTCCAGGGCGGTCGTTCGACCCGCTATGGACAGCGTCCTCAGCAGGCCGGTTATATTACCGAGACGGGTTCGGGTGAGGAGATTCGCTCACAGCGTGACCGGTTCCGCAGTACGCCGATGCCCGAGGACCGTGCACTTCCCGCTGCCCGCGGCGTAGCGCGTGACCCTCGTGCCGGCTACGGCGACGGCGGCTATTCCGATCGCGATTACCGTGGTGCCTCCACCGGACGCTCTCGCGGTGGCTATGCGGATGCCGATACCACGCAGGTGACGCCGCGTCTTCGCTCTCAATCACAGCCGTATGGCCAGCGCTCTTCGGCTCCGCGTTCGGGCCAGCGTGGCTATCAAGGTCGCGGTGAACTTGCGCCCCGCTCGGGTCAGCGCAGCCTTCAGGGCCAGGGTGGCTATCGCGGCCGTTCCGATAGCAATCGTGGTCGTATGCCTCAGGGAGGCGGCCGCAGCAGTTCCAGTCGTGGACGCGGCGGATCACGTACTCCTCAAAACAACGGGCTCGATCCGCGTATCGTCTACGCCGGCATCGGTGCCGTTGCGCTGCTGTTGATTGTGCTCATCGTGGTGCTTCTGCGTGGCTGCGCAACTTCGGCGCCCGAGACCACGCCCGAGACGCCCACTGCCACCAAGACAACGACTAAGAAGTCTTCCAAGAAGACCGAAACGGTCGACGAGGACGAAGACACCGATGAGGCGACGGATGAGTCGACTGATTCGGACGCCACCAAGACGACGGCCAAGAAGGAAGAGAACGAGGTCACGAAGGTCAAAGTCTCCGTTGCCAAGGGAAAGACCGCGTGGATTGAGGTCAAGGTCGACGGCAAGTCGGTCTATGGCGCCCAGGCGACTGGCCCCTTTGAGCAGGAGTACACGCCCGAGTCCTCGATCGAGATCACCACGTCCAAGCCTTCCGATGTCACCGTTACCAAGAACGGTGAAAAGGTCCGTTACGATACCAAGACCTCGGGCGTGGCGCGTGTGACGATCACCGTTCCCAAGAAGGAGACGACTGATTCCGAGAATGGTGAGAGTTCTGATGGTGCCGACGCCACCGATGGTAACGATACCACCGACGGTACCGATGCCCAGTCCGCGGATGGCGCCGATACCGCAACTGACGGTCAGACGCCCACCGATTCTACCGACTATTCGTACGATAGCTACTAAGCCGCTCGTACGCGAAAGGAAACATCATGGCTAAAGATTCCAGCTTCGACGTCGTGTCCGAGGTCAACATGCAAGAGGTCGACAACGCCTTCCAGCAGACCACGCGCGAGATTTCCCAGCGCTATGACCTTAAGGATTCCGGCGCCACGATCGAGCTTTCGAAGGGCGACAAGCTCTTTACGATCAACGCCCCGGCCGACTTTGTCTCCAAACAGATTGTCGACGTGCTGAGCTCCAAGCTCATCAAGCGCGGCATCGACCTCAAGGCTGTCTCGTGGGATGCTCCGCAGGCGGCATCGGGCGGCACCGTGCGCGTGCTCGGCCATATCGTCGAGGGTATCGACCAGGCGACCGCCAAGAAGATCAACAAGGACATCAAGGATCAAAAGCTCAAGGTCAAGGTGACCATCGAGGCCGACAAGCTGCGTGTTTCCTCTGCTTCGAAGGACGCGTTGCAGACCGTGATCCAGTTCCTGCGCGACCAGGACTACGGCCAGCCGCTGCAGTTCACCAACTACCGCTAATATCAATCGAAAGGACTGCTCTCCAACATGGATACACCGTTGGGCTCCGTGCTCTACATCACCCTCGGGTGCGCTAAGAACGAGGTTGACACCGACCGCATGCGTTCTCTTTTGACCGCTGCGGGCTACGAGGAGGCATTCGACCCGCAGGATGCCGATATCGCCATCGTCAATACTTGCTCGTTCCTCGCCTCCGCAACGTCCGAGAGCATCGAGACCACGCTCGAGCTCGCCAACGAGGTTCAGGACGGCGTTCGTTCTTGCCCTATCGTCATGTGCGGCTGCGTGCCGTCGCGCTATGGCGATGACCTGCCTGACGAGCTGCCCGAGGTCGCTGCCTTTGTGAAGGCCGACGAGGAAGACGGCATCGTGGCGGTCATCGATGGCGTGCTGGGTGTCGAGCGCGAGATTGCAGCCTATATCCCGCAGGTCAAACGTACCGTCGAGGGTGCTGTCGCCTACGTCAAGATTTCCGATGGCTGCAACCGCTTCTGCAGCTTCTGCATGATTCCCTACATCCGCGGCCGCTATCATTCGCGCAATGCCGAGAGCATCATCTCCGAGGTGCGCGACCTGGTTGCCGGCGGTGTGCGCGAGATCGTGCTGATCGGCCAGGACACGGGCATCTGGGGTACCGACTTTGCCGACGAGGACGTCGCCGATGGCTCGCCGCGCAATCTGGCGCAGCTGCTGCGTGCCGTCGCCGAGGCCGTGCGCCCGCACAACGTCTGGGTCCGCGTGCTCTATCTGCAGCCCGAGGGCATGACTGACGAACTCATCGAGACGATTCGCGATACGCCCGAGGTGCTGCCCTATATCGATATCCCCGTGCAGCACTGCGACGCGCGCATTCTCAAGGCCATGCGTCGCTCCGGTTCGCGCCAGGAGCTCGAGGATCTGTTCCGCGACCTTCGCGAGCGCATCCCCGGCATCGTGATTCGTTCCACGGCCATGGTCGGCTTCCCGACCGAGACCGACGACGAGTTCCGCGACCTTATCGACTTTATGGATGCCGTCGGCTTTGACTACACGAGCGTCTTTGCCTACTCGCAGGAGGAGGGCAGCCTGGCCGCTAAGATGGAGGGTCAGGTCGACGAAGAGGTCAAGCTCGAGCGCGCCCAGGAGGCCATGGACCTGGCCGAGTCGCTCGGTTTTGCCGCCACTGCCGCACATGTGGGCGAGCGCGCCCAGGTGATCGTCGACGGTATCGAAGAGACCGAGGGCGGCGCCGAGCTGATCGGCCATGCCTGGTTCCAGGCGCCCGATTCCGATGGCGCGGTGCATCTGGACGCCAGCGAGGCGTCCGTGGGCGATATTCTGACCGTCGAGTTTACCGATAGCTTCTGCTATGAGCTTATCGGTCATGTTGTGGAGTAGGAGAGCGTCGTGGCAAACGAGAGCAATAAGGAACTGACGAGTGTCTGGACGCCCGCCAACATCGTGACGTGCGTTCGCATCGTCTTTATCCCGGTGTTCATGATCGTCTCGGCCCTGTCTCACACGAGTGTTGCCGGTACGGATTGGAGCACCTTCGACGGTCCGCTCGCCGCCGCTGCCTTCATTCTGTATGTGATCCTGTCGTGCACCGATAAGGTCGACGGTTATCTGGCGCGCTCGCGCAACGAGATCACCGACTTCGGTAAGTTCTTGGATCCTATCGCCGATAAGCTGCTGGTGTTCTCGGCCCTGCTGCTGTTCTTGGATTTTGACGCGGTGACCGTGTGGTCCGTGTTCATTATCCTGTTCCGCGAGCTTCTGGTGAGCGCCCTACGCATGGTCGCGAGTGCGGCCGGCGTGGTCGTTGCGGCCGATAAGCTCGGCAAGTACAAGACGGCAACCACGATGGTCTCCATCTGCGGTTACCTGTGCGTTTTTGCTATGGCCGGCTTGCACCTTGGCCCGGTGGCGCTGACGCTCGGCATCTACTCGGTGTCGCGCTTCCTGTATGCCGTTGCCGTTGTCTTGACCGTTATCTCGGGCGCCCAGTACTTCTGGAACTGCCGCAAGATCGTCTTTTCGGTCTAGGTCCTGGTGGGTATGACGGACTCTTTTGAGCAGATTTCCGCACATAATGAGGAGCTGGCGCGTGATATTGTCGAGCGCGCGAGCGCTCGGGGCGTGACGGTTTCGACGGCTGAGTCGCTGACGGCGGGTATGATCGCCTCGACGATTGCCGATATCCCGGGCGCCTCGGCGGTGCTGCGTGGCGGTGCGGTGACCTATTGCGATGAGATTAAGCATCGTGTTCTTGGTGTTGAGCAGGAGACGCTCGACCGCTATACCGCGGTGTCGCATCAGACCGCGCGCGAGATGGCGGTGGGTTCGCTGGAGCTGTACCAGAGCGATACTGCAGTGAGCGCAACGGGTTATGCCGGCCCCGGCGGTGGCACTGAGGAGGATCCGGCGGGCACTTTCTATATTGGCTGGGCGCATCGTTCCGCCGATGGGGGCGTGCCGGTCGTGGACTCTGTGCGCTGCCACTATGAGGGTGACCGTTCGTGTGTTCGTGCCCATGCGGTCACGGAAGCATTGGGTCGCATTGCCCTTGTGCTCAACTCTATGGAATAGACGTGTTTTAAGGGGCCTCCGAGCCCCTTAATTGTGGAGATAGGGACCTTAGGCTCATTTGGCGTTTGTGCTGGTTGTAGATGTATTTTTGCCTGCCTTGTTCATATTTGGTCCTTTGTGGTCAAGCATTTGGTCAGTGTTTGGTCGGCGTTTGGTTGGGTTTTGGAAAGACCGCCTGCATATGATTGGCCTGAACGGTTGACCACGAACAGCCGTTCGTTTATTATCGATGCAGGTTGTTAAGAGGAGGGCTATTCATGGCCAAGAATTCAGGTCCCGTACGTACCGTTCATGCTCGCACGACGGGTAAAGAGCGCGATGAGATGATCGCCACCACCAAGGCCGAGATCGAGAAGAAATTCGGCCAGGGTTCCATCATGAGGTACGGCGACGGTGGTCCCGAGCTCGAGGTCGAGGCCATTCCCACGGGCGCCCTGGCCCTCGATGCCGCGCTGGGTATCGGCGGCGTGCCGCGCGGCCGTATCGTCGAGATTTACGGTCCTGAGTCCTCCGGTAAGACGACGCTTTCGCTCGAGATCCTGGCCGAGGCCCAGGCAATGGGTGGCGTTGTGGCATTTATCGATGCCGAGCACGCGCTTGATCCCACGTATGCCGCGCGCATCGGCGTGGATATCGACGAGGTGCTCATTTCCCAGCCCGATACGGGCGAACAGGCGCTCGAGATTGTTGACATGCTCGTGCGTTCCGGCGCCATCGATGCCATCGTCGTCGACTCCGTCGCCGCGCTGACCCCGCGTGCCGAGATCGAGGGAGAAATCGGCGATACTACGGTCGGTCTTCAGGCTCGCCTGATGAGCCAGGCGCTCCGCAAGCTCGCCGGCTCGCTGTCCAAGTCCAACACGACGTGCATCTTCATTAACCAGCTGCGTGAGAAGATCGGCGTCATGTTCGGCAACCCCGAGACTACGACGGGCGGCCGCGCCCTTAAGTTCTTCTCTTCGGTGCGTATCGACATTCGCCGTATCGACAGCATTAAGCTTAAGGACGAGGTTATCGGTAACCGCGTGCGCGCCAAGGTCGTTAAGAACAAGGTGGCAGCTCCGTTCCGTTCTGCTGAGTTCGACATCATGTACGGTACGGGCATCTCTAAGGAGGGCTCGATTCTGGACATGGCTGTCGAGTGCGGCATCTGCAAGAAGATGGGCTCCTGGTTTGCCTATGGCGAGGACAAGCTCGGCAACGGTCGCGAGGCCGCCAAGGCGTTCCTGCGCGAACACCCCGATTGCGCCGATGAGATTGAGCATAAGGTCCGCCTTGCCTGCGGACTTGAGTTTGATGACGATGCTCCGTCCGAGGTCGAGCTGACCGATCAGCCTGCGCCTGAGGAGTTTGACGAGCTTTACGCCATCGATGGTTCCGCCATGCTCGATGATGACGACGAGTAGCGGTTACGCTCATGTCGTATACGGTGACCGAGGCCACGGTCGTCTTTCCCGATAAGAAGGCGGCCTCCTCGTTCTCGAGCGGGTATGCGTCCAAAAAGCCTTGCGCACATATCGATTGTGAGCTTGAGGGCGGTTTTGAGCGGTCCATTTGGATTCCCGTGCGGGTCGCGCGGCTGTATGTCAAAAACCGCCCCGATCTTCCCTGTGATTGGGACAACTTCCGTGAGGCGGTGCAGCTCATTGAGCGTAAATGTGCACTTACCATGGTGACCGAGATGTTATCGCGCCGCGACCATGCGACGGGTGAGGTCCGTGACAAGCTGGCTCGCTACGGCTTTCACCAGCCTGCGATCGATTTCGCCGTCGAGCGCGCCACCGAGTATCGCTTTTTAGACGAGAGCCGCTTTTGCTCGTACTTTATCGAGGAGCGCAAGCGGCGCGGTTGGGGACAGCGCAAAATCGAGACCGAGCTCAAGCGCCGTCATGTCGTGCTCGATGACATTCCCGGTTATCCCGAGGATTATTTTGCCGTCGAAGACGATTTGACGCGTGCGTCAGCCCTGCTCGCCAAGCGTCGTGTTCCAGAGACGCGCGGATTCGAAAAACTGGTTCGGTTTTTGATGGGCAAAGGCTTCTCGTATCACATCGCCGCCGATGCCGTTAAGGCACGTCTCGATGCCGAACGCGAGGAATGTGCAGTTTAGGCGTATGCGCTTTGTGGCCCTGCCGTTCACCGCGTTTTAGCCGCCGTGCTGGGGCCATTTATTTGACAGTTGTTGTGGTTCAACGTACGATAAACACTGTCATTTGCTTTGTGATATGTGCTCATCTGTGATGAGTTTGTTTATATGTTTATCTGTATCCGACCCGCATAAGCTGCGCCCATATTACTCAAATGTCGCGAGCCGTTCGTAAGGACGGTTCGCTTTGTTGTGTAACGAATCCATAAAAAGGAGTGAGCATGCCTATCATCGCAGCGCTCGTTGGCATCGTTTTGGGTGCCATCGCCGCCATTGCCTACATGCGCACCGCCAAGCAGGGTAGTCTTCACGAGGCCGACGAAAAGATCCAGTCGGCACACGCACAGGCTGAGTCCCTGATCGGTGATGCAAAGCGTCAGGCCGAGACCCTCAAAAAAGAGGCTCTACTTGAGGCTAAAGAGGAGATCATCAAGAACAAGCAGGCCGCCGAGGCCGAGGACAAGCAGCGTAAGAACGAGATTCGTACGCTCGAGAACCGTGTGATGCAGCGCGAGGAGTCCCTTGATCGCCGAAACGACGCTCTCGACAAGCGTGAGCACCAGCTGTCCAGCCAGGCCGGTCAGGTCGAGAAGCGCTCCCGCGAGCTTGAGGAGCTCTGCGCCAAGCAGACCTCCGAGCTCGAGCGTATCGCCGACCTGACCCGTGAGGACGCCCACAAGGAGCTCCTCGATAAGGTTCGCGGCGAGGTCACCCACGAGGCTGCCACGATCATTCGCGAGTCCGAGCAGCAGGTTCGCGCCGAGTGCCACAAGACCGCCCAGGAGATTCTGTCCCTGGCGATTCAGCGCTGCGCTGCCGACCACACAGCCGAGGTCACCGTTACCTCCGTGCACATTCCCTCTGATGACCTCAAGGGCCGTATCATCGGTCGCGAGGGTCGCAACATCCGGACCTTCGAGCAGGTTTCCGGCGTCAACCTCGTGATCGACGACACGCCTGAGACCGTCGTTCTTTCGAGCTTCGACCCGGTCCGTCGTGAGACCGCCCGTGTTGCCCTCGAGAACCTCATCGCCGACGGCCGCATTCACCCCGCCCGCATCGAGGAGATGTATCACAAGGCTGCCGACCTGGTTCAGCAGCGCGTGCGCGAGGCTGGCGAGCAGGCTGCCTTCGATACCGGCATCCACGACCTGCACCCCGAGATCGTCAAGACCCTTGGTGCCCTGCGCTACCGTACCTCGTTTGGTCAGAACGTGCTTCAGCACTCCCTCGAAGTCTCTGACCTGTGCGGCGTGATGGCTTCCGAGCTTGGCCTGGACGTTGTGACCGCCAAGCGCGCCGGCCTGCTGCACGACCTGGGCAAGGCAATCGACCATGACGTCGAGGGCCCGCATGCCGTCATCGGCGCCGAGCTTGCCCGCCGTTATGGCGAGAAGCCCGTTATCGTCCACGCTATCGAGGCTCACCATGCCGATGTCGACCCCAACACGGTGCTCGATGTCCTGGTACAGGCCGCCGATGCTGTCTCTGCCTCTCGCCCCGGTGCCCGTCGCGAGTCTGCCGAGAACTACATCAAGCGTCTTGAGAAGCTCGAGGAGATCGCCAACTCCCATGACGGCGTCGAGCGTACCTATGCCATGCAAGCTGGTCGCGAGGTCCACGTCATGGTTCAGCCGGACAAGATCTCCGATGCCCAGTCCACGGTCCTGGCTCACGATATCGCCCATCAGATCGAGGAAGAGATGGAGTATCCCGGTCAGGTGCGCGTCGTTGTGATTCGCGAGAGCCGCGCTGTCGATATCGCTAAATAACATGAGCGACGCGAACGAGCTCATCTCATTTATCGCGTCGATGTCGGGGGAGGGCAACCTTCGCGTCGAGGAGAACCTTGGCGAGGGGTATGTCCGCCTCCGCGTTTCGGAGGCCGAGCGGCGCCAGGCAAAGCACGACATTCAGCATGTCGAGGATATCGTCATCGAAATGCTCCGTAATGCTCGCGATGCCGGCGCCGACAAGGTCTATCTTGCCACGACCAAGGAAGATGGCGTCCGCACGCTTGTCTTTCTGGATAACGGTTCGGGCGTTCCGCAGGATATGCAAGAGCGAATCTTCGATGCCCGCGTTACCTCCAAGCTCGAGAGCATGAAGATGGACCGTTGGGGCGTTCACGGTCGTGGTATGGCATTGTTTTCGATCAAGCAGAACACCGACGAGGCCCGTGTGGTCACGTCAGGTGTCGATCTTGGCTCGGTCTTTAAGGTGAGCGTTGCGGCCGATCGCCTCAGTGAGCGTGCCGATCAGTCCAGCTGGCCCCAGGCCGTCAAGGATGAGGACGGACGTTATGTCTGTGCTCGCGGTCCGCATAATATTATTCGCGCTGCTTGTGAGTTTGCGCTCGAGGAGTTGCGTGGTTGCGATGTCTATCTTGGTTCTCCGTCTGAGATTGCCGCGACCCTTTATGCTCAGGCGTCAAGTCGGCTTGATACGTCGCGTCTTCTGTTCATTGATGACGAGAGCGAGCTTCCGGTTGTCGATCGTTTAGGCCTCGCCTCTGATGCCGAGGACTTTATCCGTATCTGTTCGGGTTTGGGTTTTGAGATGTCCGAGCGCACGGCTCATCGCATTTTGGCAGGGCAGATTAAGCCCGTTCGCGGTGTGACCGCGCGTCTGCTGCGCGAGCGTGATTCGTCCTCGCATGCGCCGGCTCCTGTCGATCTCGCGAAGGATCGTCGCGGGCTACGTATTGCCAAGGATGACATGGCACAGTTTTCGCGTGCTGTGGAGCGTGACTTTAATGACCTTGCCGCCCGGTACTATCTCAACCTTTGCGGTGACCCAAAGATTCGTGTTTCGCGTGATCGAATCACTGTGACCTTCGATCTTGCCAAAGAGGAATAGTGCCTTTACCGAGTCCACTCGGTACGATACAGTTATTGCAGTTAAAACGTACTTTTAAACGCAGGAGTTTCTTCATGGATTGCCTGAAGGTATCAAGCAAATCATCGCCCGCGTCCGTTGCCGGCGCCATCGCCGGCATGGTCAAGGATGGTGTACCCGTCAACATCCAGTGTGTCGGCGCTGGTGCTGTCAACCAGGCCATTAAGGCCGTGGCTATCGCGCGCGGTTTTTTGATTCCAACCGGTTTTGATATTTCCTGCGCGCCCGTGTTCTCCGACATCCTCATTAACGGGGAGTCGCGCACGGCCATCCGCCTTTCTATCTACGTTCACCAGATCAATCGAGCTGCTATGGATAACGTCGTCATGGATGATGTTAAGCCTGTGGCATAGCTTCTGCTTGCCTCGATTCGCCTCCCTTCCATCGTTAGGACTTATGCACATGGACCAGCGTTCCGTACGCGATATTCTTGCCGGTAAAACATACTTTATCCGCACCTTTGGCTGCCAGATGAATCAGCACGATTCCGAGCGCGTGAGCGGTCTGCTTGATTCGTATGGCTGTCTCATGGCGCTCGATCCCGAGCATGCCGATATCGTTGTCTTCATGACATGCTGTGTGCGTGAGGCCGCCGATACTCGCCTGTACGGTCAGTGCAACTCTTGTAAGAGCCTCCCGCCTTCGCCCTCGGGCAAGCGCGTGGTCGCCGTGGGCGGCTGCATCGCGCAACGTGATGGCGAGGGCCTGCTCATCAACGTCGATAACGTCAATGTCATCTTTGGCACGCATTCTATCGCACATGTGGCCGAGCTCATTGCCGAGGCGTTCCTTGACGGCAAGCGTCATATCCGCACCAATGAGCATGAGGATACGGATGCCATGAGCATGCCGTGGCATCGCGAGACCCAGTATCACGCCTGGGTGCCCATCATGACGGGCTGCAATAATTTCTGCACCTATTGCATCGTGCCGTACGTGCGCGGTCGCGAAAAGAGCCGCCCCTTCGAGGAGATTGTCGACGAGGTGACCGGTTTGGTGCGCCAGGGCGTGCGTGAGATTACGCTGCTGGGCCAAAACGTTAACTCATATGGTCGCGATCTGTTTGGCAAGCCGCGTTTTGCCGATCTGCTGCGTGCCGTGGGCGATACGGGTGTGGAGCGCATCTTCTTTACGTCTTCGCATCCCAAGGATCTTCTCCCCGAGACCATCGACGCCATGGCCGAGACGCCTGCCGTTATGCCGCAGCTGCACCTGGCCGTCCAGTCAGGTTCGACACGGATCCTCAAAGAGATGAATCGCCGTTATACACGCGAGGACTATCTGGGCCTGGTCGATCGCATCCGCAATCGCATGCCCGATATCGCGCTCTCGACTGACATTATCGTTGGCTTTCCGGGCGAGACTGAAGAAGACTTTGAGCAGACGCTCTCACTTGCCGAGACGGTCCGCTATGCTCAGGCCTATACCTTCATCTATTCCAAGCGCGCCGGTACCCCGGCCGCAGAGATTGACGATCCTACGCCGCATGAGGTTATTCTCGAGCGTTTCAACCGCCTGGTTAAGGTTATCGAGACCACGGCACATGAGTATAACCAGGGTGAGCTTCATACTGTGGTGCCGGCGCTCATTGAGGGAACGAGTAAAAAGAACGACGCGGTCCTGCTGGGCAAGAGTCCCAAGAATCAGACCGTGCATGCGCCTATCCCCGAGGGTTACAGCATCGATCAGCTTGTTGGCAAGATCGTTGATGTTGACGTTGACGTTGCCAAGACCTGGTATTTGTCCGGTTCCGTTGTGAGCGAGCCGCGCTAATGGTTTCTTCCGAGGCAGGTCTTTCCGCCGTTGCGATCGTCGGTCCGACGGCGGTTGGTAAGAGTGATGTTGCCGACCGTTTGGCCGCTCGTCTTTCGTCCGAAGTGCTGTCGTGCGATGCGATGCAAATCTATCGCGGCATGGACATCGGTACCGCAAAGATGGCGCCCGATGAGTGTACGGCGCCGCTGCGTCTCGTCGACATTGTAGAGCCGGGTGTGGCATATTCTGCTGCGCTTTATCAGGCTGACGCTCGCGCGCATGTTGAGCGCTTGCTGGGCGAGGGCCGCCTACCGGTGTTTTGCGGGGGTACAGGCTTGTATCTCAAGGCTGCTCTCGATGAGATGGACTTTCCCTCGGGCGAACTTGAGGACGATCGCCGTGCGGGCTATCAGGAGCTTGCCGAGCGTATTGGCGAGGAAGAACTGCATGCCCTGCTTGCCGAGCGCGACCCAGAATCGGCTGCTGTTATTCATCCCCATAACGTGCGCCGTGTGATTCGTGCGCTCGAGATGCATGATGATGGTATCTCCTATGCACAGCAAAAAAGTCAGTTTAGTGTTCCGCGCGAGCATTATCATGCTCTATGGTTTGGTCTGACGCGTAATCGCGAGGTGCTCTACGAGCGCATTAACCTGCGTGTCGATCTGATGTTTGAACAGGGTCTTGTTGATGAGGTTCGCGGTCTGATGGACCAGGGGCTGGAAGATGCCCTGACGTCGATGCAGGCAATTGGCTATAAAGAGATCATCGATGCTTTCAATGGCGTGATGAGCATGGATGAGGCTCGCGAACTCATCAAGATGCGTTCGCGTCGCTATGCCAAACGTCAGCTTTCGTGGTTTAAACGCGATGACCGCATCGTGTGGTTCGATATGGACGAGTTTACGATCGATGAGGTCGTTGAGGACATCCTGCATCGTATTGAGGCTGCCTAATGGCCCGTTTCCCCCTTGTTCCCACGGCACCCGAGCCCGAGCGTGCCATATTAGTTGGTGTTGAGTGGCGCGACAATGTATGGCCGCTCGATCGCTCGCTTGATGAGCTGGAGCGTCTTGCCCATACGGCTGGCGCCCAGTGTGTGGCGCGTTTGTCACAGCGTCTGGTTAAGCCGTATCCAAAATCGTTTATCGGCTCCGGTAAGGTTGAAGAGCTGTGCGGCCTGGTGCATCGCATGGATGCCGATGTCGTTATTTTTGACGACGACCTGACGCCCTCGCAGCAATCCTATTTGGAGAAAGCCGTGGGCGAGCCGGTAAAGATTATCGATCGTACAGCACTGATCTTGGATATCTTTGGCCTGCATGCTCAGACGCGTGAGGGACGCCTACAGGTACAGCTGGCGCAGCTTCAATATCTGTTGCCTCGTCTGCGTGGCATGTGGAGCCATCTTGCCAAGGAGCAGACGCGCGGCGGCATCGGTTCGCGCTTTGGCCAGGGTGAAAGCCAGCTCGAGGTTGACCGTCGCTTGATTCGCAATAAGATTGCCGCGCTTCGTCGTGAGCTCAAGCAGGTTGAACAGCGTCGCGATGTCCAGTCCAAGAGCCGCATTGAGTCACCGGCGTTTCGCGTCGCGTTAGCCGGTTATACCAATGCCGGTAAATCGACGTTGCTCAATCGCCTGACCGGCTCTACGGTACTTTCGCAGGACAAGCTGTTTGCTACGCTCGACCCGACGACGCGTTCGTATCGCCTGCCCGGCGGTCGCGGTATGACGATTACCGATACCGTTGGCTTTATTCAAAAGCTATCGTATGGTCTCGTTGATGCCTTTAAGTCCACGCTGTCTGAGGTGTTGGGTGCCGATCTAATTCTCAAAGTCGTAGATGCGTCTGACGAGGACTATGAGCGACAGCTGGAGGCTGTCGACCGCGTGCTTGATGAGATCGGCGCTGGAGAGAGTTTAACGCTGACCGTATTCAATAAAATCGATCTTCTCGATAGCGTTGATCGACTGAGCTTCCGTCGTCGCTATCCCGAGGCCGTGCTGTTCTCGGCCCAGACGGGCGAGGGACTCGACGATCTCGTCGACCGTATTGCTCGTGAGGCGGCTGCTACCGATGTGTTGCTCTCTGCTGATATCCCGTATCGCGAGGGCGCCCTCATCACGCTGGTGCATGAGCAGGGAACCCTTTTGCACGAGGAATATCTTGAGGACGGCGTTCGTATTGTGGCGAAACTGCCGGCCCGTATCGCGCCGCGGCTCGAGCGTTATCGCACCGAGTAGACGAGCTCCAAAATGCCCAGAATGATGGGTTGATGCAGCAGATAAAAGGGGAGTGCATGACGTCCAAGGCTGGCGAGCGCCGGGACGGGATTGGCGTAGGCCCAGCTTGGGGCGGTCTTATCGATTCCCTGCGCTATATGTGCGGCGAAGTATCCTGCAAGATACATAAAGATAAACGGGATGATGGGGTAGTAATCACCTGAGACAAACCCAGGGCTTGGAAATCCCAGCCACGCCAGGTAGGGGACAGGGTAGATCATTTTGGGGATGCTCCAGGTGAGGGCGAACAACACAAGGCATAGGGACATGCCCCATCTCGCCGATATCTTCTTAAGGACGTGATCGGTCAACGCCACGATGCCGGTACATGCGGACATGCAGTAGATGATGCCAAAATTAACCGAATCGTCGACTGAGACAAGTGTTGTTGCCAGCCAGACGACGAGTGCTGCTAAGGCGTATTTGGCGGCACGTTTGATATTGTTGCGCGAAAGGGTGCACATCCAACCCGCGATAAACAAAAATACCCAGCTGATGCTGGCGCGCTAGATGTCTTGAAAGACAGTCTGGGTAAACCAGGGCATATCCCAGTCGTACAGGTAGGCGAAATCGTAGCAAGCGTGAAAACCTGCCATTGAAATCATCGTAAACCCGCGGACGGTATCAAAGATAGTGATGCGTTTTTGCATTACGAGAACCGGCGCATCAAGCCGACGACTTTGCCCAAGATAACGGGATTCGTTGCATAGATAGGCTCCATGGTGTCATTCTCGGGCTGCAGGCGTACGCGTCCCTGCTCCTTGTAGAACGTCTTGACGGTCGCTGAACCATCAATCATGGCCACGACAATTTCGCCGTTCATGGCACTCTTTTGTTCACGGACGATGATGTAATCGCCATTGAAGATGCCGACATTGATCATTGAGCTCCCATGCACCTCAAGGATAAAGGAACCCTGATCGGTGGCGATTTCGGTCGGGATAGTAAAAGTGTCTTCGATATTCTGCTCGGCCAGAATGGGAATCCCAGCCGCGACGCGACCAACGAGCGGTAGCGAGACCGTTCCGCGAGGTGCGGTGGGCTCGTCAGATTTAGAAATTGAGACAGAGGAACCGTCCTCGTTAAAGAGTTCCAGGGCGCGCGGTTTGGTGGCATCGCGCTTGAGTAGCCCGCGCGCCTCCAGAGCAGATAGATGGGCGTGCACGGTGCTGGGGGAGGAAAGACCCACGGCAGAAGCCATCTCGCGCACGCTGGGCGGATAACCCTTCTCCTGCTGATATTCCTTGATGAAGTCGTAAATTTGCTGCTGACGCTTGGTAATTTTGCGAGCCATCAGGGCATCCTCTCTACCCATGTCAAACAAATGTTCGAATTCTGCTTGACAGGAACAACTGTTCGAAGATAATAATAACCGAACATTCGTTCTCGCGCTAGACATTTTTGTCCGCGCGGCTTGATAAAACTGTTCTCAGCAAAACACGCGAGAGGAGAACATGATGAACGCAACGAATATGGTCCAGGGAAACCTCGCCCTTAAGCTCGAGACGCCTGCAGAATACACTTTTACGGTTGTTCAGGGTGGCCGCTGCGGCTTTCAGCCTTTGACCGTAAAGCCTGCTCGCAATCAGCAGGCTGTAGCCGCGCCGGCCCGCGTTGCCCTGAAGGTTCCGACGATTGTCGCCGTTGCCGTTGCGCTTACGCTCTTCTTTGTCCTCGCTACGTCGGTCTTTAGCGCTCGTCACGCCGCGTATGCCGAGTCCGTTTCCAACGTTACCTACGAGACCATTCGCGTTCAGTCTGGTGATTCTCTTTGGTCGCTTGCCGAGGAATATCCAATCGAAGGCCTTTCCACGCAAGAGACTTCCGACATGATCCGTAACGTCAATCATCTGGAGCATGGTTCGCTCGCCGCCGGTGCGCATCTTAAGGTTCCTGCTCGTTCGTAATCATTATCGCGCTGCGCATGGTACCCTTGTTATCGTTTAAGAGGAGGTACCATGCGCTGTCCCAAATGCGGCAAGGCACATACCCGCGTCGTTGATTCCCGTATGCAGGAGTCAAATAACACCATTAAGCGCCGTCGCGAATGTTGCTCGTGTAATTACCGCTTTACAACGTTCGAGCGATGCGAAGACCCAATTGAGGTCATTAAGTCGGACGGAACTAAGCAGCGGTTCGATCGCAATAAGCTGCTCGTCGGCTTGATGCGCGCCACCATCAAGCGCGATATCGACACTAAGAAGCTCAATGAGATTATCGACGACATCGAGGTCGAGCTGCGCTCTCGCACGCTGACGGCCGTCACGTCCCATGAGTTGGGCGACATGGTGCTCAAGCGCTTGGCCAAGATCGATAAGGTGGCGTACATCCGCTTTGCCTCGGTCTACCGCGATTTCAAAGACGTCGATGAGTTTCTGCAAGAGCTCGACAAGCTAAGGTGATTCCATGTCCAACATTACCGTCAATATAAAGCGTCTCGACCCCACCGTCGAGCTTCCCAAATACGCCCATCCCACCGATGCCGGCTTGGATCTGCGCTCCAACGAGGACTGCGTCCTGAAGCCCTTCGAACGCCGTCTGGTCTCTACTGGGTTGGCCATCGCCCTGCCCGACGGCTACGCCGGCTTTGTCCAGCCCCGCAGCGGCTTGGCCATCAAGCAGGGCCTGTCTATAGTCAATACGCCGGGCCTCATCGACGCCCACTACCGAGGAGAACTCAAGGTTATCCTCATCAACCTGGATCCCTCCAACAACATCCAAATCAACAAAGGCGACCGCATAGCCCAACTCGTCATCCAAGAAGTCCCCACGGTCAACCTCATAGAAGTAGAAGAACTAGACGTAACCGACCGAGGCAACGGAGGCTTCGGCTCCAGCGGCGTCGCCTAGGGCGCTCGTATCCCTCCCGCCCGTGGCTTACCTATATCATTCCATGCTCAAACATTCTCGCGTCGCTTCGCTCGCTGCGAAACTGCGCGTGGAACGATATAGGTAAGCCACGGGCGGGCGGCTACTCGCTTGAAACAATATTTACTTTTCTAGTAAGCCGATGCGACAAAGGGGCTGTCCCTTTGTCGCATCGGCTTACTGTATTTATATTTTCCTGTTTTACCTTTGCAGGTTCTAATGGAGGGGATACCGAAGTAGCTGCTAGTAAGTAAACGCAGCCGCTCTGTCGGAGCCGCCCTTATATCGTTCCACGCGCAGTTTCGCAGCGAAGCGAGAATGTTTGAGCATGGAATGATATAAGGGCGGCTCCGACAGAGCGGCGGACATTCGACTAGCGGATATGCGCGGGTTTTCCGCCCCAGTAGAAGCGGCAGAAGGCTCGTTTGCGCTTTTGGGGCTTGCCTACTAGCTCCATGGTTGCGATGGCTATGTCTTCGGCTGCGTGGGGGCGGCGTAGTACTTCGCCGTTGATGAGTAGGGCTTTGAGTGATTCGGGATGGTCGTGCAGGTGGCGCAGGGTTACGATGAGCTCTCGTGCCGTGGTGACGTGCATGCTGGCGCCCATGCCGGTAAGCATGGTGGTGTTGGCCTTTTCCTGGCCATAGGACTTGCCCAGCAGGATCATCGGCAGATGAGCACACAGGCACTCGGTGACGGTGAGTCCGCCCGATTTGAGGATTGCCACGTCGCAGCCGTGCATGAGGGCCGCCATGTCATCTACGTAGTCCAGTACCGTCACGTTGTCGAGCTTCATGGCGTCGAAGAGCGTCTTGAGTCGGGTGGCGTATTCCTTATCCTTGCCCGGTAAAAAGACAAAGTGCATGTCCTCAAAGCTGCGTAAGAAGGGGAGCGTGTGGTCCATCGCGGCACGGAAACGCACGTATGGTTGGGGCAAACTGGCGCCGGCCATCACCAATACGACGGTTTTGTCTATGGGGAGATTGAACTTGCTGAGCTCATCTTCTCGTTTGTAATCTGAATCGAAACCGGCTCGGATGGGGATGCCCGTTATACGGATCTTTGACTCGGGAACTTTGCGCGGGCGCAGCGTTTCGGCCATAAACTCGTTGGCTACACAGAATAGGTCGGTGTCCTTGTGGGGCCAAAAGCCTTCGACTTCGTAATCGGTCGGCACGCAGATGACCGGGTAATCGATACCCGTGATGACGCGGGCGCCCACAGCGACGTTGGCCGCCGTAATGTGTGTTGCGACCACGGCTATGGGCCTGCGGGTCCGGACGTATTCGTTGAAGGCGGGGAACATAATTCGTGACCATGCTGTGCCGCCGCCCCAGAGCAGATGTCCTGTAAGCGTATATCGCCAGGTCAGGTCGTAAATGGGACGCGTGGCGCCGGTAAACGACGCTGCTGTTTTATTACCATCGAACCTAATGCGTCCAAAATCGAGGATATCTAGGACTTCGATCTCAATATCCTCAGGGATTCCTTTGGTGCCGCGGATAAGGTCAAATGCTTGTGCAATCGCGTTGGCGGCGGCTTTGTGGCCCGATCCAACCGATGCGTGCACAATGGTTACCAGGGGTTTTTGTGCAGGTAAAACGGTCATTTGCTCCGGTTGGGGAGTGGCTTGCATGGGCAGGGGAGCGCTATTGCTCGTCTGCGTTTGATCCATCGATAACTCCCCTTCAGCTTTGTTACGCGATTTATCATTGTAGTGCATGAGTGTCATGTTCACGTAAATTTGGGTATGAGCGCAAAGAACGACAACGTTTCGACGAGAGGATTCTTCATGACTACCGATCAGCCGATTGATGTTGCGATTATCGGTGGAGGCCCCGCGGGCTATGCTGCCGCCATTTACGCTGCGCGTGCCAACCTGACGACGACCGTGATTGAGCAGGGCATGTCGGGTGGACAGATCGCCACGACCAATGAAGTCGAGAACTATCCGGGCATTCCGCTCTTGAGTGGCGCCGAACTCGGCGAGCGTTTTCAGCAGCATGCAGAGGGCCTGGGAGCACAGGTCGCATGGAGCATGGTTACGGGTATCGATTGCGATGCCGATGCAGCGCTGTTTACGGTGCATCACGATATGGGCGATACGCTTGCCTCGAGCGTTATCGCTTGCATGGGTGCCACGCCGCGATCTGCTGGTTTCGCTGGCGAGGATACGTATCGCGGTCGTGGCGTTTCGTATTGCGCGACGTGTGACGGCATGTTCTTCCGTGGCAAACAGGTTTTTGTCATTGGCGGCGGCAATGCTGCCTGTGAAGAAGCCCTGTTCTTGTCAGAAATCGCCAGCAGCGTGACCATCGTCTTGCGTCGCGATCAGTTCCGTGCACCTGATGGTGTTGTTCAGAAAGTACTCGAAAAGGACAATATTACAGTTAGGTACCAAACTAGTATTGTTGAACTTTCTGGTGAAGCGATGCCAACGACGATTGCCTTTAAGGACAATGCATCCGGGGAAATTCATACCGAGTCATTTGAGCCTGGCTCGTTTGGCATTTTTGTCTTTACCGGCACGCAACCCCATACCGAGCTTGTTGAGCATCTAGTCGATCTGGCGCCTGATGGCGGCATTCTAACTGATGAATCTATGGCGACCCGTACGCCAGGTCTATTTGCCGCTGGCGACATCCGTTCCAAGCGCTTACGTCAGGTTGTGACCGCCGTTTCTGACGGAGCCATAGCGGCAACCAGCGCATACGCATTTCTCCGTACATAAGTACGATAATATATCTTATGTAAGGTTGCTATCTTTAAACAAGGCTCTGTTAGACCAGGATTGACATATATGTGTCCCCACGGTGCCATATCGTTGACCCCGTAGACCGCGATGATGGGGGCAG
>CABQSP010000028.1:0-24495 GCA_902466855.1 uncultured Collinsella sp. | reverse complement strand
TTCCATGATCATCTTCAGTGCAACACGTTCCCCAACCAAATGAGCAGCAGGACCACCACGCAGGCAACCGGTGTCGCCTTAACAAACGAAAGCGCCGGCGCCACCAAGCGGGCAAACGTCAGCGATCGCACCGAGACTCCCGCCAGTACGCCGCCGCACACCGCGGCAAGCGCCAGCCCGCCCAAGATTCGCGCACCCGAGCCTGCCAGAATCGCCCATGTGCCGGCATCGCATACCAGTCGCAGCAACGCCACCACGACAGCGCCCGGCCCCGGCAAAATCAACGGCTGCGCCACGAAACCCGCCATCAGCACCCACACGGCAAGCCAAAAGGCGGCAACGGCACCTGCTGCCGCCACCGCCTTCATACGCTCTGTCATTTGTCGAGCAAACGCACGCACGGGCTACTCCATGTAGTAGAAATCGTCAGCCGGGAGCTTGCCGCCCACGGCGCTCGCGTCCGCATCGGCCAGCACCTGCAGGTACCCACCGAGCGCCGCCTTCATATCCCTCCCCGTCTGGCACACGAGCATGCACCCGGGAATCGCCTTTTCGGCAATCGCGGCGTTATCCACGATACCCGCATCGACCACGGCCTGAGCCCAGTCCGCCGGCGCCGCGTTCACGGCCTCAACGCTCGCAGCATGGCAGCTCAGGAATTCCGCCACGGCCTCGGGATGCTCCTCGGCAAAGGCACGGCGCACCACGGTCACGCCCGTCAGCAGGCGCGAGCCCGTGTCACCCGCCAGCTCATCCCACACATCGGTCAGGCTTACCGGAGCCGACAACTTGCCTTCGCTCTTTGCGATGGCAGCGGTCTTGAACGGCTCGGGCAGCACGCCCACGGCAGACGGATCGGCAAGCAGGGCCGACAGCACCTCGGTGGGCTCGCTCTTAAACTCGAGCGCCACCTGGCCGGTCAGGCCCGCGCGCTCCAACAGGTAGTTCATGACGTACTCCGGCGTGGTGCCCTTGCCCGTCATGTAGACGGTATGGCCCGCCAGATCGCCAAACGAAGTAACGTCCGCGTTACCCGTCACCACGTTCAGCACGCCCAGCGTGTTGATGTCGATGACCTGCACCGCGCCCTCGGTCTTGTTGTAGAGCACGCTCGCCACGTTGGCCGGCACCAGGGCAATGTCGATATCGCCCTGAATGACCTTGGGCACAATCTCGTCGGCGGCGGTGTTGATCGCAAAGTCGAACTCATTGTCCGTCTCGCCATCGGCCGCCCGGTCCATAAACTGCACCAGGCCAATCGAGGTCGGCCCCTTGAGCGAGGCGACGTGCACCTCGACCGGCTCTGCAGCAGCACCGGCGCCGTCTGTGGCAGCCGAGCCCGCGGCGGACCCGGCACCGGCAGCCCCGCCGCCACAGCCCGCGAGCGCAAGCGACAGGGCGCCCGCAGCGAGCGCCGAGGCAAACCCCCGGCGCGACATCTCAACATTAAACGCGCGCATCGCTAGCACGTCCCCTCGTTAGGCATCGTCCATGCGTGATGCTCGGTATGCAGCAGCTCCTCGGCCAGCGGCGAGAGCGGCTCGCCCAAGAACTCGCGGTAGCATGCCTGGATATCGGGATTCTCGTGCGAGAAGCGAATATCCGCAGCAGCATCCAAACCCCACAGCACCTGGCCGCGCTCGGCTGCCAGCTCACAGCCGTCATGGATGGGCTGACCGCCGCCACCGACACAGCCGCCCGGGCACGCCATGACCTCAACGAAGTCATAGCTCACGCGGCCGTCGCGAATCGCGTCGAGCAGGCGGGCGGCGTTGCCCAGCCCGTGCGCCACGGCGACGCGTACCTTGGTGCCATCGATATCGGCCACGGCCTCCTTCCAGCCGTCCAGGCCGCGCACATCGGTAAAGAAGTCGGCGTCGGGGTTCTTGCCCGTCACCAGGTAATAGGCCGAGCGCACGGCGGCCTCCATCACGCCGCCCGTGGCGCCAAAGATCACACCTGCGCCCGTGCCAAAGCCCAGCGGCGTGTCGAGCGGCTCCTCAACCAGCGTATCCACGCTCACGTGGCTCGCGCGGATCATGCGCACCATCTCGCGCACCGTCAGTGCAACGTCCACGTCGGGCGTGCCGTCCTCGCCCACCATGCTCGGCAGCGCGCACTCGGCCTTCTTGGCCGTGCACGGCATCACGGACACCACAAACAGGCGCTCGGGCTCCACGCCCAGCATCTTGGCGTAGTAGGTCTTGGCGATGGCGCCGAACATCTGCTGCGGCGACTTGGACGTGGACAGGCTGTCGACAAACTCCGGATAGCGCGCCTTCACAAAGCGCACCCAGCCCGGGCAGCAACTCGTGAACATGGGCCAGCCGCGGCTGTCGCCCTCGCCCTTGGAGGCAGCGCCCAGGCGCTCGAGCAGTTCGGAGCCCTCCTCCATAATGGTGAGGTCGGCCGAGAAATCGGTATCGAACACGTACTCAAAGCCCACGCGACGCAGCGCACACGCCAGGCGCTCGACGGTGGCCGCCTCGCGCGGAATGCCGAGCTCCTCGCCCCAAGCGCTGCGCACGGCCGGCGCAATCTGCACCAGCACGATCTTGTCGGGATCGGCGAGAGCATCGAACACGGTCTCGGTATCGTCGCGCTCGCGCAGTGCGCCCGTCGGACAATGCGTAATGCACTGGCCGCACGCGACGCAATCGGTCTTGCCGATTGGCACGCGCCCGCGGGTACCCACGGCGGTATGCGTGGCGCGGTTGGTCAGGTCCCAGATCCCTAGGCCCTGTACGCTCTCGCACACCTTAATGCAGCGCATGCATTTAATGCACTTGTCGTTTTCGCGGATGATGGGGAAATCGAAATCCCAGCCCTCGCCCGTCAAATGCCTTTGATACGGCAGATAGAAAATGCCCAGGTCATTGGCGATGGTCTGCAGGTTGCAGTTACCACTGCGCACACAGCTCGTACAGCGCGAGTCGTGCTGGGACAGCAGCAGCTGCACGTTGGTGCGACGCGCCTCGCGGGCCTTGGGGCTGTTGGTGTGGACCACCATGCCGTCGAGCACGTAGTTGTTGCAGGCGGCAACCAGCTGGTCGCAGCCCTCAACCTCGACCACGCACACGCGGCAACCGCCGATCTCGTTTAGATCGCGCAGGTAGCACAGGGTGGGAATCTGGATGCCGGCGGACTTGGCCGCATCCAGGATCGTGGTGTGCTCGGGAACCACGACCTCGCAATTATCGATAGTGAGCTTGACCATGTTATGCGCTCCGTTTTCGGTGTTGTCGCTGACGGTGGTTTTGTTGGGCTCTACCATTCCAGGTTCCTCCCTCCGCGGAACGCGCCAAAGCCAAAGTGATCGCAACGCAGGCAGCGGCTCGCCTCCTGGCGCGCCTCCTGCTCGGTGAAACCCTGCTCGACCAGATCCCAATCGTGAATACGCTCGCCGGCCTCGCGCTCGCCCAGCTCGCAGCGGCCGCACTCATGCTTGCCCTTAAACTGGACGGTCGGCAGCTCGACCTCGAGCTTGATCTTGTGGTCAAAGCCCAGGTAGCGGTCGATATTTGCCGAAGCCACGCGGCCGGCGTTGATGGCACGGATGACGGTGGCGGGACCGGTCTGGCAGTCACCGCCGCTAAAGAGGCCATCGAAGTTGGGCACGGCGCCATCCGAATCGGTGACCACGCAGCCCCACTTACAAGCGATGCCCATGTCCTCAAACGGCTTGGAATCGATGTCCTGGCCAATGGCCACAAACACGCGCTCGCAGGGAATGACGCGCTCGGGCGTGGCGGCGGCACGCGGGGCCGGACGCCCACGACGGGGCTCGCCGATAATCTGCGGCTGCACGCGCAGGCCACTCACGCGACCTTCCTCGCCCGTCTCGATAGCGAGCGGGGCGGTCAACTCCAGCACCTCGCAGCCCTCGGCCTGGGCACCGGCGATCTCGGCGTCCTGGGCCGTCATGTCGCAGATGCGACGGCGGTAGACGATGCTCACCTTTTCGGCACCGCAGCGCACGGCGGAGCGCGCCACGTCCATGGCCACGTTGCCGCCGCCGATGACGCACACGCGCTGGCCGCTCAGGTCGGGCAGCTCGTCGTCGCCGATGGCGCGCAGCATCTTGACGGCCGACTCCACGCCGAGCGCTTCCTCGCCCGGAAGGCCGAGCTTCTTATCGCTGTGGGCGCCAATGGCCAGGTAGACGGCATCGAACTCGTCGCGCAAGCGGGCAAGCTCCTCGCCGTTGACGGAGTGATCGAGCTCAACGTCGATGCCGGCGCTCAAAATCCAGTCGATCTCGGCCTGCAGGCGCTCGCGCGGCAGACGATAGCTGGGGATGCCATAGCGCAGCATGCCGCCCAGGTGGTGGCGCTGCTCAAAGATGGTCACCTTATGGCCCATCACGGCCAGGTAGTAGGCGCAGGAAAGGCCGGCCGGGCCGCCGCCGATCACGGCGACGCGCTTACCGGTGTTGTCCACTACATGCGGTTTGTGGTCGTTGAGGTCGCTGTGCTCAACGGCAAAACGCTTGAGGGCGAGGATGTTCATGGGGTCGTCGACCATGCCACGGCGACAGTGCATCTCGCAGGGATGCTCGCACACCAGGCCGCAGACGAGCGGCAGCGGGTTATTCTTGCGGATGACCTTGACGGCATCGGCATAGCGGCCGGCCTCGACGAGCGAAATGTACCCGGGAATGTCGACGTGCGCCGGGCAGCCCGAGACGCACGGGACGCGGGCCTCGCGGTCAAAGCCGCAGGAGTGCTCGCGAATGTGATGCTCAAAATCGTCGCGGAAGCCGCGAATGGCCGTGAGCGCCATGGCGCCAGCTTCGTAGCCGATGGCGCAGTCGCTCGAAAGGTAGATGGTGCGGGCCGTGCGCTCGATAAGATTGAGCGTGGACTCGTCGGCGCGGCCCTCGAGCACATCGGCGAGCAGATCGCTCAGCGCGCTCAGGCCCACGCGGCAGGGCGTGCACTTGCCGCAGCTCTGGGTGGAGCACAGGTTGACGAGCGCCGCCGTAAACTCGACGGGGCACGGGGCGAGCGAGCTCACCGCCAGACGACGTCCGAGTGCATCGTGCAGGTCGTCCATGACGGCCTGAGCGTGGCTGCGTTCCATTACGTGCAGTCGAGCCATAAGATCCCCTCTCACATGGCAGCCCGGAGGCGAGGCCGGGCGAAATTGCTACACGCACAACACTGACCTAAAAAGTTGTGAGGTCTCCATACGGTTCGGCAGGCGGTATAAAATGTCACCCTCAGCGGTGAAATAGAACATTACCGCAGATAAATGCCATATTTGATAAAACGCGTTACCAAATTGCAATATTCAATGTGAAAAAGAGCGCCTTACTATTTTTCCTTTTTGATCCGTTTTCCTCCGTCCCCTTCGGATCACATGATCCCTTGGGAACGGAGGAAAACGGATCGTTTTTGGTGCAAAAGGGCCAGGTTTGTTTGCACCAATCTCACTTGCGCTAGATGAAGAGCTCGCATTCCTTCCGCACGACGCAAACCTTGCTCAGCATCTGGGAAACAGCGGATAGCTTGTTGGGATCAAGCTTGCGAGCGCCTCGCGGACATACGGCAATGCAGCGCATGCAGGAGATGCACGCCTCGCCAGCTGCTCGTTTGGGGTCACCCTTGTCGATAGCACAAACGGGGCACGCCGCGGCGCATGCACCGCAGGAGACGCAATCCTCTGTTGCCTCGGGTGCCATGCGGTGACCTCCGGCTTGTTTATAAGGACGGTTGCCGGGAATAGAGGGCTCGGACGCATCCTCAGCCAACAGCTTTTGCTGAATTTGCTGCGCAAACTCTGCGAGCTGCGCCTCATCCTGCGCATCCGGACGACCGGCAGCAAACTGTCGCGCAATGGAATGTTCTGCAATGGCTGCAACTGCCGCGATCACCCGGAATCCCGCATGCTTCGCAACGTCCTCCAGCTCTACGAGCGTGTCCTCAAACGCGCGGTTTCCGTATACACAAACCAAAACAGCCCGAGCCCCGTTGCCGCGCACCATGCCCAACCGGTCAGCCACCACAGCCGGGATTCTACCGGCATACGCCGGCACAGAGATTACGGCCACGTCGTCCTCGGTCATCGAGACAGCGCTGAAATCTAGCCCGCTATCGGTCAGATCGACGGTAACGGTATTCTTGTCCAGTGCCCCGGCCACAAGGCCAGACACTTTCTGCGTTCCACCCGTCGGACTAAACACAATTTCGAATACGCTCATCGAGGCACCCTCCCCTACGCCTGGCAACGCGTCAAGCCGCTTTCACATCCAGCCAGAGTATACGGCACGTGGGGTCCCCGTTTTGATGCACCAAGCACCCCAATGCACCCACCCTACGCTGTCTGCCTCTTCGTTTTGTATAAATTACGGTACAAATTGTATATATTTACGGGATACCGCTGTGTTCTCCTGAGGTACCCCATCCTAGCCCGTGCAAAAAACGGAGTATTCTGCAACGTAACCACGCCAGCACCGCCGCGGGTGGGCAAAACTGTAGGGCGCCGTATCATTCTAAGTCCCGATATGGCGAGAATGACGCGCCCCTGCTCCGGAAAACGGCGAAATCTGACTCAGAACGCTCGCCAGGGATATCCGAAGGCCACCGTTGGCGACGTCGGATCATATGCAGACAACTCGAACTGCAGAATACTCCAAAAAATGCACGGCGCACCCCATGGGACCCATTGCCGCATGGCAGAAAACAGGTCCACGGCATCCTCTAGATGCATTCCCGAGGAAATCACATTTGAACTAGCGATCGGATACGACAAACAAAAAGGGCCCCGAGCGTAGTTGCTCGGGACCCTTGGTTCACCTCGCTCTAGCGGGCGATGCGCATCTTACTTGCGCTTGCCGCCGCCGTCGCCGGGGCGACGGGAGCTGCCACCGCGCTTGCCGCCACGGCTGTTGCCGTAGCTGCCACGGTTATCGCGACCGCCGGCACGGCCGCCACGGGAGCCGGCCTGGTTGCCGCCACGACCACCACGATAGCCGCCACGACGCTCCTCGCGGGTATCGTCGTAGTTGCGCCAGTCATCGCGACGATCGCGGCTGGCACGCGGGTCACGACGATCGCGCGACTCGTTAGAACGACCAGCGCCGCCGCGGCCGCCATTGCTGCGAGCACCCTCGCGACGCTCGCCGCCGCGGCTACCGCGCTCTTCAAAGCGCTTGCCGCCACGGGACTCACCGCCACGGGCACCTCGCTCACCGCGACCCTCGCCGCCACGGCGCTCATCGCGCCCGCCGCGCTCGCCATCGCGACCGGAGCGACGACGGTCACCCGAGCCGCGCTTGCCGCCGCGCGAACCACGGCCCTCGTCCTCGCGCTCGACACGGCGACGACCGCCGCGGTCCTCGTCCTCGCGGCGACGACGATGTGCCTCGCCCTGGAACTGCTTGGCACGACGCTCGGCACGGTTGCCGCGCGGGCCCTGCTCAACAGCACCAGCGCGCTCCTCGGCAGCCACCTCGCGAGCAACGCTCTCAACAGCCTCGTCCACGCGAGCCTGAACGCCCTCGCGCACGCGGGTCTTGCCGCCGCGCTTGGGACGGCTCGGACGCTCGCCATCGCCACGGCGCTCGTCGCGACCGCGGTTGGAACGACCAGCCACATCGCCGTAATCGTCGCCGTTGCGCTTGCCATCGCGACGCGCCTGCTCAAGCTTCTTCTTACTCTTGGACTTGCCGCGCTTGGTCTTCTTCTTCACCTTAAAGGCCGCAGGGTCGCGCTCGGGGTCAATCGCGGGCGGATTGGGCCCCACATTCAGGTCGCCGGCCTCGTAGATGTCGGCGGTCTTGTCCATGAGCTTCTCAATCTCGTAGAACTCATCGACGTCCTGCTCGGTTACAAACGTGATGGCCCAGCCCAGCTCGCCGGCGCGGCCCGTACGGCCAATACGGTGGATGTAGTCGGTCGGCTCGGCCGGTACATCAAAGTTCACGACGTAGCGCACGTCGCTAATGTCGATGCCGCGGGCGAGCACGTCGGTTGCCACCAGCACGTCGACGGTACCGTCGCGGAAAGCCGAAAGGGCACGCTCGCGCTGGGCCTGGCTGCGGTTGCCGTGAATCGCGGCGGCCTTGATGCCCTTGCGCTCCAGACGACGGCAGCAGCTGTCGGCGCGGTGCTTGGTGCGCATAAAGACGATGGTGCGCTCCGGGCCCTCCTTCTTGAGGAACTCGGGCAGCAGGTTGTTCTTGGCCTCGATGGACACCGGGAACACAAACTGGTCGACGGTGTCGGCGGTCGACGTGGCGGGCGCGATCTCCACGCGGGCCGGGTCGCTCACCAGATCGGTGATCTCACCCACGGCCTCCTCGTCGAGGGTCGCCGAGAACAGCAGCGTCTGGCGCTCGGCCGGCGTCTCGCGCACAATACGGCGAACGGCGGGCAAAAAGCCCATGTCGAGCATGCGATCGGCCTCGTCGAGCACCAGGACCTTAACCTCGTCCAGGTGGCAGGCACCCTGCTCGATCAGATCGACCAGACGGCCCGGCGTGGCGACCAAGATATCGCAGCCGTACTTGAGGGCAGCGGTCTGCGGCTTGTAGCTCACGCCGCCCACGACGGTCACGGCAACATGGCCCGTGACGTCGGCGATCTTGCTCGCGACCTCGTCGATCTGCTGTGCGAGCTCGCGCGTAGGGGTGATGACGAGCATCGCGGGACCGCGGCCGTTGCCCTCGGGCTTCTTGGCACCGCGACGGCGGTTACGGCCGCCACGATCGCGCACGGGTTTGGGAGGAGCGATGTGCTCCAGATTGTTCATGGCCGGCAGCAAGAAGGCGGCCGTCTTGCCGGTGCCGGTCTGGGCGGCGGCAAGCAGGTCACGACCCTCGAGCACCACGGGGATCGAACCGGCTTGCACGGGCGTCGGCGCCGTGTAGCCCAGGTTCTCGATCGCACGAAGCATCTCGTCCGAAAGCCCCAGCTCGTCAAAGGCGGGAAGGCTCTCGGTAGCGGACTCGACGGCCTGGGCAGCATTTGCCTCATCGGCGGCATCGAAGGCAGCCTGGGTCATGGCCTCGCGGGCCTCGTCCAGAATCTCGGCGTCTGTGACGTCGGATACAGAATTACGCATATGTTGTTGTTCCTTATCTGCACGCGCAATGGGCACGGCATACGGCCGCGCGGGCGTGCTTGGTAGTGCGCTAATACATACAAAAACGGGTGCGCACAGAGAGGACGTTGCTCAGCACGCTGGCGATCGCTTTGGCAGCCCTATCACGCGCCGTCCAGACGCAGCAGCTCTAAGCGATGGAGCAGATTCGCCGCCGGTTAGTATACCCGTGCTTCGCATGCCCCCACGTAAACCACAGATGACGAGGCGGACGAGGTGGGCCTGGCCGATTGTGTCAATCTGTAACAGATGCAGGGCAAAACCGGGTCCAAATGTTATAGAACAAGACAGAGGGGGATTTCCGTTCAGTCCAACCAAAATCTCTCGGTTTTCCTGCAATTTCGAACATGCGGCCTATAATGTTGCTTTGGTTACGCTATATATTGCGCAGCCATTTAATACGTCGCCCACCGGGGGCCATTAATTCCTATCGCCATATTGGCTAGGAAGCAACCAAAGGAGGTATCCGTGGCAGCAGAGACGCCTTGCTCGGTCCTCTATAACGATATTCGCTCGTTCGGCGGTCTTAAACATCTCGAGATCGCCCGAATGCTTATCAACGGAAACTCTTATCTCGGCAGTACCCTGCTCGAGAAATGCTCTTCCAACCGCTCGTATCTCACCCGTTACATCGTCCATCGCAAGCCTGACCAGTGCGCGCCCGCCATCTACAGCGACTTTACCGTCACCACGCTCAACCTTTCCGCGGCAATCTGCAGCAAGCTCGGCGGCGGCGAGTCCGCCTATCAGGCAATCGCCGAGCACTATCGCGGTCCGGCCGCCAACGAAATGATGTCGGCTCTCGCCAGCTACAAGCTGGACAGCCGCCTATATGCAAATGCCCTCAATCGCATCGACAACTTTGACGGCAATGCCGTGCGCGAGAAAAGCACGCTTTACCTTATGCTCTTTGTGGCAACGGGGGCGCTCGCCGATCCCGTTCAGGGCGTGGCCACCGTCGAGCGCTTTTGCGACAGCAAGACGGGCGGGCACTTTGGCACCACCGAAACTACCGTCGGACGTGGCTTTATGAGCAGCCTGGAGCAGCCGCACACCGTCGCTCCCAACCTCGGTCTGCTCAGAACCCATGCCGACAACTGCGCCGACATGCAAATCCATCCCCTCACACGCGATCCGCGCGGCACCGTGATTGGTTCTTTGCCCAAAACCTCGCCCAGCATCACCGATGTAGGCGCCGACGCCTCACGCGAGCATCTTCGTATTTGGCTCGAGGGTGAGCACTGGTACGCCCAGGGCCTTGGATCGACCAACGGCACAGTGCTCGAATCGGGCGCGGGCGACGGCGATATTGTGATTGAGCCGCCGCGCGACCAACGCGAACCCGGCAAAGTCTATCCCCCCGTGGAAATCGCCAACAGCGACAGGCTCCATCTGGGTCTCTACACGACATTCCTTGTCATTGTGGACTAGCACGGACAGCGATCGGAAGACGGTCGCCGTCAGTCTTTCGTCTTCTACCTTCTGCGTCGTAAACGACAATACTCAGCGGTACACGTGAGCAGTGCGGCTATCATGGTACTTTACCGATATCCGCACTGCTCACGTGTACGCGCGGCAACCCATGCCAGACAAAGGAACGCCATGGATACTACCGATAGCGCCTATGGCGACAAACTCATCCGTCTCGATACGTTCGATACCGCCGTAGCAGTCGACCCCAGCGCCGAGGACGATGCCAAGCGTCGGTTTATGACGCTTATTCTCCAAACGGCCCACCGCAACAACGGCAACATCGGGCACGTGCTGCGCGCGACCAACACGAGCGGCGAGGTCTTTGCCGTCAAGCTACTCAAGGACAACGCCATCCTTTCCGGCCAAGCCCCCGACCGCTCCGCCGAGCAATCGGCCGCGCACCTGGCCAACACCGCCGCGCTGTTCGAAGAGTACCGTCACTTGTGCACTGTCTCGCACCTGCGCGGATTTCCGCGCGTCTATGGCTACGGATCGTGCGAGGATGACCCTCTCATCCTCATGGAGTGGGTCGAGGGCACCTCACTCAAGCAGGCGCTGCCCCTGCTTCCGCACGACGCCTCGGGCGGGCTGACCACCCAGATGGTCGCCGCCGTCGGAAACGCCGTGCTTCGTGCGCTCTTGATGACCCAAGGCCTCGTGAATCCGGTCATCCATCGCGACCTGTCGCCTGCCAATATCATGTTCCGCACCTCCAGCCGAACGCTCGAGCAGCAGATTGCCGATTGTTCCTTTGACCCCTGCCTCATCGACATGGGCTCCGCGACCATGGCTCTCGGCGACGACACGATCACCCGGCGCGCCGACATCTGGCGCTTTGCCACACCCGCATACGCCGCGCCCGAGATGCTCACGCAGGATATCGAAGGCATCGCGGCCCTTCGCCGCTCGCCCGCGGTCGACGTCTATGCGCTTTCGAGCATTCTGTACCAGCTCTACAGCGGTCGCAAGCCGTTTGACTTTGAGTCGACGGACGCCGCTGCAACCGGCTCGTTCTATCTCGTAAAGACCAAGACCAAGCCGGCACCGCTCGAGCCGCGCTGCGAGGGCGATGAAGCGCTCGTCCAAATCATCATGAAGGGTCTCTCAGTCGAGCAGTGCGATCGTCCCACCGAGCAGCAGATGCTCGAGGTGCTCTCGGCATACCTCACCGATGCCGAATCCGAGGGCCGCGAAGGCACAGGAGACGAGGCCGCGATTGATATCGATTCTGGCACGCACCTTAAGGTCGACGTCGCCGGCGAGCGCGCACGAGAGATCCTGAATCAGGCCCGTCACGATGCCATGACCCGCCGCCGCTTTATTATCGGCGGCGCTATCGCAGCCGCTGCGGGGCTCAGCGTTATCGGGGCGGCAACCCATGGCTTTGGCATCCCCGACTACCTTGACGGCATCCGCGGTTCGATTGACGACTACACCTGGGATCAGCTGCAGGAGATTTCGCTCAAGATTAAGGCCGCCGAGACCCGTAGCGAGGCACGCGAGATTGCCAAGCGCTATCATCTGCTCGATGCCGATGGGCATATCCCCTATCCGTGTACGAAGCGTGTCACGCTCACCAACGGGCTGCAGGTTGGCGCGCAGCTTGTGGGCATCCGCCACGATGAGCTTCTGGACGGGACGGGCAAGGCCGGACTGACGTTTATGTTCGATGCGGGTATTGCCGAGCGCAACGCTGCGGCTGAACCGCCGAGCGCCGGCTGGGCAGATTGCGAGCTGCGGGAATGGCTCAACGGCGACGGCCTTAAGCTGCTGCCCAACGAGTTGCGCGCACTCATTAAAGGGGTCAAGAAGGTCTCGAACAATGTGGGCGCCGCCAACAGCGCATCGTGCCTGAGCGAGTTGCCCGCAACCCTTTGGCTGCCCGCCATGGTCGAGCTGTGCGGTACGCAACCGCCCGATTCGTTTACCGAGGACTATCACTACCTGGCAGACATCTACAACGGCGAGGGCAAGGAGTATCAGCTCTTCCGCGAGCTCAAGGTGAGCCCGTATTCCACGAACGAGACGATGGTCCGCCAGTGGAAGGGCAAGGACACCTGTTGGTGGGAGCGCACGGTGAGCCCCGACTCATCGGAGACCGAAGGCACGCTCTACATAAACCGTGTGGGCCACGACGGCGACGTCTTTACGTACGCAACGCCTGCGGAAAAGCCAAACAAGCTAACCTGTGTGATTCCCGGGTTCTGTATCTAGGCGGCGGGCGTCTTGCCGTGACGGGACCCCTCCCCGGCAGTTGTCTCGATCTGTAACACTAGCTCGGCAGACACAGGTCTAGATGTTACAGAACGAGACAAACCCCAACCCCGCGAGACAACATCTCAATCTGTAACATCTAGCAGGCAAAACGGTCCTCAGATGTTACAGATTGAGATGATTGGTTGGGACGGTCCATCGGCCAACCAACTATCCTCATCTGTAACGAAATGTCATACATTTCTTTCTGTACTGGACACCCCCAGGGGGTATGGGTGTATAGTATCGGCGGGTTAACAATTCCAACACCGAACTACAGAAAGGAGAAGCCATGGCTCAGGATAAGTTCGATGTGGGTGGCATGACGTGCGCCGCCTGCCAGGCGCATGTGGACCGCGCCGTGAGCAAGCTCGACGGCGTCCAAAGCGTCGCGGTCAACCTGCTCGCCGGCTCCATGCTGGTGGACTACGACCCCGCGCAGGTCTCCCCCGACGATATCTGCACCGCCGTCGACCGTGCCGGCTACTCGGCCTCGCCCATCAGCACGGGCACTGACGCTGTCCAAAGCGGCAGCTCGCAGGCCAGGTCTGGCGTCACCCATATGGAGTCGCCGACCAAAAAGCTGGAGGCCGCCGCCTCCGCCATGCGCGCCCGCCTCATCATCTCGATCGTATTCCTCATCCCACTGTTCTACATAGGCATGGGGCACATGCTCGGCTGGCCGCTGCCCGGCATCTTCACCGACCACACCCACAGCATGACGCTCGCGCTCACCGAGCTCGTCCTGCTCATTCCCATCGTCTACGTCAACGACGCGTACTTTATCAACGGGTTTAAATCGCTCGCGCACGGCGCACCCACCATGGACGCCCTTATTGCCGTGGGCGCCACCGCCTCCATCGCCTGGTCGCTCTACGCCATGTTCATCATGGCCGACCAATTAGCCGCGGATCAGGTCCACGAGGCCATGATGACGGGCATGGACAATCTGTATTTTGAGAGCGCCGGCACGATCTTGTCGCTCGTTACCGTGGGCAAATACCTCGAGACGCGCAGCAAGTCAAAAACCGGCGGCGCCATCGAGGCGCTGATCGACCTGGCGCCCAAGACCGCGACCGTCGTGGCAGAGGACGGCAGCGAGACCACCGTCGACGTCGACAGCATCCTTCCCGGCCAGGTCCTGCGTGTGCGCCCCGGAGAGTCCATCCCTGTCGACGGCGTCGTACTCGAGGGCGCTTCGGCCGTGGACGAGAGCGCGCTCACCGGCGAGTCCATCCCCGTGGAAAAGACCGCCGGCGACACTGTCAACGCGGCCACGGTCAACCGCACGGGCTCGTTTACCTTCCGTGCCACACGCGTGGGCGCCGACACGTCGCTCGCCAAGATTATCCAGCTCGTCGAGGACGCCAACGCCGCCAAGGCGCCTATCGCCCGCATGGCCGACAAAGTCGCCGGCGTGTTCGTGCCCGTGGTGTTCGTGATCTCGGCTGTGACCTTTGCGGTGTGGATGGCACTGACCGGCAGCACAAACGAGGCGCTCACCTCCGCCGTGGCCGTGCTGGTGATCAGCTGCCCGTGTGCGCTGGGCCTGGCCACGCCCGTCGCTATTATGGTCGGCACCGGCAAGGGCGCCGAGATGGGCATTCTGTTTAAGAGCGCCGAGGCGCTGGAGAACCTGCGCAGCGTGGGCACCGTGGTGCTCGATAAGACGGGCACGGTCACCCGCGGCAAGCCTGCCGTGACCGATATCGTGGTAGCCACGCGCGCTGACGGCTCGTCCGCCATGAGCGAAAAGGCGCTGCTCAAGCTGGCCGCCGCGCTGGAGCGCTCAAGCGAGCACCCGCTGGCCGAGGCGATTATGGCCGAGTGCGAGACACGCGGGATCGTCGCGCGCATGGTCGAGGACTTTGCCGCCGTGCCCGGGCGAGGCGTTACGGCACGCGAGGGGCAAAACGCCATTGCCGCCGGCAATATGCGCCTGATGGACGAGTTGGGCGTTACCGTGCCCGCGGGTCTTGCCGAGCAATTTGCCGTCGAAGGCAAGACGCCGCTGTTCTTTGCCAAGAACGGCGAGCTTGCTGGCACCATTGCCGTGGCTGACGAGGTCAAGGAGACGAGCTCCGGGGCCATCGCCGCACTGCGCTCGCTTGGCGTCGACGTGCGCATGCTCACCGGCGACAACCGCGTGACGGCCGAGGCCATCGCCCGCCGCGTGGGGCTGAGCAGCGAACAGGTCATCGCCGACGTCCTCCCCGCCGACAAGGAACGCCGCGTGCGCGAACTGCAGGATGCGGGCGGCAAGGTCGCCATGGTGGGCGACGGCATCAACGACTCCCCCGCCCTGGCGCGCGCCGACGTGGGCCTTGCTATCGGCACCGGCGCCGACATCGCCAAGGAGGGCGCCGACGTGGTACTCATGCGCAGCGACCTCATGGACGTCGCCCGCGCCATCGAGCTTTCACGCGCCACGATCCGCAACATCAAGCAGGACCTGTTCTGGGCGCTGTTCTACAACGGCATCGGCATTCCACTGGCGGCGGGCGTGTTCTTCCCGCTCACCGGATGGCAGCTCTCGCCGATGTTTGGCGCCGCGGCCATGAGCCTGTCGAGCGTATGCGTCGTGTCCAACGCGCTGCGCTTAAAATCCTTTAAGCCAAAAGTGGCAAAATAAGCTCACCATTAAGTCCATTTAGAACGGGTTTTCCAGGTGCCCGAGATTGACCTGAAAGAGGAGCGACGCGTACTTTGGTACGCGAGCGACGGCTTGAAGGTCAAGGTCGGGTGCCTGGGAAAGCCGACACAACAGAGAGGAATACCCATGCGATACACAATCAAGACTTCCGGCCTTATGTGCGGCCATTGCGACGCCACCGTCGAGACGGCGCTGCTCAACGTTGCCGGCGTGACCGACGCCGACGCCGATCACGAGACTCAGACCGTACAGGTGGAGTGCGCCGACACCGTAACCGCCGAGCAACTCGCCGCCGCTGTCGAGGCCGCGGGCGAGAAATTCCACGCCCTGTCTGTGACCGCCGCATAGCAGTCGCTGCCTACTGAATCCTCAGAAGTTGCGGTGAAATACGGACTGTTGTGCCGCCCTAGGCCTTTAAACGGTCCGTATTTCACCGCAACTGACGGGGACATCCGGAAGATCGACCAGAAACGAGGACCCGACATGATGGCAGACCATAAATCGGTGACCCGCATGCTCAAGACGGCACGCGGTCAGATCGACGGCATCCTGCGGATGGTCGAGGAGGACCGCTACTGCGTCGATATCTCCACGCAGCTCATGGCCACACAGGCGCTCCTCGCGCGCATTAACGCCGACGTGCTCAAGGCGCATATCGAGGGCTGCGTGACTTCGGCAATCGAATCGGGCGACGAAGACCTCAAAGCCGCCAAACTCGCCGAAATCGAACGCGTCGTCGACAAACTCTCCAAGTAATTGGGGCATTGGGGACAGGTACGTTTGCACCGTCTTGGTATTCCGGGGACAGGTATGTTTGCACCACATTGGTGCAGATTAACCTGTCCCCCTTGCTCTAAATCGGGTATAAAGGCGTGCAGCATATCGAACGAAAGGCAATTTGCATGAATGACTTTATGAAGGGTCGCAATGGTGCCGATGAACTCACCATCGTGATGGGTTTTGCCGGCATCGTCATCGCGATGATCGGATCGATAGCCCGCATCCAGTGGCTCAGCTGGATTGCCATCGCCGTAATCGTGATTGGCGTGCTGCGCGGCCTGTCCAAAAATATCGACGCACGTCACAAGGAGAACGAGGCCTTTGTCGCCGCGACTGCAAACGTCCCCTGCCTGGGCAAATTCGTCGCCAGCTTGAGCGGCGGAACCGCAGCGGCCAGCACCTCACGCGCGGCCGGCACCAGTAAGGAAGACTTTGAGCGTGCCAAGCGCACGGCCAAGAAGATGTGGAAGGGCCGCAAGACCACGGCCTATCTCAAGTGCCCCAACTGCGGCCAGATGCTCTCCGTCCCCAAGGGCAAGGGCAAGATCCGCGTCACCTGCCCCAAGTGCCACGCCAAGATGGAGACGCGCTCCTAGCCGCCATACCATAGGACAAATAAAAGCCGAGGCCTCGCGCTGAGACCTCGGCTTTTTGTATGCGACAACGGAGCTGTCCCTTTGTCACACCTATGCTACGCCGTCGCGGGCCAGCTCCTCAGCCAGCGCTTCGGCTGGCATGGCCATAATCGCGTCGAGCTCGGCATCCACCTCGGGGATGCGCTTCACCTTGAGTTTGCACACCAGATCGCCGCGACACATCACGTGCATCGGCTCACGCAGAGCGCACAGGTCATCGAGCGGGTTCTCGCGCGTCACCAAGATATCGGCGGCCTTGCCGCACTCGATCGTGCCAGTCTCGCCGTCCAGCCCCAGCAGCTCGGCGTTGACTTGCGTAGCCGTATGCAGTGCGAAGGCGTTGCTCACGCCGACATACTTGGCAAAATAGGCCACCTCACGCCACATGTCGTACTGCGTCACGAACGGGCAGCTCGAGTCCGTACCCAGGCCCACCTTAACGCCAGCTTCCAGTGCGGCACGGGCGCTCTCGATAATGCCCGAGCACACGATATCGCCGTTCTTCTTTTGCGTATCGGTCGAATGGGTCTTTTTCGGGTCGAGCAATACAAACGGCAGCGCCGGGCTGATAGTGCAGGTAACACTGGGCGCACGCCCCTCGAGTTGCGTGCCCGCGGCGCCACGGTACAGCTCCAGAATCTCGGGCGTCAACGGAGCGCCGTGCTCAATCGTGTCAACGCCGGCCTCAAGCGCGGCCTTCACGCCCTCGGTGCTCTCGACATGGGCCATGACCGGAAGGCCAACCTCGTGCGCCGCCTTGCACGCCGCCGCGGCGACATCGACCGGCATGCGCAGCACGCCCGGCTCGCCCACTTCAGTCGCGTCGAACACGCCGCCCGTCACGAACAGCTTAATGACGTCGGCACCACGCGCATACAGGTCGCGCACCTGTTCGGCTGCCTCGGCGGGACTGTTGGCCACCTGGGCGAACAAGCCCGCACCATGGCCGCCCGGCACCGTGACGCCCGTTCCCGGCGCCACCAGGCGAGGACCTTGATACTTGCCGGCATCGATAGCATCGCGCACGGCCAGATCGGCAAACAGCGGATCGCCCGCGCCGCGCACCGTGGTCACGCCGCTTGCCAGCTGCTGCTGAGCGCTGCTCTTGAGGATATGGCGCACGATGGCGCGGCCCACGGGATTGTCGAGCTTCTTCATCAGCGCGCCCGCATCGCCCGCCGAAACCGGCTTGCCCGAACCGCACAGATGCACATGCATATTGATGAGGCCTGGCATGAGATACGCACCTGCCAGGTCGATAACCTCGGCCCCCGCTGGAGCTTGGGCCACGGCGCTCGGTCCCATCCAGGTGATGACACCGCGCTCAACGGCCACGGCCATATCGGGCTGCGGCTCCATATGCTCCGAGCCATCCAGGACGGTCGCATTGATAAACAACGTGGGACGATCGGCAGTCGCCATATCGAGCTCCTCCCTCACGATTAACATGAACATTTGTCCATTATTACCTAGTCCCGCTGGATTGCTGCAGACGCATCGGCTAACGGAGGGAAGAGGGGATGTGGGGGGACGGAATACGTTGCAGTCCCACCCCAGCGACACCAGGGAAATGTCTCGAACTGTAACAGGTACAGGGTTATTGGGCCCCTTGCTGTTACAGATCGAGACAAAACCCCTCAGCGCCCATACCACCGGCATCTCCATTCCTCAGCCAAATCGGCCCGTCGCGGAATACCCGCCAGCCTCATCTTCTCAACCAGCTTCCCCGGATTCTTGAGCTCATCAAACGTAAACCGAAGCACCTTGTGCCCGAGCATTGTCAGATGAGATTCCCGCTGACGCTCTGCCACGAATGGGTCGACCGGCTCCCGGGCCTCGCCGCTCTGCAGGGTGTACTTCCCCTTACCGTCCAGCTCGCCAATCACGCACGTTCCCTCCTCGAGCCGCCAAAAAAAGTCGACGCGAAACACCTGACTCGGATCGAGCGGGTCGCGAAACTCCACCTGCAGCTCCGGAACCGGAAAGCCGTACGCAATAAAGAACGCTCGGAACCGAGACTCGCCGCCGTTTTCGGACAGCCCGTCCGCATACGACGCAATCGCCTGTGCCCTGCGATACCCTCGCCTGCCCTCGCAATCGGCGCGGAGGCGCTCGCACAAATCCCCACGTGATACGTCTTTCACCCGCAGTGCAGAATCGGCAATCGCCAACCCGTAGGAGAACGGCGCACGCAGCAAGCAATCCTCCGCCGTGCGCCAAAACGACGTCACCCGCACGCCGTCGACGCGCTCGAGCGCGCCCGCAATCTGCGGACGCAACAACCTGCACCCGCCGCTCAACGTCACCGAACAGCAAGTCTTAACAAGGAAACGCGGCCCGAGCAGATCATTCGGCACCTCCAGACCCCATATCAGCGCGGCGTCATATCCCCAAAACGCCCAATCGGGATGAAATTTCGCAAGCCCTTTGATAGTCCTCAGCGCTCGCTCCGCCGGCGTCAATGCATCCCAATCATGCTGAAAACAGAACAGGTACGGCTCGGGCTCCGCGATATCGTCGGTTCCAACATGGCGTCGCAGCCACATGAGCTCGGTATTGTCATGCGTTGCGAGCAGCGCACCTTGCTTGGCCGTCTCCGCGAGCCGCGCGAGCATCCTATTCCGCGCCAACGTGTTGCGAGTCGCATGTTTGTGTTTGAGAACGGTATTAGGCACTTTCATCACCACCACGTCAGACAAATGGACCATCGTCACCGTTGCCTCCGCTGACAAATGTCTTGATCTGTAACAGGAAGACCGATTTTTAGCCGCTAGATGTTACAGATCGAGATCTTTCGACACCGCGTCCAACCTTTGTCTCAATTTGTAACAGGTAGGTCGAGTTTTGGCCTGTAGATGTTACAGATTGAGACATTCCCCCAACCAGGTGCCAAACGTCTCGATCTGTAACAGTTAGACGTTCTCCAGCCCCCCAAACGTTACAGATTTAGACAAACCAGCGGCGCCCAAGCGTTCGTCTCAATCTGTAACAGGTAGACCGGTTTTTTGTCCCTAAACGTTACAGATTGAGACAAAGTCAGGGGCAGCAGAGCGACACCAGTAACACCCCCTACTCCCACTCCTGCTCGTAGATGTTGAGCGACTTTACGTACCGCCCCTGGGCGCCCATGATGTCGCGGACCAGACGCAAGAAGAAACTGATGCACGAGGTGTCAAAGCCATCCTGCAGGTCCTCCGGATGCACCGCACCAGGCCCATCGACCGCCGTGTCACTCAGGCGTGCGATGTCATACAGATAGAGTTGTCCCGCCGTCAGCCAGACATCGTCGACGCAGGCGAGGCGCACCGCAATCGCTCCGTCGCTCCAATGCTCCTTTTGCACGATATGCGGATCGTAGACGTCAAAGCGACGGTCGGTGCGTGTGTCCTTCAGCGCGACCATACCAGTCGCAGGATCCTTGTCCAAAATGCCAAAGCGCGAGAAATACTGCGTGTCGTATACCTGCTCGAGCCGCTTGAGCGAGGCAGGCGAAAGCGATGCCGGCGGCTCATCAACATACAGCTCGAGCAGCGTCTTGCCATGGCGATAGGGGCGCTCGAAGAGCAGCCAATCGGTAAATGCCATGTTGTAGGCCATGATTTCGTTTTGGGAAGGCTCGGTGCAATAGCCGAGCCACGGGTCGACAATGATCTCGAACTGCTCGCGCGCCGGCTCCAAAAACTGAAACTTCCGCAGCATCCAAAAATGGGCCATGTCGGCAATATCGTTACCGACGGCTTCGGCCAGATGCGCTCGGTCTAAAACGTGGTCAGTCACGGCATCCTCCTCAAACTGATGAACCTCAATTTGAGCTTACGAGGAGGGTGGGCAGCCACTGTCAGCACGGACAAAATAGGCCTCCGGCTGCAAACCAACTGCTGACCAAACACTTGACGGGATGCTTGACCGAAAATGCGCACCGCAATAAAACCGCAGGTAAACATAGACGGCCAACCCGCCCTTTTGAGCCATATGCCCACAGCCACCACAGAAACAACAGGTGACCACAGCTCAAAAAGACGCCGAATGGACACTCGCGCGTCGACAAACGAACAAATCGGTCGCAAACCCGCAAGAAGTGTCCCCGAATGCCGACCCAAAAGGAACGTCCCCAGCATGCCGGCACTTGGGGACGCTCCTTATGTGCCGGCAGTTGGGGACAGCCCTTGACGATTCAATTGTGAACAGCCGCCTTACAGCTCCAGCGCCTCGGCGACTTCGGCAGCGCAGGCCAGGGCGTCGGCCATGGCGCTTACCACGAGCGAACTGCCATTGCGAGCATCGCCGGCCACGTATACCGGTGTGGCGCCCGCGGCGACGCCGTCGACACGCGCCGCAAGATGCGAGCCCTCGGCAGCCATCACAGGCAGCGGACGACCAGCAGTGGCAACGGACACGCCAACGGCGTCGAACACACCGTGCTCCGGGCCCGTAAAGCCGCAGGCGATGAGCACCAGCTGCGCCGGCACTTCGCGCTCGGAGCCCGCAATGCGTTCAGGCTTGCCGGCCGACCAATCCAGATCGACCACGCGCAGGCCCGCTGCCGCGCCCTTCTTATCCAGCAGTACCTCGAGCGTATCCACGCCCCAGGCACGCATCTCGCCATCCATCGCAGCGATAGCCTCCTGCTGGCCGTAGTCGGTCTTCTTCACATTGGGCCACTGCGGCCAGGGGTTGCTCGCCGCGCGCTTATCGGGCACAGCCGGCAAGAACTCAAACTGGCGCACGCTGCGCGCGCCTTGGCGCACCGCGGTACCCACGCAGTCGTTTCCCGTATCGCCGCCGCCAATGACCACAACGTCCAGGCCGCGCGCGTTCACCGCGGGCTCACCACCATCGAGCACCGAGACGGTCGAGGCCGTCAGGTAGTCCACGGCATACACCACGCCCGGGGCATCCACATTCGTAGCCGAAAGCCCGCGCGGGGCACGGGCACCAGCAGCCACCACAACGGCGTCAAAGCCATTGAGCTTGGCTGTTACCGCAGGGTCCGTCACGTCGGCGCTCAGCTCAAACACAATGCCCAGCTCGCGCATGAGCGCCACGCGACGCTCGACCACGGACTTCTCGAGCTTCATGTTGGGAATGCCGTACATGAGCAGGCCGCCCGGGCGGTCGTCACGCTCAAACACCGTCACGCGGGCACCGCGACGCGCGAGCTCCCACGCAGCCACCAGGCCAGCAGGACCGGAGCCCACCACGGCGACCGTGGGCGCGTCCTCTCCCGCCGGCTCAAAGCGACGCGGACCGCCATTTGCCCACTCATGGTCGCTGATCGCACGCTCGTTGTCATGGATCGTCGTGGGCTGGCCATCGACCGAACCCAGGTTGCACGCGGCTTCGCACAGCGCCGGGCACACGCGACTCGTGAACTCGGGCATGGGCGAGGTGAGCGACAGACGCTCGGCAGCCTCGTCCCAGCGGCCGCGGTACACCAGCTCATTCCACTCGGGAATCAGGTTGTGCAGCGGGCAGCCGCTCGGGTGTGCCTTGCCAAAGCTCGCACCCATCTGACAAAACGCCACGCCGCACATCATGCAGCGGCTCGCCTGAGCGCGACGTGCATCGTCATCGAGCTCCACGTACAGCGGATCAAAATCATGGCTGCGCTCCTCCACGGGGCGAAGCTCGTGGGTCACGCGATCGATATCAAGAAAAGCACCGGGCTTACCCATGGCACTTACGCCTCCTTCTTGGTCGAAGCAACAGAGCCGGCAGCGCCGCCCGCGACATCAAAGCGGGCAACATCAGCAGCGTCGGCGCGACCGGTCACGATGTCAAACGCCAGCTCCTCAGCCTGCGCATGCGTCTTGCCGGCAGCCTCGCCCGCGGCGACAATCGCCAGCACGCGCTCATACTCGGTCGGAATGACCTTCACAAAGTGCTTGCTCATCGTCTCAAAGCTGTAGAGCAGCTTGATGCCACGCGGGCTCTGCGTCGCGTCCACGTGCTCCTGGATGAGCTCGCGAATCTGCGCCAGCTCGCCGGCCGTCGGGGCCTTGAGCTCAACGCTCTCGTGGTTCACACGGGCATCGAGCGTGCCGTACTGGTCAAAGACATAGGCCACGCCACCCGTCATACCGGCAGCGAAGTTCTGCCCGACCTCGCCCAGGATGAGCGCCAGACCGCCCGTCATGTACTCGCAGCCATGGTTGCCGCAGCCCTCGACCACTACGGTGGCACCGGAGTTGCGCACGGCAAAACGCTGACCGGCCAGGCCGTTAATGAAGCCGCGGCCGCTCGTAGCACCAAAGAATGCAACGTTGCCCACGATGATGTTCTCGTCGAACTTGTAGGTCGCATGCGGGTTGGGGCGCACCGACACCTCGCCGCCCGAAAGGCCTTTGCCAAAGTAGTCGTTGGCGTCGCCGCACACGTTGAGCGTAATGCCACGCGGAAGGAACGCGCCAAAGCTCTGGCCAGCCGAACCATCGCAATCGATGGTGATGGAGCCGGCGGGCAGACCCTCGGGATGCGCCTTGGTCACCGCGTTGCCCAAGATGGTGCCCACGCAACGGTTGACGTTGGCGATATCGGCGCGGAAGCGAATCGGACGCAGGTGCGCACGGGCATCGGCCGTATAGGGCACAAACAACGTGGAGTCGAGCGTCTTGTCGAGCTCACTGTCCGCAGCCATCTGCGGCAGGAAGTGACGACCGTCGGCACCCGGGATGTGGGCACCGAACTCGCAGGTCGCGCTCGCCAGCACGGGCGACAGATCGAGCAGGTTGGCCTTGCGGTTGCCCGGGACCTCAATCTGGCGCAAGCACTCGGGGTGTCCCACCATCTCGTCGACGGTGCGGAAGCCCAGGCTCGCCATGACCTCGCGCAGCTGCTCGGCAACAAAGAGCATAAAGTGCTCGACGTGCTCCGGCTTGCCGCGGAAGCCGCGACGCAGGCGACAGTTTTGCGTGGCGATGCCGGCCGGGCAGGTATCCTGCTGGCAGTCGCGCTGCATGAGGCAGCCCATGGAGATGAGCGGCATGGTCGCAAAGCCAAACTCCTCGGCGCCCAACAGGCAGGCGACAGCAACATCGGTGCCGTCCATGAGCTTGCCGTCGGCCTCGAGCACCACGCGCGAGCGCAGGCCGTTTTGCAGCAACGTCTGCTGGGCCTCGGCAAGGCCAAGCTCCAGCGGCAGACCGGCGTGCCAAATGGAATCGCGAGCAGCGGCACCGGAGCCGCCGTTGTGGCCGCTGATCAAGATCTTGTCGGCGGCACCCTTGGCAACACCAGTGGCGATGGTGCCGACGCCGGCCTCGCTGACCAGCTTGACCGACACACGCGCGCCGGGGTTGGCGTTCTTAAGGTCAAAGATCAGCTCTGCCAGGTCCTCGATAGAGTAAATATCGTGGTGCGGCGGGGGCGAGATCAGGCCGATGCCGTGGACTGGCGGACCTCGGCGATCCAGGGGTAGACCTTCTTGCCGGGCAGGTGGCCGCCCTCGCCGGGCTTGGCGCCCTGGGCCATCTTGATCTGAATCTCGAAGGCGCTGCACAGGTAGCGGCTCGTCACGCCAAAGCGCGCGCTTGCCACCTGCTTGATGGCGGAATTTTTATCCGTGCCCAGCCGCTCGGGCCTTTCACCGCCCTCGCC
>CABQSP010000027.1:0-26682 GCA_902466855.1 uncultured Collinsella sp. | reverse complement strand
TGTTGCGGGCAGCTTAGAACTTGTGGCCGCACTTCTTGCAGACGCGCAGCTTGTTCTTGCCGTCCTTCTCGTGACCGACGCGGGTAACCTTACCGCACTCGGGGCAGACGAGATTGACGTTGGAGGCATCGATGGGAGCCTCCTGCGAAACGATACCGCCCTGCTGGTTGGCAGCGTTGGGCTTGACGGCCTTCTTGACGACCGAAACGCCCTCGACAACGACCTTGTTCTCGGCGGGGAGAGCACGCAGGACAACGCCCTGCTTGCCGCGATCCTTACCAGAGAGAACCTGGACCTTATCGCCCTTCTTGATATACATATATCTCCCCTAACTACAGGGTCTCGGGAGCGAGCGAGACGATCTTCATGTACTTCTTGTCACGAAGCTCGCGAGCGACGGGCCCGAAGATACGGGTGCCGACGGGCGAACCATCGTTGTTGATGACAACGCAGGCGTTCTCATCAAAGCGAATGTAGGAGCCATCCTTGCGGCGGATCTCCTTAACGGTGCGAACGACGACGCAACGGACAACGTCCTTCTTCTTGACGTTGGCGCCAGGGGTAGCCTCCTGGACAGCACCGATGAACACATCGCCGATGCCTGCATAACGACGCTTGGAACCGCCAAGCACCTTGATGCAGCGAATCTTGCGAGCGCCGGAGTTGTCGGCGACGTTCAGCATGGTTTGCATCTGAATCATGGTAGATGTTCCTCCGAACTAAGAACCGAAGAGAGGTGCGCAGCCTTTATACGGCCCGTGGTATGCAAGCCAGGCATACGCACATCTTCGGAAACGTACAAGTCGTAAGAGCGACTGCTTATTTAGCGCGCTCGACGACCTCGATGAGGCGCCAACGCTTCATCTTGGACATAGGACGGGTCTCCATAACGCGGACGGTGTCGCCCACGCCAGCCGTGCACTCCTCGTCGTGAGCGTGCAGCTTCTTGGAGCTGGTCATCATCTTGCCGTACTTGGGGTGACGCTTGCGCTCGGTGATGGTGACAACAATGGTCTTGGCACCGGAGACGGAGGTAACGACACCCGTACGGACCTTACGCGAGTTACGCGAATCAGTCATGTTCTCTCCTTAGGTCCTACTCGGCGACAGCGGACTTCTCCGCTGCGATCTCGCGGGCGCGCTGCTCCGTGAGGACGCGAGCGATGTCCTTCTTCACGGTGTTGACGCGAGCGGTGTTGTCCAGCTGGCTGGTGGCCATCTGGAAACGAAGGTTAAAGAGCTCGGCGCGCATTTCCTTCAGCTTCTCAACGAGCTGAGCGTCCGAGAGCTCACGAATCTCTGCGGGCTTCATTAGTTCTCCTCCTTGGCGGCGGCGGCGTCCTCAGCAGCCCACTTGGCCTCGAGAGCGGCCTCCTCAGCCATCTCCTTCTCGATGCGCTGCTCAGCGTTCTTGGCAGCAACAATCTTGGTCTTGATGGGGAGCTTGTGCTGCGCAAGACGCAGAGCCTCGCGAGCGACCTCCTCGGGAACACCCTTGACCTCGAACATGATGCGGCCGGGCTTGACGACGGCCACCCACTCCTCGGGGTTACCCTTACCAGAACCCATGCGAGTCTCGGCAGGCTTCTTGGTGATGGGCTTATCGGGGAAGATCGTGATGTAGACACGACCGCCACGCTTCATGTAGCGGGTCATGGCAATACGAGCGGCCTCGATCTGACGGTTGGTGATCCAATGGGCCTCGAGAGCCTGGATACCAAACTCGCCGAAATGCAGCTCGGTATTACCCTTGGCCTGGCCCTTCATGGAGCCACGCTGCACCTTGCGGTGAAGAATACGCTTAGGGGCAAGCACTACTGACCCCTCCTCTCGGAGTTACGACGACGAGGACGGGAAGAGCCCTCGAGTGCAGGGTTGGGAACAGGCTGGCCCGGGAGCTTCTCGCCCAGGTAGATCCAGACCTTCACGCCGCAAGCGCCCATGGTGGTGCTGGCGACAGCCGTGCCGTAGTCGATCTTGGCACGGAGGGTGTGCAGAGGCACGCGACCCTCGCGGTACCACTCACGACGGCCCATCTCGGCACCGCCGAGACGACCGGAGCACTGGATACGGATGCCCTTAGCGCCGGCCTTGCGGGCGGACTGGACAGCCTTGCGCATAGCGCGACGGAAGGCAACGCGGCCCTCGAGCTGCTCGGCGATAGACTGAGCAACGAGGTTGGCGTCGAGCTCGGGGCGCTTGATCTCGACAACGTCGACGGAGAGCTGGCCCTTGGAGACGCCAGCGACCTTCTCGAGCTCGGTGCGGAGGGTATCGATCTCGGCACCCTTCTTACCGATGACAACGCCGGGGCGAGCGGTGAGGATAATGACCTTCACCTTGTCGCCAGCGCGCTCGATCTCGACGCGGGAGACAGCTGCGCGGGAAAGACGCTTCTCGAGGTACTTGCGGATCTCGAGATCGTTACCGAGGGTCTTAGCGTAATCCTTCTCTGCGAACCAGCGGGAGCGCCAGTTCTCGGTGATGCCAAGACGGAAGCCGGTGGGGTAGACTTTCTGACCCATACAGCTTTACGCCTCCTTTCGAGGAGCAACGACGACGGTGATGTGGGAAGTACGCTTCAGAATGCGAGAAGCGGAACCCTTGGCGCGGGGACGGATGCGCTTAAGCGTCGGACCCTCGTCAACATAGGCAGCGGCGACAACCAGGTTGTCGGCACGCAGACCGTTGTTGTTCTCGGCGTTCGCAACGGCGGAACGGAGAACCTTCTCGACATCCACGGCGACGGCGCGGTCGCAGAAGTGGAGGATGTCGAAGGCCTGAGCGACAGGCTTGCGGCGGATCAGATCGACCACCAGGCGGGCCTTGCTGGGGGAAACACGCACGTACTTAGCGACGGCGCGAACCTCGGTGGCCTCAGTTTCAATAGACTTAGTTGCCATTTACGGTTAACCCCCTATTTGGCCTTGTGGCCACGGAACGTACGAGTCGGCGCGAACTCGCCGAGCTTGTGACCAACCATGGACTCGGTAACATACACGGGCACATGCTTGCGGCCGTCGTGGACGGCGATGGTGTGACCAACCATCTCGGGGAAGATGGTGGACGCGCGGGACCAGGTCTTCACGACGTCCTTCTTGCCAGCCTCGTTCATCGCGGTGATACGCGAGAGAAGGCGAGTCTCCACGAACGGGCCCTTTTTGAGACTTCTGCTCATAAGTGCTTTCTCCTAAAACTCGGTATCCGAAATTACTTCTTACGGCGACGAATGATGTGCTGGTTCGAGACCTTCTTCTTCTTGCGCGTACGAAGGCCCTTCGTCGGCTTACCCCAGGGGGTAACGGAGGGACGACCAGAGGTGTGGTTCTTGCCCTCGCCACCGCCGTGCGGGTGGTCGACAGGGTTCATGACGGTACCGCGGACGGTCGGGCGCACGTTCATGTGACGCTTACGGCCGGCCTTGCCGATGACGATGTTGGAGTGATCGGCGTTGCCGACCTCACCGACGGTGGCGCGGCAGGTAACGAGGATGCGGCGCATCTCGGAGGAAGGCATACGGACGATAGCGTACTTGCCCTCCTTACCCATCAGCTGGCAGGAGTTACCGGCGGAACGGGCGATAGCAGCGCCCTTGCCCGGCTGGAACTCGACGGCGTGGATGAGCGTACCGACGGGAATGTCGGCGAGGGGCAGAGCGTTGCCCGGCTTGATGTCGGCGTCAGAACCGGACATGATGGTCTGACCGACCTCGAGGCCCTTGGGGGCCAGGATGTAGCGCTTCTCACCGTCAGCGTAGTGCAGCAGAGCGATGCGAGCGGAACGGTTCGGATCGTACTCGATCGTGGCAACCTTGGCGGGCACGCCGTCCTTGTTGCGCTTGAAGTCGATCACGCGGTAACGACGCTTCACGCCGCCGCCCTGGTGGCGGGTGGTGATGCGGCCGTTGTTGTTACGACCGGCCTTCTTGGGCAGGGGCTCGAGAAGAGACTTCTCGGGCTTGGTGCAGGTGATCTCGGAGAAATCGGAGATCGTCTGCCAACGCCTACCAGCGGAGGTCGGCTTAAGGTGCTTTACAGCCATTACAATCCCTTTCAATAGGAATCCGTTAGCCATCGCAGACAGGGATTCGAGGTTCTGCCTCGGGTGCGATGACACCGGACGTATACACGGTTCCGGGCGTGTCCATTTTATACGCCCAAAACCTTGAGCTCTCGCCTCCCCTATTTGGGAGGCATGAGCTCACTCAACAGCAGCGAGTCTTAGGCCTGGTTGCCAAAGACCTCGATGGTGTCGCCCTCGGCCAGCGTGACGATGGCCTTCTTCCAAGAACGGGTCTTGCCGGCGACATAGCGCACGCGCTTGGTCTTGGGCTTGACCGTCAGGGTGTTCACGCGAACGACCTTGACGCCGAAGATCTCCTCGACAGCGTCCTTGATCTGATACTTGTTAGCATCCTTGGCGACCTCGAACGTGTACTTGTTCAGCTCCATGCCGGAGAAGGAACGCTCGGACACGATCGGACGGATGATGATCTCGTGGGCGGTCATTTATGCAAGCACCTCCCCGAAGTGAGCGGCGATGTCGGCGGGCATCAGCACAGCGTTGTTGTTGACGAGATCGTAGGTGTTGGCCTCGTCGGCGGTGATGATGAACGTCTTGGGAATGTTGCGGAACGACAGGTAGGCGTTGACGTCCTCATCGCGAACGATGATGGTCAGACGCTTGCCCTCAAGACCGAGAGCCTTGAGCATGGCGACGGCAGCCTTGGTGGAAGGCTTCTCGAAGCCGTAGTCGTCGACGAGCACGAGCTCGCCATCGGCCAGCTTGGCGGACAGCGCGGAGCGCATAGCCAGCTTGACCTCCTTGTTGTTCATACGCTTAGCGTAGGAACGGGGCTTGGGGGCGAAGACGACGCCACCGTGACGCCACTGGGCAGCACGGATGGAACCCTGGCGGGCACGGCCGGTGCCCTTCTGACGCCAAGGCTTCTTGCCGCCACCGGAAACCTCAGAGCGACCCTTAGCAGACTGGGTGCCCTGACGCCAAGAGGCCATCTGGCACTTGACGATGTGGTGCATAACGTGGATGTTCGGCTCGATGCCGTACACCTCAGCGGCGAGCTCGGCCTCGGCGACCTTCTTGCCCTCGCTGTTCTTTACTTCAAACTTTGCCATTTAAGTGTTCTCCTTGGTATGACGCTGGGCTAAATGGGCTGGGCCCTTAGGCCATACGGATGGCGACGAGACCATTCTTGGCACCCGGGACAGCGCCCTTGACCAAGATGAGGTTCTGCTCGGCATCGATGCGGACAACGGAAAGGTTCTTGACGGTAACGCGCTCGTTACCCATGTGACCGGCCATCTTGACGCCCTTGAGGACGCGCGCAGGATAGGCGCACTGACCGATAGAACCGGGGTGACGCTGGAAGTGAGAACCATGCGTCATAGGACCGCGGCGCTGACCCCAGCGCTTGATGCGACCCTGGAAGCCCTTACCCTTGGAGGTACCGATGACGTCGACCTTCTCGACATCAGCGAAATCAGCGACGGTGACGACCTCGCCGACCTTGTGCTCCTCGCCGTTCTCGACGCGAACCTCACGAAGGAAGCGGACAGGCTCGACGCCGGCCTTGGCGAAGTGACCAGCCATGGGCTTGTTCACGTTCTTGGCCTTGATGTCGCCGAAACCGATCTGGACGGCGTCATAGCCGTCGGTTGCCTGAGTTTTAACCTGCGAGACAGCGCAGGGGCCAGCCTGGATGACCGTGACGGGAACGACGTTGTCGTCCTCGTCCCAAACCTGGGTCATGCCAATCTTGCGGCCGAGAATCATGCTGATCAAGATATGATCCCAACTCTCGCGTGGTCTTGGGACAATGCGTACACCACCGAGCGTACGCCCCTAGAGGACCACTACTTACACGACGTGCTCCCCAGCCTTGTATTTCGCCCGGACTACCTGACAACCCTATTAAGCAGGCATTTTGTCCAGCCAGAATACTCCCCTGGTTTCACACAGCTGTTTAGTATACACGGCTGCGGGCGTATCCATCGAGATTCATATTTCACTCACATTGTTTACGCAGGTAAAGTGCGTGGCACGTTCCCAGTGTGCGGCGGAGGGGACGCCACGTTGATGTCTGCTAAACCTTGCTCGCTCAGGCTAATGACTTTGTTGGGGGTCCACTATTTGCTGGAGGGTGAACTTGCATTGCATTGGCTCGCCTTCTGCTTGTAGCTTTGCCTCATCGAAATCGAAGATCATGATGGCGCAGTTGGGGAGTTTTCTTGGGAGCTCGAAGCCCTCTGGGGCTACAGCCTTGATGAATTGGCGGCTGGCGCTGCCGTGGCTTACTGCTAGGAGGGTTTCGATGCCCTCGGAGCCCATGAGATTGGTGAGGGCGCCTACCATGCGTTCTTGCAGTGCGCGGCTTCCTTCTCCTCCGAAGGGGACCAGATCCTCGCCGGGATCCCAGACGTCGGTAGGTAGCGCGTCGTGTGGACCCTCTTCGAAGGTGCCGTAGCAGCGCTCGATAATGCCTTCGCAGGGCTCGACTGCTGCGTCCGGGCCGAAGAGTTCGCATGCGACGAGACTTGCCGTGTCCATGGCTCGGCCTAAGGGTGATGAGACTACTTTGTCGGGGACGACGCCGTGAGCTTTGAGCCATGCGGCTGCCATTCCCGCTTGTTTGCGGCCCAGGTCGGTCAGCGGTGAATCGCAGCGGCCCTGGACCAGCTTTTTGACGTTGAACTCCGTCTGACCGTGGCGGAGTAGATACAGCTTCTTCATGCTCTCCCCTTCTGCATAACCTGCTTTGCCGGCACAGCCTTACTCGTGGGTATGTCCTACATAGTCTTCGTCGATCGTAATCTTGGCAATCGACTTGGGATATTCCGATTCGACCCGTTGTGCCAGCGCGTGCTTTACGTCTTCGGCACTCATCTGCAGATCCGAGGGACGCACGCAGTCAAAAATCACGTTGGTGTGCGTGGGGCCCGGCACGCAGCGCAAATCATGAATCGAAAGGCGGCTATCGATCTGTTGGGCCATGGCATTGATGCGTAAACGCATGCTCGCCACCTTAGGGTCGTCGGTCACGATGGGGTCGTAATGGAGCGTGACAATCATGCCGTCTTCGACCCTAAACGACTGCTCGATGTTATCGAGCGTGTCGTGGCTTTCCAGCGGGCTGGCCTCGGCCGCCATCTCGGCGTGCGCACTTGCAAACTTCCTGCCCGGGCCGTAGTCGTGAACCATCAAATCGTGAACGCCCAAAACGCCGGGATAGCTCATGATCTTGTCTCGAATGTGCTTGACCAGCTTAGGATCGGGCGACTGGCCCAAAAGCGGGCTCACCGTATCTTGAATAAGTTCAAGGCCGCTCCAGCCAATATAGGCGCCAACGGCAAGGCCAACCCATGCGTCAAGATTGATGTGCGTCACCTGCGAAACAATCGCACATGCCAGCACGGCGCCTGTGGCAAGGACATCGTTCTTGGAATCCTGCGCGGTCGCATGCAGCGTCTCGGACTCAATGCGATCGCCGAGCTTTTGGTTGAGGGCCGCCATCCAGAGCTTTACGACCATCGAAAGCGCCAGGACTGCCACCAGGGCAAGCGAGAACTCGACAGGTTCGGGGTGGATGATGCGCTCAACCGAGGACTTCACCAGCTCAACGCCGATCAGCAGCACGAGCGCCGCCACGACCAGACCCGAGAGATACTCGTAGCGGCCATGTCCGTAAGGATGCTCGGGGTCCGCCGGCTTGCTCGCAAGTTTAAAGCCCAGCACGCTCACAATGTTTGAGCTGGCATCGGACAGGTTGTTCATGGCATCCGCCACGATCGAAACCGATCCCGAAACCACACCAATTGCGCCCTTCGCAGCACAAAGCGCAACATTGGCGAGAATACACACCACGCCCGTCAACGTGCCCACGCGCGCACGGTCGCCCTGCGCACGCTTAACAATCCACTCGACCATCTACATCCGCCCCCACGGTGCTATCTATATATCTATTGCTCAAACGGATTGTAGTGTAGCCACTTTGCCCCACAGATACAAAAAGGCCGCAACCCACACGGGCCACGGCCTTAGAATGTGGCAAAGGAATCGTCCTTGTGTCGCACAGGTTTACGCGCTTGCTTCGGCCACGCTCTTCGAGGTTTCGGGTGAATCGGCCCCGTCTTCTGCCGCCTGTCCCTGCGCCGGCACCACGCCAAAGCAGTAGCTCAGCGCCGCAGACACCGCAAATGCAACACCGCCGGCAACGCAGCACCACAGCAGGTTCGAGATGCCGCCCGTGGCAAAGCCAATGACCATAAGGACATTCGTCATGCCGATGGTATAGGCCGTAACGTGGCCCACGGCCGCAACAAGGCCTCCGACGGCGCCGCCAATGGCCATGCACGTCAGGCACCTGCCATATTTAAAGCCGCAACCGTACAGCGCCGGCTCGCTTACGCCGCCAAGAATACCCGAGATTGAATAGCCCAGCATGAGTGCCTTCTCGTCCTTATCCGCAACGCGGAGCGACGCGCCAAAGGGCATGCCCCAAACGGCGAACGTCGCCATCGTCGCGGCGATCAGGATGCACGAATCCGTTCCCACACTCATAAACTGAGCATAGGCAAGCGATAGGACAACGTTGCTGACGCCTGCAATCTTAAGAAACTCCCAACCCGCGGCAAGCCCCATGAGTGTGAGCAGCGACACGATGCCACCGGAATTGCCAAGCATAAACATAAGCTGGCCCAACAGCATGCCCAGATAGCTGCCCGCCGGCGCCGTGATACACAGCGAAACCGGAACCATGACAAGCATGGTTGTAAACGGAACAAACGAAAACGCCACGGCCTTAGGGATAACGCGCTTAAAGAAACGCTCCACTCGCCATAGCACGGGCACCGAGATGAGAACCGGAATAACAGTCGTCGTGTAATCGTTGACCGGCGCGGGAAGCAGACCATACACGGAAGTCATCGATGCCCCCGTCGTCGATGCGGCATCGACGAGCTTAAGCAGGTCGGGCGCAATCAATACGCCGCCCAGCATCATGCCCAGCTGCTCCGAGCAACCGAGCTGGCGGGCGGCCGCCCAACCAAGATAAATGGGCAAAAAGTAGTAGCCGGCGTTATAGAGCCAACTGTAGAACAGGCGATAGATATCGGAATCGGCAGACCACAGGCCCAGCATGCCTTCGCCCATAATGACAGCGACGGTGCGGAACAACGCCGCGCAGACAATAAACGGCAGCGCCGACATCATGCTTTTGGACAGATAGTCCACCACGGCCATGGCGTTTGATGAAACCGACGTTGTAAACGAGGTGTTAGAAACTTGTAGCATGGAACGCCTTTCCCAATATGACATGCGGGCTGTCCCTTTGTCACATCGTGCGGTACTGACCGATTGCGCGGTACTTTTCGTAGCGGAGGTTTGTGAGGGTCGCGTCGTCGAGCTGCCCAAGCGTATCGAAGGCATCAAATGCCGAGGACATGACGGCACCGGCGATCTCCTCATGCGACAGGCCCTTATCGTCAACAATGCCGTCGATGATGCCGAGCGCCAGCAGATCGGGGGTCGTGAGCTTAAGCGCCTCGGCGGCCTCATCCGCACGCTCGGTATCCTTCCACAGGATCGACGCACAGGCCTCGGGGCTCACGACTGAATAGGCCGAGCTCGAGAGCATCAGGATGCGGTCGGCCACGGACAGCGCCAGCGCGCCACCAGAGCCGCCCTCGCCTGTCACCACCGAGACAATCGGTGTCTTAAGGCCGCTCATCTCCATGAGATTCTGAGCAATCGCCTCGCCCTGGCCGCGCTCCTCGGCACCGATGCCGCAAAACGCGCCCGAAGTATCGACCAGGCACAGAACCGGTCGACCAAACTTTTCGGCCTGGCGCATAAGGCGACGCGCTTTGCGGTAGCCCTCGGGATGTGCCATGCCAAAGTTGCGACGCATGCGCTCTTTGGTCGTGGTGCCGCGCTCGATGGCGATGACCGTTACGGGGCGCCCGTCCTTCCAGCCAATGCCAGCCACCACGGCAGCATCGTCGCCAAAGTAACGGTCGCCGTGCAGCTCCACAAATCCATCCAGGCCCAGCGAGATCATCTCACCCGCCGTGGCGCGATCTGCCGAGCGGGTCTGCTTGACGATCTCAAGCGCGGTTTTTGGCGCGGCCGAGCGCTTGAACAAATGTCCCAGCTTTTTGCCGCGGCGGCCCGTATGCACGATCTCATGCGGTGCCCCCAGGCCGGGCGCGTGCCCTTCGTGCAGCGCCAGCAGCTCGCCTACCGTGAGCGCAATCTCGCCACGCGGAACAACGGCATCGCAAAAGCCGTGCCCCAGCAAAAACTCGGAGCGCTGGAATCCCTTGGGCAGGCGCTTGTGCATGTTCTGCTCGATCACGCGCGGGCCGGCAAATGCCGTCAGGGCATCGGGCTCGGCCAGGATAATGTCGCCCTCCATGGCAAAGCTCGCGGTTACGCCTCCGGTCGTGGGGTCGGTGAGCACCGTGATATACAGGCCGCCCGCCTCGCTATGACGCCTAACCGACGCAGAGATTTTGGCCATCTGCATGAGCGATGTCACGCCCTCTTGCATGCGCGCACCGCCCGAAACGGTAAAGCCGACAACTGGCAATCCAAGCTCGGTCGCTCGCTCAAATGTGCGACAGATCTTCTCGCCCACCACGGAACCCATCGAGCCCATCATAAAGTTGGCGTCCATAAAGAAGAGCGCCGTATCGCAACCGCAGATTTTGCCCTTGCCGCACACAACGGCATCGCACTCGCCCGAACGTTCGCTCACGCTCTTGAGCTTGTCGGCATAGCCGGGAAACGAAAGGAAGTCCTCCGGCGCCAGACTGGCATCCCATTCCTCAAACGTGCCCTCGTCAATCGTCATGCGCATGCGGTCGCGCCCGCTCACGCGAAAGTGTTTGCCGCAACGAGGGCAGACCTCGAGGTTGTCGTGCAGGCGCGCCTCATCGATCACGCGGCGGCACTCCGGGCACTTGATAAACACGTGGCGCGCGGGAAACTCGGCGCACGACTCGGTTATCGGCCCCTCAAGGACATTGACCGTCTTCGCTTTTCTATTCATCAGCATAGAGATGCCCCATCAGATCGGTGTGATACATGCCCGACAAGAACTCGTCGTTTGCCAGCACGTCGAGCTGAAGCTCGCTGTTTTCGCTCACGCCCTCAATCACGAGCTCGCCCAGGGCCGAGCGCATCTTGCGAATGGCGCCGTCACGCGTGGGCGCACACACGATGAGCTTGCCGAGCATGGAGTCGTAGTACGGCGGAACTTTCGCACCGGTAAACATGGCGGAATCCCAGCGCACGCGCGGACCACCCGGCACACGCAACGCGGTGACCGTTCCGCATGACGGCAGAAAGTTCGGCGTTTCGGCATTGATACGGCACTCCATGGCGTGGTTGCGGACCGGCATGTCCTCCTGCTCAAAGGGCAGAGGCTGGCCGGCTGCCACGCGCAGCTGCCACTTGACCAAGTCGGTATCGGTCACAAACTCCGTAACCGGATGCTCCACCTGCAAGCGCGTGTTCATTTCCATAAAGTAGAAATTGCCGTCGTCCGAATACAGGAACTCGATGGTACCGGCCCCTTCGTAGCCGACGGCACGAGCCAGGTCACGCGCTGCCTTGTGCATGCGAGCACGAATGTCGTCGTGTCCGTCGAGGCACGGCGCGGGGCTCTCCTCGATCAGCTTTTGATTGCGACGCTGCACCGAGCACTCGCGCTCGCCGAGCGAAAACACATGGCCCTGCTTATCGGCCATAATCTGCACCTCAACGTGGTGCGCCGGCGCGACGAACTTCTCCATGTAGCACTCGCCGTCGCCAAAAACGGCCTCGCCCTCGGCACGCGCCTCGATGAACGCCTTTGCCGCATCTTCCACGCGCTCGACCTTGCGAATGCCGCGACCGCCACCGCCCGCGCGCGCCTTAATGAGCACGGGACAGCCAATGCGCTCGGCCTCGGCCGTCGCCTCCTCGGGACTTTTGAGCAAATCGCAGCCCGGCACGATGGGCACGCCCGCCGCGGCAGCCGTTCGGCGTGCGGCGTCCTTGTCGCCCATGCTGTCGATCACCTCGGCCGAAGGACCGACAAAAGCCAAGCCATACTTGTCGCAGTCGCGTACGAAGCTCGCCTTCTCGGAAAAGAAGCCGTACCCAGGATGTATCGCCTTTGCGCCCGACTTTACGGCACAGGTGAGCACGGCATCGTCGTTGAGGTAGCTCTCGGCAAGACGCGGGCCGCCGATGCAATACGCCTCATCGGCAAGTTGCACGTGCAGCGCGTCCGCATCGGCCGTGGAATAGACGGCGACGGTTTTGATGCCCATATCGCGGCACGCGCGAATAACACGGACCGCGACTTCGCCGCGGTTGGCGATGAGCACTTTGTCGAACATGAAGCCTTCCTTAACTTTCGTGCATGAGTGCAAAAGACATATCGGCGCGGCAGCAAACCTCACCGTTGACGCTCGCAGTACCCGTCGCAAAGCGGAACGGCCCGCGCGCACGCGTGATGGTGCACACCAGATCCACCGTGTCGCCCGGGCGCACCGGACGCTTAAAGCGCACCTTGCCCAGACTCGTGTAGAACGGCGTCGCGCCGCGCGCCTCCTCATCGCCCATCAGCAGCACACAGCAGTTTTGGGCGAGCATCTCGCACTGGATCACGCCGGGGACCACCGGGTTTCCCGGAAAATGCCCCTGCAAAAAGTATTCGTCGCCCGTAATCGTGATCTTGCCGTGGGCCTCGTCGCCCACCAGCTCGGCTTCGTCGAGCAAAAGCATCGGCTCGCGATGCGGTAACAGCTTCTTGAGCTCTTCTTTGTTCATGGATATCACCTATCCGATCCTCATGAGGCAGCTGCCGAACTCCACGAGGTCGCCGTCGGCCACGCAGATCTCGAGCACCTCGCCATCCGCCTCTGCCGTCACCTCGTTGAGAACCTTCATGGCCTCGATGATGCAAAGGGTCTCGCCAGCCTTGACCTTGGAGCCCACGTGCACAAACGGTTCGTCGCCCGGCGCCGGGGCAGCATAGAAAACGCCGACCATGGGAGCGGTCACCTCGGTGCCCTTGGGCTCCGGTGCGGCGGCAGGTGTCTGCGCGGCGGGCTCCGGTGCGGCAGGCGCGACTGTGGGAGCTGCAACTGGAGCTGCCATAGCGCTCGGCATGGGCATGGGCACGGCAACCGGCTGTGCGGCGCTCGCGCGCTCGAGTTCGACCGCGGTGCCATCGGGCTCCTCAACGCGCACGCGCGTGAGGCCGCGGTCCTCCATAACATCGGCTATCTCGGCAAGTCTTTTGGAATCCATGCTCTAGCTCCTCGTATATCTACGCAGCGCGATGGCGGCGTTGTGTCCGCCAAAGCCCAGGTTGGTCGAAAGCGCCCAGGTAAGGTCGGCGCGAACCGCGCGATTGGGCGTGTAGTCAAGATCGCAGGCGGGATCGGGCGTGTGGTAGTTAATGGTCGGCGGCACCACGCCCTGCTCGAGCGCCATGGCGCAGGCCATGACCTCGATGGCGCCCGTGGCACCGATCATGTGGCCGGTCATCGACTTAGTCGACGAGACGTGCGCGGCGCGCGCCGCGTCCTCGCCGAGCGCACGCTTAATGCCCGCCGTCTCGGACGAATCGTTGAGCTTGGTAGATGTGCCGTGGGCATTGATGTAGAGACCCTCGGAAGGCTTGACGTCGCCCTCGGTCACCGCCAGCGATATCGCGCGGGCAATGCCGGCAGCCTCGGGATCAGGGCTCGTGATGTGATAGGCATCATCGGTGTTGCCGTAGCCCACGACCTCGGCATAAATGTGCGCACCGCGCGCCTGCGCATGTTCCATGCTCTCGAGCACGAGCACGCAGGCGCCCTCGCCCATCACAAAGCCGTCGCGGTCTGCATCGAACGGACGGCAGGCCGTCGCGGGATCGGGGTTGGTGGTCAATGCGCGGCAGGACGTAAAGCCCGCAACGGCATCGGGGATAATTGCGGCCTCGGCGCCGCCCGCGAGGATCGCGTCGGCATAGCCGTGCTTGATGGCGCGGAACGCCTCGCCCACCGCATGGGCCGAGGTTGCGCACGCGGTCACCACGGGCAGGGTCGGGCCCTTTGCCTTGTGGCGGATTGCGATATTGCCCGATGCCATGTTGGGGATCATCATCGCGATCATATAGGGCGATGCGCGGCGGGGCCCACGTTCGGCAATCGTATGGACGTTGTCGACGAGCGTCGTCATGCCGCCCACGCCCGAGCCCACGTAGACGCCCAGGCGCTCGCGATCGATGGCGCCTTCGACATCAAAGCCCGCATCGTGCATGGCTTCGTCCGAAGCCGCCATCGCAAACTGAACGCAGGGGTCGAGATGCTTGGCGTCACGCTTGCCAAAGTACTCGTTGCCGTCAAAGCCCTTGACCTCGGCCGCCACCTTAACGGCAAACGCATCGGTATCGAAGTGCGTGATCGGGCCGATGCCGCACGTGCCGGCGCACATGGCCGCCCAGGTGGCAAGCGCGGTGTTGCCGAGCGGCGATACGGCACCGATGCCGGTGATTGCAACTCTCTGTTCCATCATGGTCTCCTCATCCAAGCCGTTCTTCGGCCCTGATTTCTACATCGCCATTCCGCCGTCAACGCGTACGACCTCGCCCGTAATGTAGGCAGCCGCATCGCTCGCCAAAAAGCGCACCACGCCGGCCACTTCCTCGGGGCGCGCCATGCGCTTTAGGGGAATCTGCTCCTCGGTTGCCGCGCGAACCTTCTCCGAGGGCTTTGCCGTCATATCCGTCTCGACAAACCCGGGGGCAACCGCGTTCACTCGTACGCCGCGGGGCGCAAGCTCGCGCGCCACCGCCTTGGTAAGCCCTATCACGCCCGCCTTGGAGGCAGCGTAGTTGGCCTGCCCGGCATTGCCCATCAGGCCCACGACCGAGCTCATGTTGACGACGCAACCGCCGCGCTGGCGCATAAAGGTCTTGGTGAGCGCGCGCGTCATGTTGAATGTTCCCTTGAGATTGACATCGAGCACGCGATCGAAGGCGTCATCGCCCATGCGCATGAGCAGGCCATCGCGGGTGATGCCGGCGTTGTTGACGAGCGCCCAAATGGAGCCAAAGTCGCTCAGGACCGCTTCCACGCACGCGTTGACGGCAGCGGGGTCGGCCACGTCGCATTGATATGCGCGTGCCGTGGCGCCAGCCGCCTCGCAGGCTTCGCACGTCTCGCGCGCCGCATCGACGCTACCGGCATAGACGACGGCGATATCAAAGCCGTCCTCCGCCAGACCGACAGCGCAGGCGCGGCCGATACCCCGCGAGCCACCCGTGACCAGCGCCACGCGACGTGAGTCGTTGCGCTCGAGCGTGCCGTTATTCAAGTTGCCCATGTCATTCCTTTCGGGTTACAGCCCTGTGGACTATGCAAGCTCGTCGGCAATAGCTGCGACCTGCTCGGCCGTTTCGCACGAATACACGCGAACATCGCTCAGCGTACGCTTGACCAGGCCCGACAGGGTTTTGCCAGGGCCGACCTCAATAAACGTGTCGATGCCCTGATCCTGCAGAGTATGCAGCGTGTCGACCCAGCGAACGGCATGACTCACCTGGTTGGCCAAGACATCCGATGCCGCTCGCGGGTCCGCCGGATAGGGCGCCGCCGTCATGTTTGCCATGACCGGAATCAGCAGCGGAGACGGCGCGTGGCCGGCTTGGATATACGTCGCCAGCCCCTCAGTCGCCTCGGCCATATAGGGGCTATGGAATGCACCCGACACCGCGACCTTCATGGCCCGGCCACCAGCCTCTTTTACCAAGGCGTCGAGCTCCTGCAGCGCCTCGGGCGCTCCGGCAACAACCGTCTGCTGCGGGCTGTTGTAGTTGACCGGCCAGCAATCCTCGCCGGCCTGCGCAGCCAGGTTCTCGACTTGCTCCGCATCGAGCTTGATGACGGCGCGCATGCCGCCCGGATGGCGCTCGGCAGCCACGGCCATCAGCACCGCGCGCTCGCACACGAGCTCAAAGCCCGCTCGCGTATCGAATGCCCCCGCAAAGGTGAGCGCGGCGACCTCGCCCAGCGAAAAACCCGCACAGGCGGCAGGTACCACGCCGCGCTCACGCAGGGCGGCAGCCGCTGCCAGGTCGTGAACGAACACGCACGGCTGCGTGTTCTCGGTCTGCGAGAGCTCCTCCTTGGAGGCACTCCGGCACTGCTCGCTGGTCCCCGGGCGCACCTCGTCGGCAATGGTGAACACCTCGGCGGCCGCCGGCGATGTCTCGATCAGGTCGACGCCCATCGCGGGGTGTTGGGCACCCTGGCCGGCAAACAGAAACGCTACGCTACCCATGCGGACGCACCCTTCAGGACGCGCTCGGCGCCATCGACCAGATCGTCAACGATTTCGCGTGCGCTCTGGCGCTCGCTAACCATGCCGGCAATCTGTCCACACAAAAACGAACCCTCTTCGTAATTGCCGTCCTTGGCGGCCTTGCGAAGGGCGCCCGTGCCCATGGCCCCGAGCTCCTCGACACTTACGCCCGCCGCCTCGCTCTTGGCGTAGGCGTTGGTGAAGGGGCTCTTGAGGGCGCGCACCGGATGTCCCGTCGAGCGGCCGGTCGCACGCGTCGAAGTGTCGTTGGCCTTCAGGACCATCTCCTTGTACTGCTCCGAGACGGTGCACTCATTTGCAACGAGAAAGCGCGTACCCACCTGGACGCCGGCAGCGCCCAGCATAAAGGCGGCCGCCACGCCACGGCCGTCGGCAATACCGCCGGCAGCCACTACGGGAATGTCGACCGCATCGACGACCTGCGGCACCAGTGCCATCGTCGAGGTCTCGCCAATATGGCCGCCCGATTCGGTGCCCTCGGCAACAACCGCTGTGGCTCCACGACGCGCCACGAGACGGGCGAGCGCCACCGAAGCCACAACGGGGATGACCTTGATGCCCGCATCGTTCCAAGCTTTCATGTACTTGGTGGGATTACCGGCACCAGTCACCACAACGGGCACCTGCTCATCGATCACAACCTGTGCAACCTCGTCGGCAAACGGGCTCATGAGCATGACGTTAACGCCAAAGGGCTTATCCGTCTTGGTGCGCAGCTCATGAATCTGGTCGCGAAGCCAGTCGGCGTCGGCATTCATTGCCGCGATGATGCCTAGGCCGCCCGCCTCGGATACGGCCGATGCCAGTGAGGCGTCGGCAATCCAGGCCATGCCGCCCTGGAACACGGGCTTTTCGATGCCGAGCAGATCGCAGAGAGGAGTCTTGAGCATCTCTACTTCTCCAATGCCGCCTCGACCGTATCGGCGAACTCGCCGACCGTCTTGGGGTTCTCTTCGGTATCAAGCTGGATGCCAAACTCGTCCTCAACGGCGACGAGAATCTCGACGGTACCCAGGCTGTCGAGGCCAATCTCCTCGAGCGTGGACTCGGGCTTCATCTCGACGTCGTCAAGGCCAGCGGTCTCGCGGATAACGTCGCAAACGCGCTCGAAGGTCTTCTGATCTGCCATGGTAGTTCTCCTTTGTTTGTGCCCTAGGGGCGTTTTCATTTCCTATGTGCGACTACTTCCAACGAAGCAGATAGCCACCTATATCCAGACCGGCGCCAAATCCAACCAAGGCGATGGTGTCGCCTGTGTGAAGTGCACCGGCGTTTGCCAGCCGGTCGAGGGCAAGCGGAATGCATGCGCTCGAAATGTTGCCGGTCTCGCGCAACGTGCGAACCACGCGCTCGTCCGGCACGCCCAGGCGCTTGACCGCCTGGCTCAGGATTCGTTCGTTAGCCTGATGGAATACAAAATGATCGATGTCTTCGACCGAAATGCCCGCATCGATCGCAAGCTTATGGACCGTGTCGCAGATGGCGTTGACGCCGAACTTGAACACGCGGCGGCCATTCATGGACAGCACACTCGCGCTATCTGCGGAGGCCTTAAACGGCGACGTACCGACCAGACCGGGAACGCGCAACGTCTCGACGTCGGGCGCCGTCGAAAGCTCAACGGCAAGGGGGTTGTCTCCCCCAGCTTCAATCACTGCGGCGCCTGCCCCATCGCCAAATAGCACGCAGGTGGCACGGTCGGTCCACTCGAGCGCGCGCGTCATCTGCTCGGCAGCAACAACAAGCACGCGCTCGGCACGGCTGCGGGCGATATAGCCCTCGGCGACATCGAGCGCAAATACGAAGCCGGCACAAGCCGCCGAGACATCGAAGGCAGGGCACGTCGCGCCTAGTCGCTCAGCAACGGCACACGCCTCGGCGGGAACAAGGTGGTCACCCGTCGTCGTCGAGCAGACGATCAGATCCAGCTGGCTCGCGTCGATCCCGGACACCTGGAGTGCCCGCTCGCTCGCTGCTACGGCAAGGTCGTCAAGTGACTCGGTGGTGCAGACGTGGCGGCTCTTGATACCTGTGCGAGTAAAAATCCACTCATCCGAGGTATCGAGGAACTCAGACAGCTCGTCATTGGAAACACTGCGCTCAGGAAGTGCCGAACCTGTTCCAAGAATCGTGAAACCCATCACTAACCTCCTTTGAGTTGTTGACGTGTTTACATCGACCAAGAGAGGATAACGCATTTCAGTCTTTGTTGACGTGTTAACATTAAATTGTCCAAATGCGACAAAGGCTTCACATTGTGTCTATCTCTCGACACCATTGCGCCATTCACTTATTCAATAAGGAGGTAGCAGCCGCTATGGATGCCCAATTAACGATTGTCGATGTAACCGGATCGACCAACGATGACCTGCTCGAGGCAGGAAAACAGGGTGCGCCGCACGGCACAGGACTTGCCGCCCGCGCGCAAACGGCAGGACGCGGCCGGCGCGGCCACAAGTGGGATTCAACCGCCGGCAACCTATTGCTTTCGATTGTCCTGCGTCCATGCGTTAATCCCGCAAAGTACTCTGGTCTTGCCGCCGTCAGCGGCCTAGCGGTGCTCGAAGCACTCGAAAAGCAAGGCCTTGCAAGCGAAATAGCCCTCAAGTGGCCCAACGACCTGGTCGCGCGAGGACGCAAGCTCGGCGGCATTCTGGTCGAGGCCGCACGCGATAACGAAGGCAAACCTTTCGCCGTCTGCGGCATTGGTGTCAACGTAAACTACACGCCCCAAGAGGTGCCCGATGGCGGCCTGGCGGCAATTGGCCTCTCGGACCTCAACGAGAGCGTTCCCGCCGTCGACATGCTCCTCGATGAGGTCTATCACGCAGTTATAGACGCTGTAGATACCTGGGCAGAGCGCCTCAACGCCAAGGAAGAAGACGCCGGTCCGCTCGCGCCCGTCCACGACGAATATATCGCTCACCTCAATTGGATCGGGAAGCACGTTATCGCCCGCTCCCCCGCTGGAGACGAGCTGGCACGAGGCATATTTAGAACGGTCGACGATTGCGGCCGCGCAAGCATTGAGACCGAGAGCGGCTTGTGCGTCTTCCACTTCGAAGAAGCATCCTTGCGCCCCCTGAGCGAATAGGGCGCCGCAGCCGTCGGCTCGGCAGACGAATTCGCTATCCCAAAATCTAAACTCAAAACAAAAGGGCCCCGCTACCGTAACGGCAGCGGGGCCCTTTAAGCTATGAGGATATCGCTTAGAGCTTGATGTCGATGTCGACGCCAGCGGGAAGGTCGAGACGCATAAGCGAATCAACAGTGCCCGAGGTGGGGTCGAGGATGTCGATGAGGCGCTTGTGGGTGCGCATCTCGAACTGCTCACGGGAGTCCTTGTTCACGTGCGGCGAGCGGATAACCGTGTACAGGTTGCGCTCGGTGGGCAGGGGGACAGGACCGGAAACGCGAGCGCCGGTCTTCTGAGCGGTCTCGACGATGAGCTTCGCGGACTGATCGACGACCTCGTGATCATAGCCCTTGAGGCGAATGCGGATCTTCTGGGTAGCCAACTTAAACCTCCAAAGAGTGCGAGAGATGTTCTCGCGGATTACGTAACAGGGAGCTCGAACTTAGGCGTTCTTGCTCATGACCTCGTCCACGATGGACTTGGGCGCAGGCTCATAAGAGTCGAACTGCATCGTGTAGGATGCACGGCCCTGGGTCTGGGAGCGAAGGTCGGTAGCGTAACCGAACATCTCGCCCAGCGGCACCTTGGCACGGATGAGCTTGCTGTTCTTGCGATCCTCCATACCCTCGATCTTGCCGCGGCGACCGGAGAGGTTGCCCATAACGTCGCCCATGTACTGCTCGGGGGTCTCGACCTCAACAGCCATGATCGGCTCGAGCAGCTGCGGATCGGACTTCTTGAGGGCGTCCTTGATAGCCATGGAACCGGCGATCTTGAAGGCGGCCTCGGAGGAGTCGACCTCGTGGTAAGAACCGTCGAACAGGGTGACCTTAACGTCGAGGACCGGGAAGCCGGCGATAACACCGGTGTTCAGGGCCTCCTGGATGCCCTTGTCGATGGACGGGATGTACTCCTTGGGCACGACGCCGCCGACGATAGCGTTGACGAACTCGTAGCCGAAGCCCTCCTCCATCTTCTCGAGCTTGATGACGGCGTGGCCGTACTGACCGCGACCGCCGGACTGACGGACGAACTTGCCCTCAGCCTTCTCGACGTCGTGACCAGCGGTCTCGCGGTAGGCAACCTGGGGCTTACCAACGTTAGCGTCAACCTTGAACTCACGGAGCAGACGGTCGACGATGATCTCCAGATGCAGCTCGCCCATGCCGGCGATGATGGTCTGACCGGTCTCGTGGTTGGTGGACACCTGGAAGGTCGGGTCCTCCTCGGCGAGCTTGGTCAGAGCCAGGGACATCTTGTCCTGCTCGGCCTTGGTCTTGGGCTCGATGGCAACGTCGATAACGGGCTTAGCGAACTCGATCTTCTCGAGGACGATCTCCTTGCCCTCGGCGCACAGGGTGTCGCCGGTGGTGGAGTTCTTGAAGCCAACGCAAGCGACGATGTCGCCGGCAGCGGCGTCGTCACGGTCGATACGCTCGGCGGCGTTCATCTCGAGGATGCGGCCGAGGCGCTCGCGCTGACCGTTGGAAGCGTTGACCACGTAGGAGCCGGACTCGGCACGACCGGAGTAAACGCGGACATAGGTGAGCTTACCGACGAACGGGTCGGTCATGATCTTGAAGACCAGGCCGGAGAAGGGCTCGTCGAAGGAAGGATGACGCTGAATCTCCTCACCGGTGTCCGGATCGGTACCGGTGACGGCCTCAACGTCGAGCGGGCTGGGCAGATAGTCGACGACAGCGTCGAGCAGCTCCTGAACGCCCTTGTTCTTGTAGGCGGAGCCCACGAAGACGAGGTTGAGCTCGTTGGCCAGAACGCCCTTGCGCAGAGCAGCCTTGAGCTCCTCGACGGTGAAGTCCTCCTCCATGAGGATCTTCTCCATGAGCTCGTCGTCAAAGCTGGCAGCAGCGTCGAGGAGCTCCTCGCGCTTGGTGGCAGCGATGTCGGCAAACTCAGCCGGGATCTCGTCCATCGGCTCGGGGTAGGTCATGCCCTTCTCGTCGGCCTTGAAGTCCCATGCAGTCATGGTAACGAGGTCGATGACGCCCCAGAAGTTGTCCTCGGCGCCCATCGGGACCTGAGCGGCCACGGCGTTAGCGTCGAGACGATCCTTCATGGTCTCGATAGCGTTGAAGAAGTCAGCGCCCACGCGGTCATACTTGTTGATGAAGGCGATGCGGGGAACGTTGAAGGTAGAAGCCTGACGCCAAACGGTCTCAGACTGGGGCTGAACGCCGGCAACGGCGTCGAAGACGGCGACAGCGCCATCGAGGACGCGCAGGCAGCGCTCGACCTCGGCGGTAAAGTCAACGTGGCCCGGGGTGTCGATGATCTGGATGCGGTAGTCCTTACCGTCCTTGTTCCAGAAGCACGTGGTAGCAGCGGAGGTAATGGTTACGCCGCGCTCCTGCTCCTGAACCATCCAGTCCATGGTGGCAGCGCCCTCATGGACCTCACCGATCTTGTGGGTCTTACCGGTGTAGTAAAGAATACGCTCGGTCGTGGTGGTCTTACCGGCATCGATGTGAGCCATGATGCCGATGTTACGGGTATCGGAAAGCTTGTACTTAGGCTTAGCCATGTTAGTTCCTTACCTTAACTTACCAACGATAGTGAGAGAACGCGCGGTTGGCCTCGGCCATCTTGAAGACGTCCTCACGCTTCTTGACGGAAGCGCCCAGGCCGTTGGAAGCGTCGAGGATCTCGTTGGCGAGACGCTCGGCCATGGTCTTCTCCTTGCGAGCGCGGGAGAAGTTGACGATCCAGCGGATACCCAGAGCGGTGGAACGACGGGAGTTGACCTCCATCGGGACCTGATAGGTAGCGCCACCGACACGCTTGGGCTTAACCTCGAGCGTGGGCTTGACGTTGTCCATAGCCTTCTTGAAGGTAGCGAGAGCGTCGCCACCCTCGGACTTCTCGGCAACGATCTCGAAAGCGGTGTAAACGATGCGCTCAGCGGTGGCCTTCTTGCCGTCAAGAAGGACCTTGTTGATGAGCTGAGTCACCAGGCGGTTGTTGTAAACGGCGTCAGGCTGAACCTCACGACGATTAGCTGCTGCACGACGCGGCATGTGAAATCTCCTTAAGTGTCTACCGTGCGGCGCTTAGGCGGCACACGGCGAAAGTATCAAAACGTTATCTGGCTTATTTAGCCTTGGGGCGCTTAGCACCGTACTTGGAACGGGCCTGCATACGGTTCTGGACCGGAGCAGCGTCGTAGGCGCCACGGATGACGTGATAACGGACACCAGGGAGGTCACGGACACGACCGCCACGGACGAGCACGATGGAGTGCTCCTGCAGGTTGTGGCCCTCACCCGGGATGTAAGCAGTAACTTCGATGCCGTTGACAAGGCGAACACGGGCAACCTTACGAAGAGCCGAGTTCGGCTTCTTGGGGCTCGTGGTGAAGACGCGGGTGCACACGCCGCGCTTCTGGGAGTTGTGCTGCAGAGCAGCGTTCTTGGACTTCTTGGGCACGGAACGACGGCCCTGGCGAACCAGCTGGTTAATAGTAGGCAAAGCGTACTCCTTCTCGAATGATTCCAGCTTTCTGTAAAGTGCAACGGCTTGAATCGAGGGGTCAGCATCCCCCTACGAAACACGCAGTTCGATAGGATACGTGGCGTTAGCTGTGCCGTCAACAGACCACGCCGCCGGGCGTATCCCAAAATGGGCACATTTCCGCAAACCCTACACAAAAGGGATCCCCTTCTGTGCGCGTGGGCGGATTCCCGGTCCGGGCGGCACAGGGGTTAAGTTTGCTGCTCTACAGTCCTGGCTCGCACGGAGGCCACATTAAGTGGCCTCCGGCTCGTGCGGAACTCGCGACAAACTTAACCCCTGTGCCGCCCGGCCCGGGAATCCGACGTGCTCGTCGGGGCAACGTTACCCGCCAAAAAGGGACAGGTTTATTTTGGTCGGTTTTATCTGGGGAAACGCTGCGCTCCAGCGGTAATCTGCTCTCATCTGTCGCATGGAAATCGGCGGCGTTTCCATTTAACGCAAAAGAGGCCGCTTCCCCTAGTAGGAAGCGGCCTCAGACCTTACGAATAGACGATAGTAAAGGGCTCTTCCGTTTCGGTCTCTCCTGTTGACGTGCACCTCGTGCCCTCAAGCGTTACTGAGACCACTTGGTCGACATCAATCAACTTCGTTGGCACCCAGATGTTCTCTCCGCTATTGCGCGCATAAGAAAAATATAAGTTGAACACCCCTGCGTCGTCATCTTCGATAATCTGCTCCGATCCATCCTTGTAGCTGACGGTCAGCTTATTATCAACTGCTTCATAGCCTAAATCATCGATGTGCGTCTGGATGGAAAACGGGCTGATCTCGAGAGGCGAGTCATCGGAGCGGAGTTCCTTTGTATCGACGTACGCTCCAACGCTAAACTCGGGCGTCGATGCCTCGAACGGCTTCGCATCCTCGCCTTCGCTCTCGGTCCACGAGATATTCCAGGTGACCGCATGTTGAAAACCTCGCTCGCGATCCATAGAAGCAAAGTACATCGTGCCATTAATGACAGTATCGCTTGATGTGTCCTTATCAATGGTGCAGCGTGTGTCAGCCCATTCCTCGCCGAACTTCATGTCGGGCGTGCCGATGCCCTGTTCTTCTTCACCATAAAGAACAAGTTCGCCGATCTCTGCTGCCGGCTTGTAGCAGTTAACTCCATTTGGATTGGACAACGTAAACGTCACGGCGCCGCAGCCGTTTTGATCGATAGCCATCTCATGGATATCGAGCGTATAACCGTTACCCTCGACGGACAGATTAACCTTCTGGACTGCACCCTCCAGGCTTTGGGGCGCGATGCCATCACCAAACTCTCTGGTGTAGGTGTATTTAGTCCCCGATGAGCCACCGTTGGTCCAGGTAATGGAATCCCCATTGCCGTGGTTTCCCCAGGCTGAGGCAAAATAGCCAGAATTGACAACGGCGTAGGCGACCCCTCCGGTCGCCAGTACTCCGGCAAGACATCCGATTACGGCAACATAGAGAGGCTTCGCGTGGCCCTTTCGATGAAGCGGCTCACCCGCAGCGGTATTTAGGACGCGATCTGCAAGATCGCTATCGGCTTGGATGGACTCGAAGGCCTGCTTGATTTGGTTGGATTTCACGGTCGCCCTCCTCTAGGATGAACTTGAGCTTCGACCTGCCGCGAGCCAAACGCGTTCGAACGGTCGCGGCTGGTACATGCAACAACTCGGCAATCTCTGAGGTCGAAAAGCCCAGATAGTAATAGAGCACGATGGGAACGCGGAATCGCTCCGGAAGTCGCATAACGTCTGACAGGACCGCCTTGGTCTCATCCTGCGCCGCCGAAAGCGAATCGGCCAGGTTCTCAATATCCTCCACACGCCTCCATGGCTTTCGAAAGAGCGATTTACATTCATTGATCGTGACCCGGATAAGCCATCGACGAAGATGTTCCCAACTTTCAAAGTGTCCATCGCTTTTAAGCAGCTTAAGAAAGACATCTTGGGCAATATCGTCGGCATCGGCGCGATCGCGCAGGTACGTCAATGCGATCCGAAACACGACATCCCGGTGATCTTCGACCGCCTGTCTAAATGCTTGTTCTTCCATAATCACCTCCCGGTGACGTTCATGATTCTTGCTGAGGCCCTCACCATAGATACGCTCTTGCCGAACGAAATGTTTCAAATTCAAGCAGGAAAAACCTACCAAAAAAACCTGTCCCTTATTGGCAGGTTTTTTCAACAAAAAAGACCCGCTTCCCTGTTTGAACTGCGTCCCAAATCTTGGACGCCCTAAATAGCGACTAGGCCGCGAGGGCCTGATTCCGGTACTCCTCCGGGGTCAGGCCCTTCAATCTTACCTGCCTCCGGCTCGTGTTCCAGTGGACTATGTATTCCTCCAGGTCGCGTTTGAAATCCTCGAACGTCTTCCACTCGCGGCCCCTGTAGAACTCGTCCTTGACGTGGCCGAAGAGCTGCTCGGTGGCGGCATTGTCGATGCAGTTCGCCTTCCTGGACATGCTCTGGACGATGCCGGCGGCCTCGAGCCTGGATGTGTACGAGGCGTGCTGGTACTGCCAGCCCCGGTCCGAGTGCATGGTCGGGGCGGCGCCCTCGGGGATCTTGGGCAGCAGCTCGTCGAGCATCCTCACCTGCTGGGCCATGTCGGGCGTGGTCGATATGTCGCTCGCCACGATCTCCTTGGTGCAGAAGTCCAGCGTCGGGGCCCAGTAGGCCTTGCCGCCAGCCACCTTGAACTCGGTGACGTCCGTCCCCAGCTTCTGCCACGGGGCCCCGGCGTCGAAATCCCTCGCGATCACGTTCTCGAACGTCCTGCCGACGACGCCCTTGTACGAGTTGTACCTGTGGTAGGCCGTCTCGCGTCTGATCCCGCAGCGAATCCCCATCTCGCGCATCATCTTGAGCACGGTCTTGTCGGCTATCACGGCCCCCTCTTCCGCCCTGAGGCACATCGCTATCTGCCGGTGCCCGCAGCCGTTGGCGGTGCGCGAGAAGATCTCGGCGGCCGCCTCCCGGAGCTCGGGGCGCGTGGGCCTCGGCGGGTGCGCGAGGGCGTAGTAGTAGGTCGACCTCTTGAGCTCGGCGCATGCGAGCAGGTGCCCGAGCGCGTGCCCCTCGGCGCGCAGGGCCGCGACCGCTTCGGCCTTCGCCCTGGTCAGAGCCCGTCCCTCTCGACCAGGGCGCGTAATTTTTTTAGGTAGGCCACCTCGGCCTCGAGCCTGCGGCACCGCTCCTCGAGCTCCTCCTCGCGGGTCCGCGGCCTCGCCCTGGAACCGCTCGGCCGGCCCTTGGGCCTCGGGCGCAGGGCCTCCGCGCCGCCCTCGCGGTATAGCGCGCACCACTTCTTGAGCGGCGACATCGACATTATGCCGAACGCCGCCATCGCCTCGGTCTTCGTCATGCCGCCGTCGACGACGGCGGAGGCGGCGGCGACCTTCTGCTCGTATGTGTACCTGCCCTGCTTTCCGTCCATGCGCAGCAGCACCTCGCTCCCGAATGCGCGGTATATCTCCTGCCATCTTCTCACGGCTTCCGCGGGAAGCGAAAGGGCAATCGCGGCAGATTTATACCCGTGCCCGAGCTCGAAGAGCCCTATGGCCGCCTTCCTGGCCTCGATATCATGCTTCACCCTCAAATCAACGCGCATAAAGAAAGCCTCCCATTTCTCATGTCCAAGAAATGGGAGGCAGTTCA
>CABQSP010000026.1:0-27440 GCA_902466855.1 uncultured Collinsella sp. | reverse complement strand
CGCCGCAGCCGGCGAGGCCGAGGCCCGCCATGGCGCACAGGGCAGCGGAGCCGGTCAGAAAACCGCGACGGGAAACGCCCGCCTTGAAAAGGTCGTTGTTCATTGAGTTCCTTTCGTGTCTGAACAAACGGATAGAATCTGCCAGGACGGCAGAAATCCCCGCCCCGGCAGCTATGCGAAGCCGGTCGGCGCCCTGCGGTGCATCCGGACACCGGCCGGCATGGCAGCAGAGAAATCCCTATCGCGCGGATAGGAACACCCGGCGGCACAGCTTAGCGCAGGTGCGGCTAAATCGTCTCGAGGAAGGCCTCGATGCGGGTCTGGAGCTGACCGGCGTCCTCGCCGGCGTAGTCGGTCGTGATGTGCATAAACGGGATGCCCGCCTCCTCGGCGGCCTTCTCCACGGCAAACGACTCCATCTCGTAGAGCGTGCAGAACTGCAGGGCCACGTCGACGATACCGTCAGCATGCAGGTCCTTGGCCATCTGGACAATGTCCTTCATACGCTGGTCGTTGGGCGTAAAGACAGCACAGTTGATCTTAAAGTAGCGCTCGGCAATGGCGTCGAGCATCTCGTCGACCATCTCGCCGGACTCGTCGACCAGGTCCTTGTAGTAGCGCGAGCCCGTGCAGGACTCCTCGCCTACCACAACGCCGCCGGCCTTCTCGATGAGGTTGAACAGCTTCCAGTTGGGCACGGCCATGGGCGTGCCGGTGTACAGGATGCGCTTGGTCCCCTTGGGCGCCACGCCCTCGCCGGTCTCAACACGCTGCTCGCACTCAGCCGCCATCTCGTTGATGGCGCCGGTCAGGCGCGGCGTGTCATCCATAAAGGCGGCCTGAACGGTCAGCAGACTGTCGAGACCGCTGATGGGCGCCGGATCGGCAGCGCGGGTCGCAGCCAGACGCTGCAGGGCGCGACGCTTCTCGTTGACGGCGTGGATGGCGGCCTTCAGACGCTCGGGCGTAATCTTGACGCCACACTCTTCCTCGATCTTGGCGGCGAGCTTCTTGACCTCGGCCTTCCAGGTCACGAGCGTCGACTCGTCGTGTACGTTGGGAATATCCATGACGTACATGTTCTTTTGCGTGGCAAAGAACTCGTAGGCCTTCTTCTTGCCATCGCAGGTGTTCTCGCCGACTACCAAGTCGCTCGACTCGATGTAGGGGCAGACCTCGCCCAGCTTAAAGCCGGCAAAGCTCTTAATGAGCGGGCAGGTGTTGCGCGGCAAGTGCTCCTCGACCTTGTCCGTTGCCCAATCGGCACCCGAGCACAGGCCCACGGGAATGCCGTCACAGGCAAGTACGATCTCCTCGGGCACGTAGACGCAGAACGAACCGACGATCTTGGTGGCCTCGCCGGCCTCCTTCTTGTCGAGCATCTCCTTAATACGGCCGCTGTGGATGTTGGTGGCGACAAAATCCAGGTAGGACGTGGACTTGGGGCGATTGTTCTGCGTCAGGAACATATCGCCGTACATCTGGCCCACGGCGCCCAGCAGCATGTCGTGGTCGGCAAGATTCATGCCGAGGCTCTCCCACATCGGATGGAAATCGAATTCTTCAGCCATGACGGTTCCCCTCTCGAACCAAAAATGAATAGCTACGGTATTGCTGCACGGTGGGTGGCGAAAACCCAGCCGCGCCTAAACCCGGAATTTTGGGGAACCTGCTTTGCGGTTGATTATTTAGTTGTGCGTCGTCTCTCCCGGAGCCGTGAACATACCTGCTCATATGCGGCTCCGAGCCATATATAGGGCACGCGCGGCAACGCGGCGAATGTATGTCGTCTGCGGCATATGCGCACCCTCCTTTACAAGTTAAGGTCAACTATATCAACGGTTGTCGTCCAGACGAACACCGCCGACATGCGTACGACAGCGTCGTGTGCCGTCGTTTAATAAATAATTATCTGTGTTGATAAGAGTTTGTCATTCCCCATTCGGCGAACGGCAAGACAAAGCCGCCGAGGCTTATATCCCCGACGGCATTACCCGGCGCTATCGACAAACCAAATGGATCCTGCTGGCATCAAAATGCATGCGCAGCGTCTCGCCTGTTTGCGGTAGCTCGTCGACAGGCATGCCCACTTTGTTGACCTTCCACTGCAGACGCGTGGGCGCGTCGGCGCGCGGCACGTCCAGCAGCACCAGGCGCTCAAAACGTGAATCGCTCACGCGGGCCACGTGCAGGTCATAGCTGTTGCGACCCCGCTCGGCACGGTTGTCCACATGGAAGTAGCTTGCGCGAATGCCCAGATATGCCACGTCATCGGGAACCTCGCGACCCACGTTAAAGGTCATGCCCCAGTCGAGGGCCTCAACTTCTTCGTCGCCAATCTTGCGCGCCCGGCTTGTGTTCTTGCAGCCCGTCAGGCGCAGTGCCGCCAGCGTCTGCGGACGGCGGACCACGTCCTCGACGGAGCCGATCTCCTCAACATGCCCGTCGTGCATCACGCAGATGCGCGGGCACAGGCGGCACGCTTCGTCGATGTCGTGGCTCACGTAGAGCACGGTGCGGTTGCATACATCGAACAGGTCGAGCATATTCTGTTCGAGGGCGCTCTTAAGATAGGAATCGAGTGCGCTCATGGGCTCGTCGAACATAAAAATGCTCGGATGCGCCGCCACCATGCGGGCAAGCGCCACGCGTTGTTGCTGACCGCCCGAGAGTCGCGTGGGATAGCGATCGGCAAAATCGGCCAGACCAAAAATGCCCAGGTAGCGCTCGGCGAGCTTTTTGCGCGCCGCGGCGTCTCCCGCGTCCTTTACACCGGCGCATACGTTGTCGGCCACCGTCATGTTGGGGAACAGCTGATAGTTTTGGAACAGCAGAGCGCATTTACGCTCCTGGGGCGACAGATTGATGCCCGCGGCCGAATCAAAAAAGGTCACGCCGTTGACGACGATCTTGCCCTCGTCGGGCGTCTCCACGCCGGCGATGCAGCGCAGCGTACAGCTCTTGCCGCAACCCGAGGCGCCCAGCAGCGCCACGCGCTCCTCGCCGGCCTCAAGCTGCATGTCAAGCACAAACCCGGGATAACGTTTCTTAATATCCATAACGAGCGACATAGCTTATCGACCTCCCTGCGGCGCCGCATCATCGCGCATGAGCTCGGCCAGCGCCTCGCGATCGATACGCAGGGCATCGCCGCCCGCCGGGTCGAGCGAATCGCCCTGCCCGACGAGCTCCTTGGCCTGCTTGCGCTCCGCACGGGAGAGACCGCGCTCGCGATACTTTTGCGAATGAGCGGTGTACATGTTGATGAACAGGATGACCAGGAAACTAAACACGATCACGACGGCGACCCAAAAGAGGGCCACCGACGTGTTGCCGCCCATCCACTCAAAGTAAATCGCAATGGGAATGGTCTGCGTAATACCGGCGTAGTTGCCCGCAAAAAACAGGGTGCAGCCAAACTCGCCCATGGCGCGGGCAAAGGCGAGGACCGTGCCGGCGGCGATGGAGGGCCAACCGAGGGGCATCATGAGTTTGGTGAAGATGCGTCGCTCGGACCAGCCCAGGGTTCGCGCGGCATCGAGCATCTGCGTGTCGAGGCTCTCGAAGGCTCCGAGTGCCGTACGATAGACGAGCGGGAACGACACCACCACGGCAGAGATCACCGCTGCAGGCCACGTAAAGACGATCGAGATGCCGTGCGCGATCAGCCACTGGCCCACCCCGGTCGAGCGGCCAAACAGCATAAGGAGCAGAAAGCCGCACACCGTGGGCGGCAGCACCATAGGGATGGTAAAGACCGAGTCGAGCAGGCCCTTGATGCGACTCGAGGTACCCATGGTCTTCCACGCGGCAAACAGGCCCAGCGCAAACGCAATCACCAGGGCAAGTCCGCTCGTTTTGATGGACACCCAAAACGGACGATAGTCGATGTCGCCCAATAAGGAGGCTAGAGAGGTCAAGGGCCCCTGCTCATCCCGCAACACGACAGACGATGCCTCTACCATGTGAGCGCTATCAAGCCAACGCGCGCCGCCCTTGGCATCACCCGAGGCTGATGCGATCACCACATAGCGGTCCCCATCCGCACCGCGCTCGTCAAAGCCATAGGTATACCCGCCGGCATCAAACGTTGTTTCCGCCGTGACATACCAAGGAAGATCCACGTCCCCTAGCTGCGCACCTCCCATGCAGTTTGCGCTGTCGAGCTCACAGACGAGGGCCTTGAGACCCGATACGCACTCGTTGTCCTGGGAATCCAATCCATATTTCTCGACCGCCTTGGGCGATATCCACACCACAACGCGATCAGCAGCAGGCGCCACTACAAGGTCCACGTCCTCGTCAACGGGAAACCGGTAGCCCTCAGGCTGGCCCTCCATGGCACGAGCGGTCCCCTTGGCCAACCGCTCAAAACCCTCGATCCCATAGGAAAGCCCATGGGCGGTCGCAGCAACCTGGGCCCCGTCCTCAGCGTCCCCAGCAAACGCAAATCCCGGCACCCAGCAAAGCACGAAGGTCAAAGCACAGGCGACAAGCATGCGGAATCTATTAAGCACGAAAAGCTCCAAGCGAATACAAGGACGGAGTGAAACACAAAACGATGGAATTATCGCGCCAAGCCGCACTACGCGGAAAGCTCAAAGCCGTACTTAGCCCAAATCTTCTGAGCCTTCTTGTTGGACAGGCAAAAGTCGATAAACGCCTTGGCCTCGTCGGCGTGCTCGGAGCCATCGGCGACAGCACCCGGGTACACGATGGGCTTGTGCGAATCCTCAGGACACACGAAGGCCTCCTCGATGCCGTCGTAGCGGAAGATATCGGAGCTGTAGACAAATCCAGCCACGCAGTCGCCTGTGGACACATAGGCGGCGGCGGTGCCCACTTTATCGGCCAGTACGACCTTGTCGGCAATCACGGGAGTATAGTCGCCGTCGTCGCCCTCGGTGCCGGTGTAGAGGCCCACGGAGGCCAGGGCCTGGTTGGCGTACTTGCCGGCGGGGACGGTCTTGGCGTCGCCAATGGCGATCTTGCCGTCCAGATTCGCGACGTCGGCGATGGCCTCGACCTTGGTGTCGGAGCCCTCGGCGCGAATGATCACGAGGTCGTTGACGAACATGTCCTCACGCGTGTCGGTGTCGACGAGCTCGGCGGCTTCGGCGTCGTCCATGGTGCCCTTGGAGGCCGTGATGAGCACGTCGACGGCGGCACCGGCGCGCATCTGCTCGACAAGGTCGCCAGACGCCTTAAACTGCGTGTCGGCAAACATGGTGCCGGTCTGCTCGGTGTAAAGCTCCTGGACCTCGGGCAGTGCCTTCTCGAGCGAGTTGGCGGCAAAGACCTGCAGGTCGACAGCTTTCTTGGAAGATGTCTTAGCAGAACCGGCATCGGATCCGGCCGGCTCGGACGTCTTGCTGCCCGAGCAGCCGGCAAGACCAAGGCCGGCGGCAGCAGAAAGCGAGACAAAACCGCGGCGTGAAACCATATCGAACATATTCAACCCTTTCGGATCTTGTGCCCGGGTACCCCACCGCGGGCTTTAATCTGCAATCAGATTATACTTCTGCGCGAATAATGATTATGAGAAATTATTCTCTCCAGAGAATATAGTTTCAAGTTACCGTGCATCTCGGTGTCGCTTCGGCGGAAACAAAAGCGGAGCGACCGATAAGGTCGCCCCGCCGCAGGTAAACCGCTTAGTTGGTATGTCCGCCGCCCGCTGTCATCTGAGCCGTATGCTCCAGCTGGTCCGCTATGGCCTCCCAGCTTTCGCGGGCGGCCTTCGTAGAACCGGGAAAGTTTACGACAAGTGTATGACCTCGTTGCATGCAAATAGCACGCGAGAGCATGGCACGGCGCGTCTTGGTCATCGAATACGCGCGGATTGCCTCTGCAATACCCGGCACATCGCGGTCGCAGACGGCACGCGTCGCCTCGGGCGTCACGTCGCGCATCGAAAGCCCCGTGCCGCCGCAGGTGAGCACGACATTGGCGTGGCACTCATCGGCGGCTTCCACAATGGCATCACCGATCTCGCTGGCGTCGTCGCGCACGACCACATGTGAGGCGACCGTCCAGCCCTGCGCCTCGATAAGTTCCTCGAGTGCGGCTCCAGCCTCGTCCTGGGCAAGATCACGCGTATCCGAGCACGTCACAATCGAAATCTTCAACTCCATAGCATTTCTCCTATAGCGCCGTGCCCTCAGGCAGGTCGACACGCACGACATCCACGACGTCGCCCGCCTTGAGCTCGCACGGTCCTTCGTCAATACGCAGCAGGCAGTTGGCCCGCTGCATCGTGCCGAGCAGCGCCGAATTCTGTGTCTTAGCCTCGGTCACCAACAACTCACCGGTCTCGGGGTCGCGCAAAACCGTGGCGCGATCGAAGAAGCGTCGGTCCTGGCGCTTCTTCACGCCGTGCGTGAGCGTCGCCTGCTGCACGGGACGCACACCCTCGGCAAAGCCGCGCATCTTGCGGATCGCCGGACGGGCAAGCATCTCAAAGCCTACATACGCCGCGGCCGGATTGCCTGAAAGCCCCAGGTAGGGCTTACCTCCGAGCAAGCCAAACGTGATGGCCTTGCCGGGGCGCATCGAGATGCGATCGAAAAGCACCTCGCCCTCGCGCTGGACAAGCGCCGTCACGAAATCGTAATCGCCCGCCGAGGCGCCACCACTCGTAATGACAAAATCGCACTCCTGCACGGCACGATGCACAAGCTCGGCAATCGCCTGCTCATCATCGGGCGCGATGCCGTAGAACGCGGGCTCGGCGCCGGCATCGAGCGCTTCGGCCATCAACGCCGACGAATTGGAGTCGCGAATCTGCCCGCGCGCCGGCACGTTACTCGGTGCGACCAGCTCCGTGCCCAGCGAGATGATGCCCACGCGTGGGGCGGCGTGCACCTTCACGCTCGCGTATCCAGCGCTTGCCAGCAGACCCGCGCCCGCCGGGGCCACAACCTCTCCAGCACGCATCACGACGTCACCGGCATGGGCCTCCTCGGCGGCAGAGCGAACGTTCTCCCCTACCTTGGCAGGCACCGAAAAGCGAACGTGCGAGCCCTCGTTGCCGTCGCCATCAAGTACGTCGACGATCTCGTACTTCACCACGGCATCGGCACCTTCGGGTACCGGCGCGCCCGTCATGATGCGGACTGTCTCGCCCACGCCGACCACGCCCTCAAAGACATGGCCCGCGGCCTCGTGTCCGATAACGTCGAGCATCACCGGCGCCTCGCCAGATGCCTGCGCCAAGTCCGCCGAGCGCACGGCATATCCGTCCATGGCGCTGTTGGCGAACGGCGAGATGTCGATATCGGCCACCGCGTCCTCGGCCAAGGGAAGACCGGCGGCCTGCCACACGGGAATCTCGACGAGATCGGTCGGAGCAACGTGCGACAAAACAATCGACTGCGCATCCTCCAGCGGTATGAGTTTCTCTGCCATATGCACCTCTTAATGCCACGGCGCACAACAGGGGCGCCAATTCTTTATGCTTGTCTCAGTATAATCCCCCGACGAACGACCGCGACTCGGCCTGTACCCGCAAATACACCTGTCGGCTGTAGGCCGCGAAACAGAATGGAAACCAACCCACCGGCTCGTCGCGTTTACCGCGTTTTATAATGCTTGCGTTGCAACCTAAAAGAGGAACGTATGGCTCATAACGACAAACCCGAAAGCGCAAACGAAGCGCAGGATCATTCCCAGCCGCTCGACGACGGCGGATTTTTCTCCCTGAACGACGTCATCACGGCAGGCAGGCATCAGATCACCCGCTCCGAGCAGCTCTTGGCTGCCGACACGCGCCGCAACGCCCGCAACCTACTCGCGAGCGCTAAGTTGCTCGTACTCGTCGTCATCGTCTCGCTCGCCATGGGCGTTGCCGCTTGGGCGTTTTTGACCTCGCTGAATATCGCGACCGATTATCGCGAGCACCATGCGTGGATTTACGCGCTGCTTCCCGTTGTGGGCGTTGCCACCGCATGGGTGTACAAAAACCACGGTCTTGCCGCCAAACGCGGTAACAACCTGGTCATCGACTCCGCTCTGGGCACACGCCTCATCCATATGCGCATGGCCATCCTCACCTTCGTCTGCTCCACGCTCACGCACCTCACCGGCGGCTCGGCCGGTCGCGAGGGAGCTGCGGTGCAGATTGGCGGCACCATCGCCAGCAACATCTCGAGCCTCGCCCACCTCAAAAAGCATGACCACCACGACCTCATGCTCGCCGGCATCTCGTCGGCCTTTGGCGCCGTATTCGGCTCGCCCCTTGCCGGAGCTTTCTTTGGCATGGAGATGTGCTTTATCGGCAAGATCGACTACACCGCGGGCATCTACTGCCTGGTCGCCTCGTTTACCGGCTACTTTACATCACTCGCCCTAGGTACCGAGTACGAAGCGAATGTCATCGCCAGCGTTCCCGCTATGACGCCCAAAACGGTCGTCATCGTTGTTATCAGCGCAATTATCTTCGGTCTGACGGCACGCCTCTTTGCCTGGTCGGTTCGAACCGTCAAGAGCCTGTACGGTCGCTTTATCACCAATTACCTCGTTCGCGCACTCATCGGCGCACTCGTGGTTTTGGCCGCCTATGCCCTTCTCGACGCCTGGGACTACGCCGGCCTTTCCACGTGGCTTTCCGGCGCCGGATTTGCCGGCAACACCACCCTGGCAGACGCAGCCATCAAGTTGGTCGTCACAGCGCTTACCCTGGGTGCGGGCTTCCAAGGCGGCGAGGTCACGCCCCTGTTTGGCATCGGTGCGGCGCTCGGCGGCTGGATCGGTTGCCTCGTCGGAATCGACCCCAGTTTTCTGGCGGCTCTCGGCATGCTCGGCGTGTTCTGTGCCGGTCTCAACGTGCCCATCACCACCTGCATGATGGCCATCGACCTGTTCCACGGCACGGCAGCCGGGTTCTTTGTCATCGTGGCCTTTATCAGCTACCTAACTGCCGGACACCGCGGCGTGTACCCCGCCCAGCGCATCATCTCGCCCAAGCGCCGTTCGCTTATTGTGGATGAGGGCGGTACGGTAGCGGATGCTATCGAGCGCCACAACGACCTGATAGAGTAGACGTAAGTATTCGACGTGCAGCCACAATCGGGGGCAATTCGACCTGAGCGCGACCGCACCGTCACGTCACACGCCGGGAGTCGCCCCATGCACGCAACTGATTTTGGCCTCACGCTCATCATCGCCAACCCAGCCGCCCAGTCGGGTGCGGCGCGCGAAGTTGCCGAGCGCCTGCAACGCTTTATGGACATGACTGCACGCGCATCCCAGTTTGACCTGGTGCTAACCGAGCGCATGGGACACGCCAAGGAGCTTGCCGCACAGGCTCAGGGCTATCGCACCGTTATCGCCCTTGGCGGCGACGGCGTGATTCACGAGGTCGTCAACGGGCTTATGACGCAAGAGGAGGACACCCGCCCCGCTCTTGCCATCCTACCCGTGGGCTCTGGCAACGATTTTGCCCAAACGCTCGGCATCGACGATTTCTCCGGTAAGAATTTTGGCGCGCTGCTCACCTGCGAACTGCAGCGTCAGGACATTGGGTGCATTCGCTCGTGGAGCCCTGCGAGCGGCAGCGGCGAGGCTACCGTTGAGTACTTCGACCAGACGCTTTCGATCGGCATCGATGCCGCCATCGGCCTTGGCACCACCGAGCTGCGCAAAAAGACCGGCTTGACGGGCGCGCCGCTCTACACCCTTTCGGGACTTGAGCAGTTTGGCCTGCGCTATCGCAACTACCCCATGACAGTCAGCTTTGACGGGGCGCCCGCCGAGCGCGTGAGGGCGATTATCATGGCGATTCAGCTGGGTCCTACCTATGGCTCGGGCTATCGCATCTGCCCCGATGCCGACCCCTGCGACGGCGTACTCGACGTCTGCTACGCCTGCGGCCCCGTCCCTCGCGCGGTTGCCCTGCCTATGTTTCTTTCGGCCAAGGACGGCCACCATACCAAGTTGCCGCCGGTTCGCATGCGCCGCTGCCGCCATGTCGAGCTCACCTTTGAGGAGCCCGACTATCTCATCCAGGCCGACGGCGAGCCCATCGTCGCCTCGCGCATCGAGGTCGACATCCTCGCCGGCGCCCTCCACGTCTGGCACCCCACCCGCTAGCCCCACCTAAGTTGCGGTGAAATAGGGACTGTTTATGCAGCTAAAACCGCAAAACAGTCCCTATTTCACCGCAACTTATTGATAAGATCATTCCTCCCCGCCCAGCTTGCGACGGTTGGCCTTTTTAATCGCATTGAAGTGTTTGTCGTTGAGCCTGCGCTGGCGCGATCGCTGTGGCACTTTGGTCTTGACGCGGCGGCGCGGCGGACGCCCGCGACGCTCAAGCTCAGCGCGCAGCTTACGTAGGCAGCTGCTACGGTTTTGGAACTGATTGCGGCTCTCACGCGCCGTCACGACAATCCCCGTGGGCCCATGTTTCATGCGCACCGCAGAGTCCGTCGTGTTCACGCCCTGCCCGCCCGGACCCGTCGCGCGAAACACCTGCACCTCGCAATCGCGCGCCAACTCCTCGACCGACATCTCGGCATAGCGCGCATACTCGCGCCATCCCATCTTGTTCTCATCCATATCAATACCTCCCCTCATAAAAAATGTGACAAAGGGAAAGTCCCTTTGTCACATCGCATACCAATCGCTTGTGTTGCGCGCTTAGGCGAAGGTGATCTCGCCGTTCTCGCAGTCCATATCGGCGATACGGGCCAGGCTCTCAACGCGGAAGCCGCGCTGACGGAGCTTATCGCCGCCGCCCTGGAAGCCCTTCTCCACGGCAATACCGATGCCGGCAACCTCGGCGCCCGCAGCCTCGCAGATCTTGATGAGACCCTCAAGCGCACAGCCGTTAGCCAAGAAGTCGTCGATGATCAGAACCTTGTCGCCCTCGGACAGGAAGCGCTTGCCGACAATGACCGGGTACTCCTTCTGCTTGGTGAAGGAGTAGATGGTCGTGGCATACTGCTCGCCATCGAGGTTGATGGACTGCGCCTTCTTGGCAAAGACCACCGGCACGCCGCCAAAATGCTGAGCTGCGATGCAGGCCATGCCAATGCCCGAAGCCTCAATCGTCAGGATCTTGTTGATCTCGACACCCTCGAACAGACGGGCCCACTCGGCACCCATGTGGTCGAACAGCTCAACGTCGCACTGGTGGTTGAGGAAGGCATCAACCTTAAGGACGTTACCGGCCTTTACGATGCCGTCATGGCGAATACGATCCTCAAGCTCCTGCATGGCGCAACCCCTTCTCGCGGCAACGATACCGCGCGATTAATAAACGTTGTTCGATAGTCTACCACGGACCGACCCCCGCCCGCCCCACAAGCCACATCGCACCACAAACCAGTCTTTTTGGGACGGCGCGAATCGTGGCAGACAGCCTCCCAACATGCTAATGGCGGGCGCGCATCTTCACCAAACGCACCATGGCAAGCGCAAAGCCCACGGCGGCCACAGCCATGAGTACGTAGAACACCGAGCGAAAGCCGAATAGGAATACGTCCGGACGACCTGTAACAAAACTGGTCACGGCCTCGCCCATTGCCACGCTCATCTGCCCATACAGGATATGCGACGCCGCCGTAATGCCGAGCGCCATGCCGGCGTAGCGTGCCAAACTACCCAGGCTGCCCGCAAAGCCGAGCGCTTCGCGCGGAGCCGAGCCCATATACAGCGAGTTGTTGGGGCTCTGGAAAATCGACGTACCGCACGACATAAACGCGGCACAGCACACAATCACAGGGATGGAAGAGTGCTCGTCGAGCGTACTTACCGCAAAGAGCCCGCACACGTACACGCCCAGGCCGACCGCCGTGGGGCCCTCGCAGCCAACACGGTCCGAAACCGCACCCGAAAGCGGGCCGATAAAGGCATTCACCATTGGCAGCGCCAAAAACAGCAGGCCCGAAACGTCAGACCCAAACCCATGCGCGTCCTGAAAATAGAACGGCAGAATAAACTCGGATGCGCCAATGCCAACGAACACGATGAGCATGCAGGCAAGGTTGATAGTGAAGGCCGAATTTGCAAAGCAGCGACGAGCGGCCTCGGCAAGGGACATGGGACGGTCGCCGGCCTCCGGCTTAACATGCGGCAACGTGTAGAGCCCCACGATAAACGAGAGGACGCCAATGGGCAGGTTGATGAGGAAGATACTCTCCCAGGGAAAGCTTGCCACCAGCATGCCGCCGAGCACGGGGCCACACATCATGCCGAGGGCCACGAAGGTCGCGAGAATACCCATGGCACGGCCTCGTTCGCGCGCCGGAAACGACTCGGTGATGATACCCATGTTGTTAGCCATGGCCGCCGCGCAACCTATGCCCTGAACAATGCGTGCCAGGATAAGAACCTCGAGCGAGGCCGAAAGGCCGCACAGCAGCGAACCGACCAAAAAGACGATGACGCCCAGCTGGAACACATTCACCTTGCCGCGCACGTCACCCAGGCGGCCAAACGGCAACATAGCCACGCATGTCGCAAGCAGGTACACCGAACTCACCAGTTGAATGCGATCGAGGCCCACGCCCAGCTCCTTTTGCATCACGGGCAGCGCCACGGTCACGACGGTCGAATCCAGACACACCATAAACGTCATGATGAGCACGGTAAACAGAATCGCCCATTTGTTCTTGCCATGGGTGTCGCCCTCTAGAGCAATGTGTTCGCGGCGCAACTGCTCTGCAGTTTTCTCCATATCCATCCTTTCGAGTGGCCTAACGCAAAAAACGGGGCCCCGATCGCCTGCAAACAGCCGCGATTGGGGTCCCGCCTACGGAATCGGAACGAAAGGTCACCGAAGCTTTCTGCCAGCATCGGCACCTTGTACGGAGCTAGCCTAGCACTGCTCGAGTGCCTGCTCAAGGTCGGCAATCAGATCGGCCGTGTCCTCGAGGCCGCACGACAGGCGCACCATGTCGGCGGAGATGCCACAGGCGATGAGCTCCTCATCGTTCATCTGGCGATGCGTGGCATTAGCGGGATGCAGACAGCAAGTGCGGGCATCGGCCACGTGCGTGGCGATCTGGGCGAGCTTGAGGCTCTTCATAAAGGTCTCGGCCGCCGCGCGACCACCGTTAAAGCCAAAGCTCACAACGCCGCAGGTACCGTTGGGCATGTACTTCTGAGCCAGGTCATAGTACTTGTCGCCCTCCAGGCCCGGATAGCTCACGAAGCGCACCTTGGGATGGCTCTGCAGGAACTTGGCAACGGCCAGGCCGTTCTCGCAATGACGCGGCATGCGCACATGCAGGCTCTCGAGCGAGCTGTTCAGGAAGAAGGCCGCCTGCGGGTTCTGCATGGGGCCGAGGTCGCGCATGAGCTGAGCGGTTGCCTTGGTAATGAAGGCGCCCTCACGACCGAACTTCTCGGCATAGGTCACGCCGTGGTAGCTCTCGTCGGGCGTGGTAAGACCCGGGAACTTGTCCGCATGGGCCATCCAGTCAAACTGGCCGTGGTCGACGATCACGCCGCCCAGGTAGGCAGCATGTCCATCCATGTACTTGGTGGTGGAGTGCGTGACGATGTCGGTGCCCCACTCAAAGGGACGGCACATCACGGGAGTCGGGAAGGTGTTGTCGACCATCAGCGGCACGCCGTGGTCATGTGCGGCCTTGGCAAAGCGCTCAATATCGAGCACGGCAAGGGCGGGGTTTGCGATCGTCTCGCCAAAGACGAGCTTTGTGTTGGGCTGAAAGGCAGCCTCCAGCTCCTCATCGGTGCAGTCGGGGGCAACGAACGTGCAGGTCACGCCCATGCGGCCCATGGTGTGGGCGAGCAGGTTGTAGGTACCGCCGTAAATGGCAGAGCTTGCGACCACATGATCGCCGGCACCGGCCACGTTAAAGATCGCGAGGAAATTCGCAGCCATGCCCGAGCTCGTGAGCATCGCGGCAGTGCCTCCCTCCATCTCGCAGATCTTGGCGGAAACCAGATCGCACGTGGGGTTCTGCAAACGGCTGTAGAAGTAGCCCGACTCCTCTAGGTCAAACAGCTTGCCCATGTGCTCGGACGTGTCGTACTTCCACGTGGTGGACTGGTAGATGGGCACCTGGCGCGGCTCGGCATCTCCCGGGTGATAGCCGCCCTGGACACATGTGGTTCCGATGGTCTGCTCGCTCATATCTAGCTCCCTTGCCTGGGTTACGTTTTATTCGGTTCACGATACCGCTACCCTGCACCCCTCTCAACCCATCCCCAAGATAGGTTAAGTGACAAATTGATCAGGGGTATTTATCTCAAGCCTTGGGCATTTGCTCGATAGATAAAAACGAGACATACATGAAGCTCTCGATGATTACATGCCCCGTCACGGGTACCATAGGCGAGTACACCGTGACCAAGGAGACAACGATGAAGCAAATCGATACTGCTCAGCTCGACACCGCCGCCTGCCAAGCTCAGGCTGCCGAATACCACGCCCAAGGCTTCAACTGCGCACAGGCCGTCGCCTGCACGCTCGCACCTGCCGTCGGGCTCGACCCCCAGACCGCCTTTACCCTCACCGAGGGCTTTGGCGCCGGCATGGGCGGCATGACCGAAACCTGCGGTGCCATCTCGGGCGCCGTGGCCATCATGGGCTTTGTGATGAGCGACGGCATGGAAAACCCCAAGACCAAGGGCCAGACCTACAAGCTGTCGCGCGAAATCGCCAAGCGTTTTGGCGAGAAGAACACGACGACCGTCTGCGGCACGCTCAAGGGCATCGGATCGGACAAGGGTCCGCTCCGCAGCTGTCCCGGTTGCATCGACGATGCCGTCGAGATCGCCTGCGATGTGCTAAAGCAGCTCGCCGAGTAAACGGCAGCAACAGAAAAACGACGGCCGGCGCGCTTGGAATCCATCCAAAAGCACGCCGGCCGTCGTCGTTAGAACTCGGCAAACTCGGGAGCACCGACCTCAATCTCCTCGCGCCCCGCCATAAGCTCGCGCATCTTAGCGCAAAATGGCTCCTGCTCCCCCGCCTTAAACACCAAATGAAGTGTCACGGCATCCGCGTAATCGGTATCCGAAACCTTGGCACCCGAATCCTGCGCCAAACGAAGCACCTGCTCATACTGTGGATAGGCCACATGTACGTCAACGGGCACGACGCTCGTCATCTCGACGATCTGCCCAGCCTCCCGAGCAGCTGCCACCGCCGCCTGCGTCACCGCGGTATAGGCGCGCACCAATCCACCAGGCCCCAACAGCGTGCCACCAAAATAGCGCGTCACTACGCAGCAAACATTTTTGAGCTCTGCGCCGCGCAGCACCTCGAGCGTCGGCATGCCGCTCGTGCGGCTCGGCTCACCATCATCGCTCTGGCGCTCGCGTCCATCGACTAAAATCCACGCGGGAACATTGTGCCGAGCGTCGTAATGACGCTTGCGAACCATCTCGATAAAGGCATTCGCCTCGTCCTCGGACTCAATATGGACCAGCTGGGCAATAAACCGGCTCTTGCGGTCCACAAACTCGCCCGAAGCCTCAATATTCGATTGCAAAGTAAAATAGCTGTCCAACAAAGCCCCTCAACAACAAGCAAAGCAACAAACAGCCTCAATAATACGGCAAAGGCCGTACCAATTGTCAGGGTAACAAAAATGCCAAGTGGGCCTATAAGCCGGGTTCTGTCGTGAACGGTCATTTATCTTGTCTGCACGTTACCGTGCAGCTCCACGCACGCTACCCGAACGCGGACCGGGCCGGCCCATAGCGTTCCTATTCGCGCTTGCTCCGGATGGGGCTTGCCAAGCCGCCGTGTTGCCACGACGCTGGTGGTCTCTTACACCACCGTTTCAGCTTTTCCCTTTACGCCTTGCGGCGCAGGTGGGAGTCTTCTTTTCTGCGGCGCTTTCCGTCGGATCACTCCGCCCGGCCGTTAGCCGGCATCCCGCCCTCTGGAGCCCGGACTTTCCTCACGCGTACTGCAAGCAGCACATCGCGCGACCGTCTGGCCCACTCAGCAGTGCAAGAGTGTAACACACCGCTGCCTCAGGCAATGGCACAACGCAAACGCTCGACACGATAAACCAAGAACCGCCATGCGCTACAATGGTCCTGTCGATGGGCAACGTCGTCAGTCGAGACGCGACCGCGCTCCGCACCCCTCCGTCTACTCGGTGCGTTCCCGCCTCCTCCCCGAGGCGGGATGTCGGCATTTTTCACGCACCGACAACCCAATAGCCTGTGGATGGCATGAGCAGCATCGTGCATCTCGGCGCCAAATGCAAAAAGGGACCCGTCCATTACGGATGGGTCCCTTAAAACAAGTGATCGTCAAACCGATTTACTCGGCGTCGGCCTCCTCGTCCTTCTTCTCGGAAGGAAGCGGGGTAACCTCGATCTCGACGCCCAGAGTCTCAGCAGCAGACTTCATGGACAGGGAGATGCGACGACGGTCGAGGTCGATCTCCATGACCTTGACCTGAACCTTGTCGCCCACGTGGGTGACCTGAGAAGGCTGATCGACGTGCTTGTTGGCCATCTCGGAGATGTGCACCAGGCCCTCGATGCCCTCGCCCAGATCGACGAAAGCGCCGAACGGGACAAGCTTGGTCACAGTGCCCTCGACGATAGCGCCGACGGGGTACTTCTTGACCAGTGCGCGCCACGGATCCTCGGTGGTCTGCTTGAGACCCAGGGAGATGCGCTCGCGGTTGAGGTCGACGTCGAGAACCTCGACCTCGACCTCCTGGCCGACCTTGACAACCTCGGAAGGATGGTTGACGTGGTTCCAGGAAAGCTCGGAGATGTGGATGAGGCCGTCGATACCGCCGAGGTCAACGAAGGCGCCGAAGTCGACGATGGAGGAAACGGTGCCCTGGAGACGCATACCAGACTTGAGCTTGGACAGGATCTCGGAGCGCTCGGCCTTACGGGACTCCTCGAGAACGACGCGACGGGAGAGGACGACGTTGTTGCGGTTGCGGTCCATCTCGATGACGCGAGCCTCGATGCGGGTGCCCATGTAGGAGGTGAGGTCCTTGACGCGACGGAGGTCGACGAGGGAAGCGGGCAGGAAGCCACGCAGGCCGATGTCGAGGATCAGGCCGCCCTTGACAACCTCGATAACCTCGCCCTCAACGTTCTCGCCGGAGTTGAACTTCTCCTCGATGCGGTTCCAAGCACGCTCGTACTCGGCACGCTTCTTGGACAGGACCAGACGACCGTCCTTGTCCTCCTTCTGGAGAACCAGAGCCTCGATGGGATCACCGAGTGCAACGATGTCTGCAGGGTTAGCGTCCTTGCGGATGGACAGCTCGCGGACCGGGATAACGCCCTCGGACTTGAATCCGATGTCAACGAGCACCTCGTCATGCTCGATCTTAACGACAGTGCCGTTAACGAGATCGCCCTCATCAAAGTCGGTAATCGTACCGTCGATGAGGTTGTTCATCTCCTCCTCGTTGACATCGTCAAGAGAGAAAATGGACGAGTTCTGAATCTCACTCAAAGGTGGACCCCTTTCGAACTACGGGGCCCCGATTGCTAGGACCTACAGAAGGGTGCGACAAGCACACAACGTTTAGGAACACTCGGGAGCCGACAGATACTAATGTGACGCTTGTGCAATCACGTTCGTATAGGTTACGGGGAAATGAGTTCGATTTCAAGCGTGAACTGCGATTTTTTACTCGTGTGGAGACTTTTTCGTAATCTTATGAACACACGTCTCCGCAACTTAACGATAACCAGCTAGGCATTCGGCTTTGGGGTAAAGTATCCGGAGCCAACGATTCTAGATCGATTTTTCGAGAAAGGTGCCCGCGTGCTCAAAGCAGTCGTTTTCGATATGGACGAGACGCTTCTCAGCATCAACCTCAACGCGTTCATCCTTCGCTATTTTAAGGATGTCTCTTCGATGCTCGCGGATATCGGGCGCCGCAGCCGCGGTGGCACGATGGCACGCCTCGGCACCATCCTGGTCGACCTCAACGCCAATCGCCGCAGCGGCACGGACAACCGCACCAATCTTGAGTTTTACCAAGAAGAGGTCGAGCGCCGATGCGGGATCCGCCTCTCCGATCCCCTCATCTACGAGGCGTTTACCTACTACGACCGCGAAGTTCTTCCGTACAAGAACGACGATGTCATTAACGCCCACGCCATGCCGGGCGCACACGCCGCGCTCCAGGCCGTACAGGACGCAGGGCTGCGTTGCGCGCTCTTTACCAACCCCAGCTTTCCCCAGGGGGCCATCGAGTGCCGCATGGGTTGGGGCGACCTGGCCGACGCTCCCTTTGAGCTCGTCACGCACATGGGAAACACCACCCGCTGCAAGCCCGATGCCACCTACTATCTAGAGCAGCTTCAGGTGATGGGACTCGAGCCGCACGAGGTCCTTATGGTGGGCAACGATCCCAAACGCGACTTCCCGTCCCCCGATTGCGGCATCCAAACCGCCTTTGTGGGCCAAGGAAAACCGGGACGCGCCACCTGGCGCGGAACCATGGAAGATTTCGCCCACGACTTTAACGCCGTAATCGAGGCCTTCTACGAGCACCAAATAGCCGACGAACTATCGTAGGCGCCAGAACATCTAGCGCAGTTGCGGTGAGATAGTTCCTGTTTGCCCCTCACCCGGGTAATTTTAGGAACTATCTCACCGCAACTTAATATCTAGCACACCTGGGTTTTGCCGATCATGATGTTGAGGATCTCGACGTCGGTATCTTTCATACCCACACGGCCCACGTAGCCCATGCTGGCGATTGTCTGCTCAACGGTATCTTGGATCAGGCCCTCGCCGGCGCGGAAGCCGCGACCCTGCATAGCCATATCGTGGCCCAGAATCGCCGCATCAACGGCAGCCGAGATCTTGGCGGCACAGCTCGCCTTGGCGCCGTCGCACACGATGCCGCCCACATTACCGAGCGTGTTCGAGACCGTCGCGCCAATCTGTTCGCGCGTGCCACCGCACAGCCAGGTAATCGCAGCGCCGGAGCCGCACGCAGCGCAAATAGCACCGCAAAACGCCGAGAGCGCGCCAATATAGCTCTTGATATGCACGGCAATAAGATCGGACAGCATCACGGCGCGCACCAGGCGCTCGTGGTCGCAGCGCAGGTACTCGGCATACTCCATGACGGGCAATGCGCAGGTAATGCCCTGATTGCCCGAGCCGCACACAATGGCGACCGGCAGCGCGCAACCGTTCATGCGGGCGTCGGACCCGGCGGCCGCACGGGCACGGGCACGGCAGGCGACGTCATCGGCACGAGCACCCAGCAGCGTACGACCCACCTCGGCGCCCCAAGCGTGCGCGAGACCCTCGGCACTGATCGCGCCATTCAGCTCAATCTGACGCTCAACGGCAGCACGGGCGTCCTCAATGTCACCGTCCTCGATAAAGTCGATGATGGACTCGATGCTCATAGGGGTATCGGCGTTATCTGCCGCACGCTCGGCCACCACGCGCTCGGCGCAGGCGGCGCACTCCCCCGCCGACTTGCCGCATACCGGAATACCATCGAGCGTATGACACGTGACATTGGTGTGGTGATCGGTAATCTCGACGACCGCGGTATGGCCCCCGGCCGTCGCAGTCACCTTGATGTAGAGGTTGGGCACACCCTCGACAAGCGACACATCGCAGTAGCCGGCGTCGGCGAGGAGCTCGGCCACACGAGCGCGGTCTTCATCGTTAACGCTCTCGAGCACCTCAAGTGCGCTCTTAGCGTCGCCGCCCACGGCACCCAGCACGGCCGCGGCCTCAATACCGTGCATACCGCCCGAGTTGGGCACGGTCACGCTCTTGACGTTCTTGATGATGTTGCCCGAGCAGGCAACATCCATATGATCGGGTTCGCAACCGAGCGTCTGGCTCGCCAGCGCCGCTGCATAGGCAACGGCAATGGGCTCGGTGCAGCCGAGTGCACAGACAAGCTCGCGGTTCAAAACATCGCAAAACGCGGCATCACGAAGGGAATCGGTAGGCATAGGTATCTCCTACTTGTATAACGGACTGGGCTCTCGAAAATAATTAGTTCTTTTATTTGATAACAATGCATCAAAAACCGCAACCATGGTTCCGGCAGACGGCGCTCAAGCGCAAACTGACGACATTCATTCACGAGAAGCCGGTCTTGTTGCATGCTAAAGCGTTTGACCAAAAAACGCCCGAGCGTTTACGCAAAAGTCGCGCTATCATGCAGTCGAACGCGGTAAACACCTTTAGCATTTGCGCCGCACAGACCAGAGAGGAACCATCCATGAAGATCGGTATCGGTAACGACCACGCCGCCGTCGAGCTCAAGAACATCATTTCCGAGCACCTGAAGGAGCGCGGCTGCGAGGTCGTGAACTTTGGCACCGACACCTCCGAGAGCTTTGACTACCCCATCGCCGGCTACAAGGTGGGTAAGGCCGTTGCCAACGGCGATGTCGACCTGGGCATCCTCATCTGTGGCACCGGTGTCGGGATTAGCCTGGCTGCCAACAAGGTCGAGGGCGTACGCGCCGTTGTGTGCTCCGAGCCCTTCAGCGCCAAGCTCTCTCGCATGCACAACAATACCAACGTGCTCGCCTTTGGCGCCCGCGTCGTGGGCTCCGAGCTCGCCAAGATGATCGTCGACGAGTGGCTCGACGCCGAGTTTGAGGGTGGTCGTCACGAGCGTCGCGTTAACCTCCTCAACGAGATCGATCACACGCGCGGCCTTAAGATCGTCGACGAAGCCTAAACTATTCAGTGCCACAAGCTAACAGCAGGGGCCCGCTCGGAACACATGACCGAGCGGGCCCCTGCATAGATTTTGGAATAAAAGGGCGCCGCGGATGGAGTTCCGCGGCGCCCAAGCCACACGCTAACAGCTTTAAGGAGTCAAAGCTGGTTTAGCCAAAGAAGCGCTTGATCTCAATCTCGGCGTTCTCCAGGCAGTCGGAGCCGTGGATCACGTTGGCGTTGACATCGACGGCAAAGTCGCCGCGGATGGTACCAGGAGCAGCCTCAAGCGGGTTGGTAGCGCCCATGAGGGTGCGCATCTTAGCAACAGCGGAGAGACCGGAAACGACCATCTTGACGACCGGACCGCTCGTCATAAAGTCGCAGAGACCGCCAAAGAAGGGCTTGTCGGCCAGATGGGCGTAGTGCTCCTCGACGGTAGCGCGCTCGAGCGTGGTCATCTCCATGCGCTCGATAACAAGACCGCTGCGCTCAATGCGAGCAACAATCTCGCCGATTTTGCGATCGCGCACGGCGTCGGGCTTAATCATGATGAAGGTCTTCTCGATAGCCATAAAAGTAGCCTTTCAAGTAGGTTCGCGCGTGCCCAAGTCCCATTCCGGCACCCGCCTGGACTGCATCGTAACAGAGTTTTAGCTGCAGTTAAACAAAAAGCTGTTTATTGAAACGTTGCAATTTATTGAAGCGTTCCATATGTGTCACTTCTGTTTCGAAGCCCGATTAGAGTACCATCCGACTGCCCTTCAACCGCATCGAGCAGAGCAGACGGTCGGTTGCCGCCCGCGAACGTACCCCCTTCACAACCTGCCCAAAGGTCCTACAGAACTTCTCGACAAGCCCCTCCCCCATAGCAACAAAATACGGGCGCCCACATCAGCAGACGCCCGTAAAGTAAAAAACGATTCCTCAATAAATGGACAATACGGCTTCAGCCAAACCTCTACTTTGCCCCGTGGCCCATCTCGACGACCTTAGTCAGCGATCCAAACACGCCCTCGTCGGCCACGAGCTGCGCCTTGGCACGCTGCAGCTGCACGGCAACGGCGGCAGGGGCGGTGCCGCCCTCGGTCGTGCGCGCGGCGACAATCGACGGGATGTCGAGCGCCTCGGTAATGTCGCGCTCAAAGAGCGGGCTTGCCTCCTGGAACACTTCAAACGGCAGGTCCTCAAGATTGCAGCCGCGCTTCTCACACATCAGAACCAGATGCCCCACCACGGCATGTGCCTCGCGGAACGGCAGACCACGCTTGGCCAGGTAATCGGCAACATCGGTGGCGGCAAGGTGACCCACGCCGCATTCGCGCGCCATGGCATCCTCGTTGACGGTCCAAGTCGAAATCATACCAGCCATAACCGACAGGCACTGCATGAGCGTATGAGCGGTATCGAGCGCGCCCTCCTTGTCCTCCTGCAAGTCCTTGTTATAAGCAAGCGGCAGGCCCTTCATGGTTACCAGCAGCTGCACCAGGTTGCCGTACACGCGACCGCTCTTGCCGCGGATAAGCTCGGCAAAGTCGGGGTTCTTCTTCTGCGGCATGATGGACGAGCCGGTGGAGTACGAGTCGGAAAGCGTGATAAAGCCAAATTCGGAGCTCGACCACAGCACGATCTCCTCGGAAAGACGCGACAGGTGCATCGCCATGACGGATCCGGCGTAATGCAGATCGAGCAGGAAATCACGGTCGGAAACCGCATCGAGCGAGTTGGGAATCACGCCCGCAAAACCAAGTTCGGCAGCCGTCATCTGGCGATCGAGCGGATAGCTCGTACCGGCAAGCGCGGCAGCACCCAGCGGGCAGTAGTCGGCGGCATCAAAGGCGGCCTTCAGGCGCGTAAAGTCGCGCGCGAACATCCAGGAATACGCCAGCAGATGATGCGACAGCAGCACGGGCTGAGCGTGCTGCATGTGCGTGTAGCCCGGCAGAATCACCTTGTCGTACTTCTTGGCCGCATCCACCAGCACATGGCGCAGCTCAAGATTGGCCTCCATGAGCTCCTTGGCCAGCGCCTTGACGCCCAGGCGCGTATCGGTCGCCACCTGGTCGTTGCGCGAACGCCCAGTATGCAAGCGCTTGCCAGCCTCGCCGATGCGACGCGTCAGCTCGCTCTCGATGGACATATGAATGTCCTCATCGTTGATATCGAAGGTGAAGTTGCCGGCATCGATATCCTGTTCGATTCCGGTAAGGCCCTTGGCAATCGCCTGCTCGTCCTCGGCACTGATGATGCCCTGGGCGGACAACATCTTGGCATGCGCCTTAGAGCCGGCGATATCCTGCTTATAGAGATGTTTGTCGACCGGCAGCGACGCGCCAAACTCCTGCGTGACCTCGGCCACGCCCGCCTCAAAACGACCGCCCCAAAGAGCCATGGAACCGTCTCCTTTCTCCAAATACCAAAACAAGCGCCCAAAGCAATGCGCCATATCGCTAAAGCGATTTTTCAACCGCTAGTTTTACACATTCCCCACCGTGTGCGAAGCCATGTAGCTAATTTGCAAAGAAGTGACGCGCCATGCACTTGGCGCCCAACGTCTCCCTCCGGATGTTGCCCTGCGAACCATCGATCCAGGCCTTCAGGCTCATAGGGACGTCCTCGACCCTTGCAGCATCGAACTCGGGCGCGAGGGCAAGTAAAGCATGCGCGATAGCATTGAACATAATGGATACTCCTCATATATATAGGCGCAGAGCCGCCAAATTGATAGAAGGAGCCCCGCCGGACAACCCCGGCGGGGCTCGGACTCAGCCGCAGACGCGGCATCATATATGCGGGCGGAACGTAGGGGCCACCGATGTTAAGAAGTGTCAGCAAGCATAACGAAAGGTAGGGACCCCGTGCGCCCGTTATGTATCACGCGGATGGGCCGCGCGGATACCAAGGGAAGGAGGCGCTAGGCCTGGGCGGCAGCAGAGCTGGGGCCCTGGACCTTTGCCCACGTCTTGAGCGACAGCGTATCGATCTCGATAAAGCCGGCGCTGGCCTTCTCGTCAAACGTGGTGTCGCGGTCGTAGGTAGCCAGACCGTAGTCGTAGAGGCTGAAGGGGCTCTTGCGGCCGACGACATGGCAGTTGCCCTTAAAGAACTTCAGACGGACAGTGCCGGTCACGAACTTCTGGGTATCGGCCATAAAGGCATCGAGCGCGTTTTTGAGCGGGCTGTACCACTGGCCGTTGTACACGGCGGTGGCCCAATCCTGCTCGAGCTTGATCTTGGTCTTGAGCAGGTCGCCCTCGACGCAGATGTCCTCGAGCGCCTTGTGGGCGGTGATGAGCGTCAGGGCGCCGGGAACCTCGTAGCACTCGCGGCTCTTAAGGCCCACCAGGCGATCCTCGACCAGATCGAGACGGCCAAAGCCATTGTCGCCGGAGATCTTGTTGAGGGCGATGACGATCTCAGAGAGCTTCATCTTCTTGCCGTCTACGGCGACGGGCTTGCCGGCCTCAAACTCAATCTCGGTGTAGGTCGGGGTGTCCGGCGTGTCCTCGGGATTCTTGGTCATAACCCAGGCGTCGTCGAGCGGCTCGTTCCAGGGATCCTCCAGGTGGCCGCACTCAATGGCACGACCCCACAGGTTGTCGTCGATGGAGTAGGGGTTGTCGTTGGCACCCTCGGGAACCGGCACGTTGTGGGCGTGAGCATAGGCGACCTCGTCGGGACGGCACTTCAGGTCCCACTCGCGAACCGGGGCGATAACCTTGAGCTCAGGGTCGAGGGCCTTGACGGCGGCCTCAAAACGGACCTGGTCGTTACCCTTGCCGGTGCAGCCGTGGGCGACGTAGGTCGCGCCAAACTCGTGGGCGACCTCAACAAGCTTCTTGGCAAGCAGCGGGCGAGACAGGGCGGAGAGCAGCGGATACTTGTTCTCGTACATGGAGTTTGCTGCGATGGCTTTGGTCAGGAACTCATCGGAGAACTCGTCGCGCAGGTCGAGCACCTGGCAATCGAGAACGCCCAGGTCGAGCGCCTTCTGCTTCTTGGCATCCAGTCCGGTCTCTTCCTGGCCCACGTTGCCGCAGACGCAAACGACATCGAGATTCTTCTCGTCCTGGAGCCACTTGACACATACGGATGTATCAAGACCACCGGAATATGCGAGAACGACTTTTTCCTTGCTCATGGCTGTTTCCTTTCGCCCTTGGTAGCTAGTTAGAACATCGGTCAGTTGCAAGTCATTTCAAGGTCATATACCGTGCAATATCAGGTTAAATAGCAAAAATCAGCACATACATGCCCTAGAAACATGCAGCAATGTCGTGCTAAAACCCAACGACCTCAAAATGACTCTGTTGAGGCAATTCGCCCCATGCGGACAGAGACGATTGTTATCGTCGTCGGGAAATTGCGCGCTGGCGTCGGATGGCATTGTCTGCAGTGGTGATGATCGTTACGAACTGCATCTGCCTCTCCTTTCACGTATCGCCGGGCGCAATTCAAATATCGTAAACGGTACCTTTTACTCGGTAAGCGGTTGTTTTTCCGTCTCCGTTTTCGATGGTCGCTATATTACGCTAAAGTGCCCGCAGCACAAGCGACAAATTCAAATTTCTGAAAAGTTTTTTCATTACTTTGTGAAGCGTGGTGCAAATACGCTCCGTTCCTGCGAAAATACGCCCGACTACGAATTGATGGTTATAACGTCTGAAACAATCTCGAAACGAAAGGCTCGCTTTTATGCAAACTTACGAATCGGACGCCAATATCGGAAACATTAAGATTCTCGCCGTCGACATGGACAAGACGCTGCTGACCGACGAGCGCGTGCTGCCCCAGGGTCTTGATGAGCGCCTGGACAAGCTCGCCGACGCCGGCATCGTATTCTGCCCCGCCAGCGGACGTCCCGCCCCCAAGCTCGAGGAGATGTTCGAGGGCATCAAAAACCGCCTTGCTTTTTGTCCCGACAACGGAGCGTGCGTGATCTATCGCGGCAGCTATATCTATAAGAGCAATATTGACGTGGAGCTGTATCAGCAGGTCTTGAGCCGTGCCTCGGAGGATCCTCGCGCTGTCCCCGTCCTGTGCTGCTTCGACGAGTTCTACGTGCTTGCCCGCGACCATCAATACCACGACGAGATCAGCGTCTACTACAACACAATCAACTACGTCGACAGCTTTGATGGCATTGATTTCGAGTCCAACAAGATTTCGGTCTTCTTCCCCGGCTACGACGCCGAGCCCGCTTTCCGCGAGACCTATAGTCCCGAGTTCTCGGACAAGCTCTACGTCACCAACGCCGGGCGCGAGTGGATCGACTTTATGAACCTGGGCGTCGACAAGGGCGCCGGCGTCGCGCACCTGTGCGAACACCTGGGCATCGATATTACGGATGCCGCCGCTGTGGGCGATACCTACAACGACATCCCCATGCTGGAGCGCGTCGGTCACAGCTTTATCGTGGACAATGCCGAAGAGCACATGAACGCGCATGCCAAGTGGCGCATTCCGAGCAACAACGACGGAGGCGTACTGACGCTCATCGACGCCATCTTGGCAGCTCGTTAACGTTGCTCGTCGGACCTGGCCGGGCGAGGCGGGTAAGTTTTTCGTTCGGTCAGGTCCTGGGCTCGCTCGGAAAGCACATTAAGTGCTTTCCGGCTCGTGCGGAATCTACGAAAAACTTACCCGCCTCGCCCGGCCAGGTCCTGCGGTGACTTGCTTGCCGCCTGGATGGCGTCTTGGCGTCTAGATACTTGGCTGATTTTTTGGAATGAAGGGGGCTCCTTGTTGGCAAGGAGCCCCCTTCTGTTTTGGTTACTTTGGGATTGTTGGTGCGTCTTTACTTGGCATCGGCCCAGGTTATGCCGGTACTGGCTTCGGCGATTAGGGGTACGCGTAGGTCTACGACATGTTCCATGACGTCTTGGACCATGGTGGTTAGGCGCTCGACTTCGTCGATGGGGCACTCAAAGTCCAGTTCGTCGTGTACCTGCAGGATCATGTGGGCGGCAAAGCCCTCCTCTTCCAGACGGCGGCTTACGCGGGCCATCGCGATCTTGATGATGTCGGCGGCGGTGCCCTGCATGGGGTGGTTCATGGCCGTGCGCTCGCCAAAACCGCGGAGTTGCGGGTTTTTGGCCTTGAGCTCCGGAATATGACGACGGCGGCCGTACATGGTCTCGGCGTAGCCCGTCTGCTTGGCGCGCGCCACCACGTTGTCGAGGAATGTACGCACGCCCGGGTAGGCCTCGTAGTAGCGGTCGATCATGTCACGCGCCTCGGCCATCGAGATATGCAGCGACTGTGACAGACCATAGGCCTGCTGGCCGTACACGATGCCAAAGTTCACGGCCTTGGCGCGACTGCGCAGGTCGGGCGTTACCTCGGACACCGGCACACCAAATACGCGCGCCGCCGTCTCGGCATGGAAGTCCTCGCCCTCGTTAAAGGCGCGCACCAAGTGCTCGTCACCCGAGAGATGTGCCAGCAGACGCAGCTCTATCTGCGAGTAGTCCACCGCCAAAAAGACGCTTCCCTCGCCTGCCGAAAACGCCGTCTTGACGGTACGACCCAGCTCCGAGCGCGTCGGGATGTTCTGCAGGTTCGGGTCGCTCGAGGACAGACGCCCCGTTGCCGTGATGGTCTGGTTGTACGTGGTGTGCACGCGACCGTCACCACGGCGCAGCGGGCCCAGGGTGTCCAGATAGGTGGACTTGATCTTAGACTTCTCACGCCAATCCAAGATCAGACGCACGATTTCGTGGTCGCGGGCAAGGTCGCTCAGCACCTTGGCGTTGGTCGAATAATAGCCGCGCTTAGTCTTCTTGAGACCCTTGGTCGGAAGCCCCATCACATC
>CABQSP010000025.1:0-27469 GCA_902466855.1 uncultured Collinsella sp. | reverse complement strand
CGGCGACGGCGACGGCGCTTTTGACCCTGGTCGGCCGAGCCCTCGCCACCGCGCAGCTCGCGCTCGTCACGAGCGGCGCCATGCGAAGCCTTGGCAGCCGCTCCCCCGCCATCTCCGGGACGACGGCGCGTGACCTTGACCTCGCCATCCGAGACCTGATCGGCCACGGAGGGCACTGAAGGCTTCTGCTGCGCGCCCGAGGAATGGCGACGGCGCGGACGCGGCGCGCGCTCCTCCTCGCCACGTGACTTGCCGCCCTTGTCGACAGGCGCATCGGAGGCCGAGGCGCCCTTGGAAGCGGCACCGGCCTCGCGAGCAGCTGCGGCGCGGAAGGCGTCCTCGCGCTCCTCGCTCGACAGATGACGGCGGCGGCGACGTGTGGGGTTCATGCCGCCGCCGCGATTCTGCTGCTGGGGCTGCTGAACCTCGCGCTCGCGAGAGGCGTTCTTGCCCGCGGCTGCAACCTCGGTAGCATCGCCCGAGCCCGCGCGCTTGCGACGGCGACGGCCACCGGCGGCCTCCTCGGCCTCGGGTGCCTCGGCCTTACCGCGGCCCTTTCCGCGGCCACGGCCCTCGCCCTGACCCTGACCGGCGCGAGCATCGGATTCAGCATCGCGACGACGGCGCTTGGGCATCGACGTGCCGGCCAGACGGTCGGCACTCGACAGGCCATCGCCCACATCGACGCCGTTTTCGCGATCGAGCTCCATGAGCGCCAGACGCATCTCGGGCGACTCAATGCGCTCGAGCACGTCGCGTGTCACGCAGTCGGGGCGGCAGTTGCAGCCCTGCTCGGCGGCCTTCTTTTTGCAGCCCTCCGAGCACGTCATATCGGCCAGGTTGACCTTAAAGACTTTGCCGTTCTCCAGGCGCAGCACCAGCTGCTCACGCGGCGTGTCATACTCCTGGATACGCGCCTTGCCAAGCGGCGTATCGATGAGCGTCTTCTTTTTGGGCGCACGGCTCTTAAAGTCCTTGTAGGCCTCGAACTCGTAGCGCAGGCAGCACATCAGACGACCGCACACGCCGCTGATCTTGGAGGAATTGAGCGGCAGGTCTTGCTCTTTTGCCATGCGAATCGAGACGGGCTCAAACTGTCCGCCAAAGCGCGTGCAGCAGAGCTCCTGCCCGCATTGGGCATAGCCACCCACCAGGCGGGTCTCGTCGCGCACGCCGATCTGGCGCATGTCGACGCGAATGTGCAGCGTCGAGGACAGATCCTTGACGAGCTGGCGAAAATCGACGCGCTCCTCGGCCGCAAAGTAGAACACGGCCTTCTCGCCGCCAAACAGGTACTCGACGCCCACCGGCTTCATCTCGAGGTCGAGCTCTTTGACCAGACGGCGGAAATCGACCATCGCCTCGTCGCCTTGGATGGCCAAGTCGTCGGCAAGCTGCAGGTCGATGTCGCTCGCCACGCGCAGCACGGGCTTGAGCGGCTGACCGATCTCATCTTGCGGCACCTCAAAGGGATCGGCCGTGACCAGGCCGATCTCGGTTCCGCGCTCGGTGGAGCAAATGGCATAATCGGCCTCGAGGATATCCAAATCCTGCGGATCGAACCACAGGTCGCGCGAGGCGTAGGTAAACTTAACGGGTACGACTAACGGCATTTCAGTGCCTTCCTGATATCGAACAGCATGACCTCGATGGCCAGCTGGGGAGTAACGTTTCTGGCGATGTTGCGCTCGGCGGTCGCGACTGCCTCGAGCGCCTGGGTGGCACCCGCAACATTGGTCGCGGCGGCAAGCCGACCGATCGTGTCGCGCACGTCTTCGTTCACCACGTCGGCCGCCTCGTCCTGAAGCGTCAGCAGCACGTCGCGCATGAGCGTCCGCGCGCTCGCCAGCGCTTCCATGATACCCGAACGCTCGCGCGCGTTGAGTTCGCGCTTGTTGCGGTCCTCAAGCTGCTTCAATGCTCCACGCGACAGGTAGTCGGCGTTTTGCTCGAGCACCTTTTCCTGTGTGGACTTGACCTCGGCGAGCGGCGCCTTAACGGCGACGATGAGCGACTTGGCGCGACTGAGCACATCGGCTTCGTCGGCGGCGATGAGCGAATCGATGGCGCGAACCATCTGACGGCGGGCGTCCTGGCGCTCGGCGCTCTTGAGGAACTCGATGCCACGCGTGGGGCTTCCCGCTACGGCGACGGCCACGCGGCAACGCGCAGGGTCCTGACCGGTGGCGCGGCTCACGGCGTGCGCGGCGACGGCGGGCGACACCAGCCGAAACGGCACACACTGGCAGCGGCTCACGATGGTGGGCAGCATCACATCTGCCGAGGTGCCCAGCAGGATGAACATGACGCCCTCGGGCGGCTCCTCGAGTGTCTTGAGCAGTGCGTTGGCGGTGTTAGCGCGCAGCTGCTCGGCACGGTCGATGATGTAGACCTTGGCCTTGGCGCGGATGGGCGCCAGGGGTACGTCGTCGAGTAGCTCGCGCGTCTGGGCGATGAGGTAGCCCGTGGCGCTCTCGGGCGTGTAATAGTGCACGTCGGGGTGTGTGTGCCGAGCAACGCGCACGCAGCTATCGCATGCGCCGCAGCCGTCCTGCTCGCACAGGAAAGCTTGGGCGAGCGCCCATGCGGCATCGAGTTTGCCGGCGCCGGGAGCGCCCAAAAACAGGTAGGCGTGCGATGCGCGGCCGCTGGCGACGGCGTTGGTCAAAAAATCGCGCACGCGCTGTTGGGTGTCGAGCTTGGCCAGCAGGCTTGTCTGAGCGGGGGCCATGTTACTCGGCCTCCTGGGCTAGCGCGGCAGCGACGGCATCCTGGGAAATGTCGAGGCCGTAGGCGCGAACCTGCTCGACCGTCTGTGCGAATACGTCCTCGATGGACGCGGTCGCGTCGATGAGCTTTACGCGGTTTGGCTCCTCGGCGGCAATTGCGCAAAAACCCTGGTAGACACGCTCTTGGAAGCCCATGCCCTTAGCCTCCATGCGATCTGCCGCGCCACGGGCTGCCATGCGCAGCGCCGCCTGCTCGGGCGTGATGTGATAGACGAGCGTGAGCGCCGGGTGCGTCCCCGCGACGGCCAGGTTGTTGGCATCGCGCACTATCTGGCGATCGAGGCCATCGGCAAACGCCTGATAGCAAGTTGTGGAATCGTAGAAGCGGTCGCACAGGACCACCTTGCCGGCAGCAAGGGCAGGCGCGATGACCTCGTGCACCAACTGGGCGCGCGCGGCCTCGTAGAGCAACAACTCGCAGGTGTCGCCCATCGCCGTATTGGCGGGGTCGAGCAGCAGAGCACGGATCTTTTCGCTGATGGCGGTACCGCCCGGCTCGCGCAGGGTCACAACCTGGTAGCCGGCAAGGTCGAGCGCGCGGGCAAGCAGGCGCGCCTGCGTAGATTTACCGGCGCCATCGACGCCCTCGAGCGTGATAAAGCTATGTTGAGCGGGCTCAAAAGCCATGGGCGCAGCCCCTTCCTACAAGGCGCGTAAATGCAGATATATCAACCAAGCCATGATACCCCAGTGCTCGGCGCGTCCCAAATCCCACCTAGCCAATGGCTACTCAGGCGGCAGTTAGGGACGTTCCTAAACTGCCGGCCGAAAAGGAACGTCCCAACTGCCGGCTTTTTGGGACGGTGGGTATAATCGTCGTATTGCATTGAAATGTGGCGAAAGGAGTGGCAATGTCTCGGTATTGCGCCTCGTGCGGCAAGCTTCTTGCAGATAATGCCAAGTTCTGCACCTCGTGCGGTGCACCCGTTGAGCAAACAACCGCGAGCGATAGCCAGCCCGCTTTTGAGCAGACCGGCTCCCTTGATACGCCGCAAGCCAAGGCGGACGACCCCCTCGCCTATCGCCCCGACCCCGCCGCAGGCCCCGCGGCCGTCGAGACCACGCAGCGCATACCCGTCGCGAGCGGCTCGTCCCAACAGCAGCCGGCTCCCGCATACGCGCCCGCTTCGCCACAGACCCCCGCCCCCAAAAAGAGCGGCACCGGGCCGCTTATCGCCGTTATCGTTGTGCTGGTGGCAATCATCATCGCCCTGGTCGTTTTCTTTGTGATCAAGCCTTTCGACAACGCCGCCACGCAGACGACTGCCGAGGTAGCTAAGCTGCACCATGACGTCGACGACGATGACCTAAAGCCTCTCGGCGATCCCAACAGCCTGTACGACGATGATGACGATGACGACGAGGATGGCGGCGAAGCAACGCTCTCCGAGCAGAACCTCTACCGCCGACTGAGCGAATACTACGACTTGCTCGAAGACCTCGACAACTACGTCCGTGGCTGCGCGCAGAACTTCAACGGCAGCTATCTGGAAGAAGATCGCACCACCCGTCAAAATCTCGCCGACGTCGCCGAGCGCACAGAGGACACCATCGAGCAGTATTACGACATCGTCGAGGACCTGGACGTCCCGACGAGCTCTAAGAACTACAGTTCCTGGAAAGACATCGTTGCCCTGTATGACGACCTGGATCACCGCATTGACGCAATCTGTGATGCCTGGGAGATCAGCCTGAAATACGCCAAGCCTGCGGACCACAAGAATGAGATCGTGGCGCCGCTGTCGCGCGACAACGTGGCGGGCACCAATGACAATAAGTACCGCCTAGACTTTGAGGAGCGCTATCCCGGCGCCAAGCCTGTCGAGGTGAACTAGCGCTTTGTCGTTCCCGAGCCGGCAGTTAGGGACGTTCCTAAACTGCCGGCAGAAAAGGAACGTCCCTAACTGCCGGATAAAAAACGAGCGAGGATTTTGAGGTCCTCGCTCGTTTTTGTTTTAGGTGATGTTTCGACCGTGCGGCTACTTGTCGGCAGCGGTCTTTTTGGTAGTCGACTTCTTGGCCGTCGTCTTTTTGGCGGTCGTCTTCTTGGCAGTAGTCTTCTTGGCCGCCGTCGTCTTCTTGGCCGTGCTCGCCTTGGTCGTGGTCTTGCGGCCGCGGGCGGGCTTCTTCTCCTTGGTCGGGCAGTTCATGTTCACGCAGATGCGCCACGGGCCGCGCGCCGTGTTGACCACCACGATGGGGGCGCCGCACTCGGGGCAGGTCTCACCCGTCGCCTCGAGCTTACCGCGCGCCGGCAGAGGATAGCTCACGCCGCAGTCATCGTAGTTGGTGCAGCGGATAAAGCGCTTGCCGCTCTTCTCGCTCTTGTGCGCGATCAGGTCGCCATGGCGTCCGGCCTCGGCGCACACCTTGCATTCGCCCACCTTAAGGTCGGGCTCGTAGTTGGTGGGGCACGTGGGGTTCACGCAAATCTCGAAGGCCTTCTGGCGGAACGGCTGGCACTTAATGCGCGGCGCGCCGCACTCGGGGCACACGGCTGCCTCGCCCTCGAGCGGGCTCACCTTGACGCCGCTCGGCACCGGATAGGTCACATCGCAGTCGGGCCAGCCCATGCAGCCGATGAAGCTGCCACGGGTCTTGGCGCTCGTCTTCATAACCAAGTCCTTGCCGCACTTGGGGCAAGCGCCCACGCGCGCATCGGCCGTAACGGCGTCGCTGATGGCGTCGCCGAGCTCCTGCGTATGCTTGAGCAGCTCGTCGAGCACACCGGCCAGCAGCGCGCGCGAGTGCGCCACGACATGCTCTTCGGTGTCCTCGCCGCGCTCGACGCGGGTCATGTCGCCGTCGAGCTCGCTGGTCATATCGGGGCTCGTGATGCGCGGGGCAAACTGCGTCAGCGCATCGATGATGGCGATGCCCAGTTGGCTCGGCTCCACGGGATCGTTTTTGAGGTAGCGCACGGCGTACAGGCGCTCGATGATGCTCGCGCGCGTGGACTTGGTGCCCAGGCCGCGCTTTTCCATCTCCTGCACGAGCTTGCCCTGGCTATAGCGCGCGGGCGGCTCGGTCTGCTTGGCCTCGAGCTTAATGTCGAACACGTCGACCGTATCGCCCTGCCCCAGCGGCGGCATCTGCTCATCGCGCTTAAGGCCGTACGGATAGGCCTCGCGGAAACCCGGGGTCACGAGCACGTCGCCCGAAGCCACGAACGGCTCACCGTTCACGTCGAGCTCGAGCTTGGTGTTCTCGATGGTCGCGGGCCCCATAAGCGTCGCCAGGAAGCGACGGGCGATGAGGTCGTAGAGCTTGCGCTGGCCGCCGTCGAGCGTGGACGGATCGCCCTCGCCCGTGGGATAGATAGGCGGGTGATCGGTGGTCTCGACCTTGCCGCGCGTGGGCTTCATGGGACCGGCGAGCACCTTTTTGCACACCGGCGCCAGCGCCGGGTTGATCTTTGCCAGATCGCTCACCACGGCGCCCAGATCAAGCGTCGCGGGGTACACGGTATTGTCGACACGCGGGTAGCTGATGAGGCCCGCCATGTAGAGGGACTCGGCGATGCGCATGGTACGCGCAGGCGAGATACCCTCGGCTGCGGCGGCAGCCTGCAGCGAGGTGGTCGCAAACGGCGTGGGCGGCTGCTGCTTGCGCGAGCGCTTGGTCACCGCGGCGACGGTTGCCGTCTTGACACCGTCAACGTGACCGTACGCCGTCTCAGCAGCATCCTTGTCGGTAAAGCGCGCCGTCTTGTGCGCGATCTTAAAGCGATCGTCCTCGGCAGCGCCTTGCGCGGCGCCCATGCCGCGAATCTGCCAATAGTCCTCGGGCACAAACGCCATGCGCTCGCGCTCGCGCTCGACCACCAGGGCAAGCGTCGGCGTCTGCACGCGGCCGGCGGAGCGCACGTTACCAAAGCCGCCAAACTTGGCGAGCGTCAGGTAGCGCGTCAGCACCGCACCCCAAATGAGGTCGATGTGCTGACGGCTCTCGCCTGCGTCGGCCAGGTTCTGGTCGAGCGAGACGAGATTATCGAAGGCCTGCGTGATCTCGGCCTTGGTAAACGAAGAATACTGGGCGCGGGCAACCGGCAGGTCGGGCGCGACCTCGCGCACCTTGTTGAGGGCGTCCGAACCGATCAGCTCGCCCTCGCGATCGAAGTCCGTAGCGATGATGACGCTGTCGGACTTCTTGGCAAGGTTCTTGAGCGAGCGAATGAGCTCTTTCTCGGCCGGCAGCTTAATGACGGGTGCCCAGGTGAGATAGGGCAGACTCTCGAGCTTCCAGCCCTTGATGGAGATGCCATCGGCAAGGAACGGCTTACGCTTGGTGTCGTAAGGCGGACGAGCCAGGCCATCGGGCATGTCGGCCGGCAGCATCTCGCCGTCCTCGGTAACCGAATACCAGCCCAGCTTTTTATCAAACAGCACGCTGTCGCAAAAATCGGGCGCAAGGATGTGACCGGCCAGGCCGATGGTCACGCACTCCTCGCCCTTCCACTCAAAACGGTAGATTGCGGTGTTGTACACCTTGTCCTTTTTGGGCTTACCCGTGGACAGCCGCTCGGCAATCTGACGCGCGGCGTCATTTTTCTCGGCGATGATGAGCTTCAAAAGAGGCTCCTATCTCGTGTCTCTGCGGCTACGCCCGCCCGTATGGCGGCCGATTTACGCCCTTGCTTGCTCGATCTGCCCGATGAGCCAATCGCACCAGGCATCCATGCCCTCGCCCTTGCGCGCGCTCACGGCAAACCGCGGCGCCTGCGGATTGAGGTCATCGAGTGTCTTAGTATACCTATCCATGTCAAAATCGAAAGCCGGGGCCACGTCGACCTTATTGAGCAGCTGCGCGCCAGCGTGCTGGAAGATGCCCGGGTACTTGATGGGCTTGTCGTCGCCCTCGGGCACCGAGAGAATCATGATGGACAGGTTCTCACCCAGGTCAAAGTCGACCGGGCAGACCAAGTTGCCCACGTTTTCGATAAAGATGACGTCGATGTTTTGAAGGCCCACCGCCTGGTCGAACGCGTCAACGGCCTCCATGATCATGTTGCCCTCGAGATGGCACAGGCCGCCCGTGTTGATCTGGATGGCGGGCATGCCGGCTTCCTTCATGGTGATGGCGTCGACATCCGAGGCGATATCGCCCTCGATGACGGCACAGCGCAGGCCGGCCTTGTCACGCAGGCGCTCGTTGGTGCCCAGGATCGTGGTGGTCTTGCCCGAACCGGGGCTCGACAAGACGTTGATCACATAGGTGTTTGTCTCATTAAATCGCTGACGCAGCTGATCTGCCAGGCGCTCGTTGCGCGACAGAATCGGCGACGCGATATCAATCGTTTTCTCAGCCATACTTAGCGCTCCTTACTTTGGCCCCTTTATACCCCATCACCAGATGGCTAGCGGGCTAATCGTCGGGGGTTTCGATTTCGATACTCGCGATATCGAGCTCGCGGCCGTGCAGTAGGCGCACGTTGGCACCACCACACTGGGGACAGCGACAGTGGAAGCGATCGTGGTCGAAGACCTCGCCGCAGTCCAGGCATTCACTTTGTGGGTGAATCTCCTCAACCGCGAGCTCGCAGCCCCGCGTGAGCGGGTCCTCATCGCGAAATGTCTCCCACGCAAAGTCGAGCGCCTCGCGCACAACTTCGGTCATATCCCCGATACGCAGCGTTACCAAAACGGCGCGCGAGGCCCCCGCCCCACGCGCCGCGCGAATCACTGTATCGAGTATGCCGTTGACAATGCCAACCTCGTGCATACCGATTTACTCCTCGTCGTCCTCATCGTCCGAGAACAGGTCCAGACGGCTCACAAACAAGCCCTCCTTGCCCTCGCGCGCGGTAATGACCACGCGGGCAATGGCGAGCGAAATCTCGTAGAGCGAGAGCAGGGCACCATACATGAGGCCCAGCGTAACGGGCGAGCCGTCGGGCGTAATCACAGCCGAGCCCACAAGCAGGCCCACGTACACGTAGCGCCAGGCGCCGCGGAAGGCCGCGTAGGACACGATGTGGAAGACGGACAGGTAGAAGATGATGAGCGGCAGCTCAAACGCCACGCCAAAGCCGATCATAAAGAGCAGCTCCATGTTGACGTAGTTCTCCAGGTCGGGCAGCGCCGTGGCGACGGCCGAGGTCTCGCCGATAAGCCACTCAAAGCCCGCAGGAATGATGATGAAGTAGCAAAAGATGGCGCCCAGGAAGAACAGCACCGTCGAGGCGAGCACCGTGGGCACGACCCACTTGCGCTCGTTGGGGCGAAGCGCCGGCAGGAAAAACGCCAGAATCTGCCAGATGATCATGGGCGTGCACATGACCACGGCCATCTTGATGGCCAGCGAAAAGCGCAGACCAAAGCCACCAAGGGTGGTGGTGATGTAGAACTTACCGTCCGGCACAAAGGAGCGGATGGGATCTTCCAGGATGTCGAGCACTACAGGCGTGGCGAAATACAGCACGATAGCGGCGGCAAACACCGACACGACCACGATGGTCAGGCGGCGACGGAGCTCTCCCAGGTGATCGAAGAGCGGCATTCGCGCAGGTCCGATAGGCATTACTCATCGCCTCCCTTCGGGGCGTCAGCGGCAGCAGCGTCGTCCTCGGCCTCGAGCTCGCGAGCGAGCTGGTCGACGACGGCCTTGCGCTTGCGGGGACGGCGGGCGTAGAGGTCAGCCGTCGTGGGCTCTGCCGGCTCGGGCTCGGGCTCCGGCTCTGCAGCAGGCTCGGGCTCGACGGCGGCAGCGGCAGGCTCGGCCTTGGCGGACTCGGCGCTCTCGGCCTCATCAGCAGCGCCTTCGCCCTCGGTGGCACCCTCGCTCGCAGCCTTCTCGGCGGCAAGGCGGGCACGGCGCTCGGCAAAAGTCTCCTTCTTTGCGGGCGCAGCCGTCTCGACGGCACCCTCGTCCGCATCGGAATCGTCATCGACGGCAGCCTTCTTGGGCTTGACCGGGGCCGACGCGGCCTCGCTTACCGGATCGATAATCTCGGACTGAACAACGGCCGTCATCTTTTCCTGCGTCTCGCGGAACTGACGGATGGCACGGCCGATTGTGCGGCCCATCTGCGGGAGCTTATCCGGGCCAAACAGCAAAAAGCCGAAGACCACGATGATCGCGAGCTCACCCTCTCCAATACCAAACACACATACCTCCAAGGCTCGATGTGAGTCGAGCCCGCACCGCGCCATTCGGCCGGAACTCGTCTATTCATTCGGTCAAGTATAGCGCCCGGACGCCAAAACGTCCGAGCGCATCACAAACATATGCCAAACGGCACGCCCCTTTTGGGGCAGGGCTTATGCCGCCGTGATCGAGATCTCCTGGTCGACGCCCAGCAGCTGAACCACGCGCATCACCGGGGGCTGCACATTGGTGCAGCTAAAGCGCTTGCCGTGGTCGACCGCGTGGTGCGCGGCGCCCACGAGCACGCCAATGCCCGTCGAATCAATGTAGCTCACCTGGGCAAAGTCGAGCTCAACGGCCTCGGTGGGCTGCTCGAGCGCCAAGTCGATGGCGTTGCGCAGACTATCGGCATTGGAGATATCAATCTCGCCGGTTACCTTAATGGTATAGAGCTCTGGCGTGGGGTTGGTGGAAATACCCAAATCCATGTATACGCTCCTTTACGTATCGAAAGTGCGGATAGTACGGGAAGCCGCGCGTTAGGCGCGCTCGGCACGCGCAAGCTCGGCAGCGACCAGCTTCACAGCCAGCACCAGCACATCGAGCGCGGCCTCCAGGTCCTCGACCGTGGGATAGCTCGGCGCGATGCGGATGTTGGTGTCGCGCGGGTCCTTGCCATAGGGCCAGGTAGCACCGGCCGGCGTGAGCTTGACGCCCAGGTCGGCGCAAAGCGCGGCGACCTTCTGGGCCGAGCCCTCGGGACCATCGAAGCTTACAAAGTAGCCGCCGCGGGGGTGCGTCCAGGTGGCACAGTCTGTGTCGCCCAAGCCCTCGGTGAGCTTACGCTCGACGGCCTCAAAGCGCGGACGCAGGAACTCGGCATGCTTTTTCATGTGCTCCTTGACCGCCTCGATGGTGGGAAGGAAGCGTACGTGGCGCAGCTGGTTGAGCTTGTCGGCGCTGATAAGGCCGGCCTTCAGGCGCTTGGAGAACTCCGCGATAACCGCGGGGCTCGCACCGATAAAGCCGATGCCGGCGCCCGGGAAGGTGATCTTGGACGTCGAGGCAAAGGCCACCACGCGGTCCTCGGTGCCCGCCGCGCGAGCGAGGTCAAAGATGTTGGCGAGCTCGTCGGTCTCGTCGTACAGGTCGTGCACGCAGTAGGCGTTGTCCCAGAAGATGCGGAAATCGGGCGCGGCCGTGGGCATCTCAACCAGGCGGCGCACGGTGTCCTCGCTAAAGGTGATGCCCGTGGGGTTGGAATACTTGGGCACGCACCAGATACCCTTGATGGAGTCGTCGGCGGCAACCAGGCGCTCGACCTCGTCCATGTCGGGGCCGTTGTCGGTCATCGCGACGGGGACATTCTCGATACCCAAGTCGGCAGTGATGCCAAAGTGGCGGTCGTAGCCGGGAACAGGGCACAGGAACTTGACCTTCTTGCCGTCATGCGCGGTCTCATAAGCCTCCCAAGGCTCGCTGCCGCACGAGCCGCAGCGCCAGAACATGCCGGCGATATCGTGCTCGATCAGCAGGCTCGACGAACCCAGTACGAGCGTCTGCTCGGCGGGGCAACCCAGGAACTCCCCCGCCAGCTTGCGTGCCGAGGGAATGCCCTCAAAGCAACCGTAGTTGGAGCAGTCGACGTTGCCGTCGTGCAGATCGGCATCGGCATTGAGGATATCGAGCATGGGTCGAGAGATGTCCACCTGGGAGGGCGACGGCTTGCCGCGGGCCATGTCGAGCGCCAGGCCCTTGGCCTTGACCTCGGCGACCTCGGCTTTGAGCGCCTCGATGGCGGCATCGAGTTCGGTGGTTTCCATCTTCTGGTAGATCGTCTGCATGGGTGCGACCTTTCGCGAAGCGGGACGTTGCAGTTCGTCTAAGTATAGACCGCCACTGCCGCAACGGTATGAAGCCGTGATAGATTAAGTCCATCGCAATGAATTACGACATCGCCGCGCATGCCGGTGTGGGGCGCCCAAGGAGGCACTATGGAGTACGGATCGTTCCAGGCCGAGGAATTCGGCGACCTGCAGCGCCTGGTCGACGGACTGTTTTATGACCGCCGCGCCATCGACCGCCTGGATCTCATCGTGCAGGCCGAGATCTTGGACCTCGCGCCCGACCTCATGGAAATCGTCAACCTTTTGCCGCCCGGCTACTACGACCGCCAATCGCTTTGCGACCAGCTCAACTCCGCCTTGGCCGCCCACGGCTGGGGCGCCATCTACGGCACCGTGGAATAAGCCTCGAGGCCGGCATTTGGCCCGTTTCCCGACCCTGGCGAGGCTTGTTTTAGGGCTTGTGGCCAAAAAAGGGCAAATATGAGTACTGTCACCTTTTTAGTAGCAGCGTTTCTTGGTCGAAATCGGCAAAACTCGACTTGAAACTCCCTAATCACCGTCAGCTAGCGCCAAATTGGAAGTCGATGGTCACTCATTAACGTACAGTTCTTATAAATTTGTTCATTATTTTCCGCACCTAAAATGATACGCCGTTTGTGACAGTACTCACAAACGGCGTTTTTTGACCACGGGGGTATCTGGCAGGGGGCCAGTAGCGCTCGGATCCGAGTTTCGAACGCATCCAAACCGGTTCTGGTGTCTTTTTTCGAGCTTTTACTCGTTCTTGGGCGCAGGGTGCTTGCAGACCACACTCATATAGATCATGCCAAGCACGGCCGCGGTGACAGAGCCGGCGAGAATAGCGGCCTTGGCAGCCAGGACCTCGAACTGGGCCGTCGGGAAAGCGAGGCCGCTGATGAGGATCGACATCGTAAAGCCGATGCCGCCCAGAATGCCCACACCGGCAATCATGTGCCAGTTGACGTTGCGCGGCAACTGGCAAGCCTTGAGCTTGACCAGGGCAAATGTCATGCCAAAAATACCAATCGGCTTGCCCAGCAGCATGCCAAAGTACACGCCGAGCGTCACCGGGTCGGTAAGCAGTGTGCTCATGTCCACGCCCACCAGGCGAACCTGTGCGTTCACGAACGCAAAGATCGGCAGAATCACAAAGTTGACCGGCGTGGAGATCAGACGCTCCATGCGGATGAGCGGCGGGGTCACGCGGTGCATGACGCGCTCGACTTTGGTGGTCGAGACGGTAAAGTCATGCTGGCCCAGGATGTGTGCCTCGTCGTCGTAGCGGTCATCGAGCAACGGCAGGCACTCGCCCAGCCAATCGGTGAGGCTATCGAGCTTGACGCCGCACTTAGCCGGGATGGTAAAGGCCAAGATAACGCCAGCAAGCGTGGCGTGCACGCCGCTCTTGAACATACAGAACCACAGCAGCAGGCCCAGCACCGAATACGGGGCGAGGCGGTAATGCTGCGTCTTGTTGAGCCACACGAGCGCGCAGGTCACCAGCGCGGCGGCGCCCAACCAAAACGGATTGGGGCTCTGACCGTAGAAGATGGCGATGGCGGCGATGGAGATGAGGTCGTCGGCGATGGCGAGCGTCGAGAAGAACACGCGCACGCCGTTGGGAACGCGATTGCCCAAAAGCGATAGCACGCCCAGCGCAAAGGCAATATCGGTTGCCATGGGGATGGCCCAACCGTTGCGGGCGCCGGCATGGTTGAAGATCAGGTAGATACAGGCGGGAACGACGACGCCGCCCACGGCCGCCAGCATGGGAAGCATGGCCTGACGCGGATTCTTGAGCTCGCCGACCGTCATCTCGTACTTAAGCTCAATGCCCACCAACAAAAAGAAAATCGCCATGAGGAAGTCGTTGACGAAAAGCTCAACGGTAAGACCGGCCGTAAGGTTTCCCAGACCCACATACAGCGGGGTCTCCAAAAAGTGATGGACGGCCTCGTAGGCATCGGTATTGGCGCAAATGACGGCGGCGATGGCGGCGAAGACCATGACGGCGGCGGAAATCGTGCCGTTCTCGGCGATGCGCTCCCAGATGTCGTGACGCTCAAAGCGCTTGCGCTCACGAACGTTGAACAGCTGCTCAGTTGCTGCCATGGGCGGCTCCTTTCACGGGAAAGCTCCCGTCTTAAAAAAGCACGGCCCGCCCAAGTGGCGGCGCCGCGCTCTAACGTATTACGCTTGCATCTAGCCTACCCTGCACGACAAGCACGCAGGCGCGGCCGAAAAGCGGAACCACAGGTTGAACATTATTTGCTCAACGGCACGGGCACGCCTGTCCAAGAGACGACGCGGCGCCGTGCACAAAAAACGACCGGAGCGCGGGGCGTCCGCGATCCGGTCGTGGCGTTCGGTCAACTAAACCTAGCAGGCGGCCATGATAGGGGCAGCAACCTGCTTCTTACGGGAGAGGACACCCGGCATCCAGACGCCGTCGTGCTCGTCGGCAATGCCCAGGCCCTTCTGAGCGGCCTCGGTCTCGCCCTCGAGCAGGACCTGCGAGCCCTCCTCCATGATGTCGGTGATGCACAGGACGATGCCGTCGGCACCCTTCTCGGCGGCGTAGGCGCGCATGGCCTCGCGGATCTCGTCAATCATGCCGAGTGCGCGGGTCTTGTCGACAGTCTCGTACTGGCCGATGAGCAGCTTTTTGCCGGCGGGCTCGAACATCTTGATGTCGTTGCCGACCATCTCGGCTGCGGTGAAGGAGCCGGACGGACGGGTAAGGAAGACCTCCATGCCAAACTTGACCGGGTCGACGCCCACCTGCTCGCCGAGCTTGGCGGCGACGGCGCGGTCGACATCGGTGGTGGTGGGGCTCTTGAGCATGAGCGTGTCGGTCATCATGGCCGAGAGCAGCAGCTTAGCCTGGACGTCGGAAAGCTCAACGCCGAGCACGCCGGCGAGCTTGGTGACGATGGTGCAGCTGGAGCCCCAGGGCAGGCAGATGTAGTGCAGCGGGCCGGCGGTCTCGAAGTCGCCGATGCGGTGATGATCGACAACGCCAAAGACCGTGGCGTCCTTAAGGCCAGCGACGGACTGGGCAGACTCGTTGTGGTCGGTGAGGACGACGAGCTGACCGGCCTCGACGGACTCGATCACGCGGGGCTCGGCGATGCCGGCGTCGGCGAGCAGCTTGGCGGACTCGGCCGGAAGCTGACCAAGGGCGCAGGCCTCGTAGGTGTTGCCGGCATACTCAACCTGGTTGAGCAGCTGGGACAGGACGACGGCGCTCATGATGGCGTCGTTATCGGGGTTCTGGTGACCAAAGACAAGAACGTTTGCCATGGATATCCTCCACTTGATATGTGTACTTGGACGTAGCTATGGTAGCACGCCGATGCCGAGCCTTCGCAGACGGAAGGGCCACGGCATATTTTGGGGCAGACATGGGGGCCAAGGCTGTCCCTTTCGCACCATGTTGGTGCAAAGTAACCTGGCCCCCTTGCACCAGCTATTTACCGGCAGCGCGCAAGGCTACGTAGGCGGCACCGATGATGCCGGCGTCGTTTCCGAGCGAAGCGACCTTAATGGGCGTCTCGCGCGAGGCAGAGAGCGCGTACTGCTTAAAGTGCTCGCGAACCTTGTCGAGATAAACATCGGCCGAGGCAGACGCGCCGCCACCGATCAGGAACATCTCGGGGTCGACCACGTTGGCGATAAGCGCCAGGGCGCGGCCAAGGTAGTCGGCCATGGTGTCGGCTGCGGCCAGCGCAAGCTTGTCGCCCTCGCGGCAGGCCTGGAACACGTCCTTGGAATCGGAGGGGCCGGTGAGCTCAATGGGCTCGACACCCGCCTTCTTGCACTCGGCAAGGTAGTTGCTCACCACGCCGGTGGCGCTGGAATACTGCTCCAGATGGCCATGGCCGCCACAGCCGCAGGTGCGCTCCTCGGCCGGGTTCAGGCACATGTGGCCAATCTCGCCGCCGGCGCCCACAACGCCCGATACCACGTCGCCGTTAACGATAACGCCGCCGCCCACGCCGGTACCGATGGTGACCATCACCACGTTCTGCACGCCCTTGGCAGAACCGAGCCAGGCCTCGCCCATGGCAGCGGCGTTGGCATCGTTCTCATACTTAACGACCGCATCGGGGCAGTGCTTCTGAATGGCGACCCTCAGCTCGGGCAGGTTAATGGCAATGTTGGCCTTGACCTTGGCATCGCCCGACGCCGGGATGGGACACGGAACGGCCAGGCCAATGCCCGCCACAAAGGCACGCGGAATCTGTGCCTTGGCGACCACCTGGTCGATAGCCTCGGTCACCGCGGCAAAGCCCGCAGCGTCAACGATAGGAGGCGTGGGCACGCTGGCCTTGGCAAGCAGGTTGCCGTCCTCGTCGAACAGGCCCTCCTTAACCGAAGTGCCGCCGACGTCGATGCCGATGTAGTACTGCTTAGGTTCCATGGGAGCCCACCTTTCTCGTTTAAACATTGCCTGTATGGTACCGCTCTCAAGGCAAAAACCTACCAAAAAGGGACAGGTTTGTTTTGGCAGGTTTTATCTGGGGTAACGCAATTGGCTGCCCAACAGGCCGCGCAAGACCATCCCCAAAAATAAAGGCGCCGGGAGGCGGAGGCTCCCGGCGCCCGTCAAAGGGACTATGTTGTCTGTTGGACCGCACGGTCCGTCGCGGCGATAACGCCGACTAGGCCTGAAGTGCCTGCAGCTGCTTGTGAACCTCGATGAGCTCCGTCGCCATGACGCGCATGGTCTCGGTGCCGGCCATCTGGTCCTCGGCATGCAGCAAAATCAACGGGGCCTCGCCGTTACGCTCGCCGTTGGCCTCCTTCTTCAGAAGCCCCATGTGAACATCGTGGCCACCGTTATAGGCCTCGTCGCCCTGCTTGATAAGCTCCTCGGCGGCGTCAAAATCGCCCTCCTTGGCCTTTTGCACGGCATTGATGTACATGCTCTTGGCGGTACCGACGTAGCTGATGATCTCAAAGCAGGTCATCTGCAGTTCGTTCATATCCTCCATGCAGAGCACCTAGCCCATCACGCTGACGCAGTGGTCGATGATGCCGGCAGCGTTCATGCGGCCGTAGTCGACCATGTTGATAACCTCAACCGGGAAGCGGCCGGCGGCCTCCTTCTCAAAATCGCCCTTGGTGTAGCCGATCTGCGGACCAAGCAGCAACATGTCGCACTCGTCCAGGTGATCGTGGGCCTCGTTCATGGGACGAGCCTCGGCCTCAATATCCAGACCACGGTTTGCAACCTCGGCCTGCATCTTCTGGACCAGCAGGCTCGTGGACATACCGGCATTGCAGCAGAGCATGATCTTCTTCATGGTTTCCTCCTTATAACTGCGCGGCGCGCAGACGACAACTGGTTTTATTCCTTGCGGCTATTGTGCCCACCCCCCTGCATCTTTACACAAGGGAGAGAGCTGCGGGCACCGGCACCGCGTACCGGCGCCCGCAAAGGTGAAAGGGACGAACGTTAGGCGTTCTACTCGGCGAAAGCCTCCTGCTTGGCGATTGCCTTCTCGGAAATCTTCATAAAGGGCAGGTAGACGGCCATGCCAATGACAATCTCGATAGCCTGCCACACGCCGGCGCGCCAGTCAAAGCCCGTAGCGAGCAGGGCATTGATGACGGGAGGCATGGTCCAGGGCACCTGGGCGATGCAGGGGCTGATGATGCCTGCGCAGGTAAGGCCATAGGTGATGCCGATGAACAGATCGGGAAGAAGAACGAACGGGATCATGAGCGGCAGGTTGTACACGATGGGGTAACCGTAGATAACCGGCTCGTTGATGTTGAACAGACCAGGCAGGATAGCCATCTTGGAAACGGTCTCGGAAGCCTTGTTCTTGGAGAACAGGAGCGTGTCGAGCAGGAGCATGAGGGTGCAGCCCGAGCCGCCGATGAGGGCGAAGCTGTTAACGATCTGCATGTTCATGTAGTGATCGGGCTGGATGGTGCCACCGGCGGCAAAGGTAGCCATGTTGTCGACGATGAGCATGGTCAGGATCGGCTCGACGGTAGCGCCAGAGATGGTGGACTGGTGAATACCGACGCAGAACAGCAGGTTAGCAAGGGTGTAGATGAGGATAACAGCCCACGGACCGGCGTTCATGATGCTCTTGAGCGGGTTGGAGATGCACGTGGAGATGATGGTGCACAGATCGGTGCCGGCGCACACGGCGAGCAGGGCTGCGGCAAGAGCGAAGACCGCGAGGTTAAGCAGCATCGGAATCATGACGCTGAAGGAGTTGGAGACCGCGGGAGGCACGCCCTCGCCCAGCTTAACCTTGAGCTTCTCGACGCCCGAGATCTTGATGAAGAGCGTCGTGGAGAGCAGGGCGATGATGATGGCCGAGAACAGGCCGTTGGTACCGGTGTTGGCGGTCGAAAGGGCACCGGTGACCTCGGCGGAGGTGATCTTGTCGGTGAGAAGCGGGCTCGTGGCGGCAAGGGTGGCGGTGATCTGCTGCGGCATCATGATGACGAAGGCAGAGATGGCGACGACCACGCAAGCGAGCGGGTTATCGAAACGCTTGTTCTTGGCGAGGCTGTAGCCAATCAATCCGGCCAAGATAATGGCAGAGACGTTGAGGGTGCCCAGCGTAATTGCCGAGCCCCACGTCTGAAGGTTGGCAAGGCCCGCCGCATCGAGCGGGAACAGAGGGAACACGACGTTGTTAATAAGAACCGCGATACCCGCAAGGATATAGAGCGGCGTGATGGTCGCGAAGGCGTCACGCAGGGAACGCAGGTGAACCTGGTTTCCCACCTTCGCAGAGACCTCGGCAAACTTGTCGAGGAAGCTCTTTCCGTTGTCACTGGCCATGATTGCTCCTAACTTTCAAATCCGGCCTTTTCCTATGCGCACGGTGGTCTGTCGCCCTCTGCCACCAGATGTGCCATGTGTTGCGCGCGGCGGCGCGCGGTCTGGGCGTTCGCCCGGTCGCTAATCAACCACGTGGGTCGTGGCGACCTGTTTGAGCCAGGCCGCCGACTTCTTAAGGCGGCGCTTGTAGCCGTCCATGAGATCGACCTCGACAAAGCCGTAACGATTCTTAAAGGCATTGGCCCAAGACCAGTTATCGATGACGGCCCAGTAGTGATAGCCCCGGCACTTGGCGCCCTCGTCGATGGCCTTGGCCACCCACTCCAGGTGCTGACGTACAAAGTCGACGCGGTAGTCATCCTGGATGGTTCCTTCGGCGTCACGGTTCTTGTATTCGTCCATGATGCCGATGCCGTTCTCGGAAACGAACCACTCAAGATCGGGGTAGTTCTTAGCGCAGTCCATGCCAAAGTCGTAGAGGCCCTGCGGGTAGATCTCCCAGCCGCGGCTCTCGTTCATAACGGCGTCGGGCCATACGTACTCGTCGGCAAAGTGCGGCAGGCCGTACTGGTCGACCTTGCTCGCCGGCGCCTGAACACGCGTGGGGTGGTAGTAGTTGCAGCCGAGCCAGTCGACAACACCCTGCTTAAGGATCTCTTGGTCGCCGGCGCGGAACGGGAGCTTAACGCCGCCCTCGGCCAGGCTGTCGAGCACGTCGGCAGGAAGCTCGCCCTTGGTGATGAGGTCGAGCCACCAGCGGTTGTTGATGCCGCTGGTCATGCGCACGGCCTCGAGGTCCGCCTCGCTGGGGTTCTCCTTGGTGTAGACCGGGGTAAAGCAGTTGATCATGCCGATCTTGGCATCGGCGCGAATAGCGCCCTCGTCATAGGCGCGACGATAGTTGGCCACGGCCAGCGCGTGCGCCAGCGAGATGTGATACTGCACGGTGCGGGCGCGGTTGAAGTCGTGGAGCTGCGGGAACCACACGCCCTCCTGATAGCGCTGCTCGGGCTCGACGATGGGCTCGTTAAAGGTGAACCAGTACTTAATCTCCTGGCCAAACTCGTGGAAGGCGACGTCGGCGTAATGTGCGTAAGCCTCGACAACCTCACGGCTCTCCCAGCCGCCACGGTTAAAGAGGTAGGTGGGCATGTCAAAGTGGTACAAGTTGACAAACGGCTCCAAGCCGGCTTCGCGAGAGGCGCGGAACAACTCGTGATACCACGCGGCACCTTCCTCGTTGAGGTTGCCGTCGGCATCGAGCAGACGGCTCCACTGGATGGAAGTGCGATAGGTATCCAGACCCAAGTCCTTCAAAATGCGAAGGTCTTCCTGGTACTTGGCCATAAAGTCATTGCCGGCGTAAGAGCCAACGCGGTTGTAGAACGAACCCAGATCCTGGATGGACCAGGTGTCCCACAGGTTCTCGAGCTTGCCGCCCTGGTTCCACTGACCCTCAGTCTGCGGGCCGGACATAGCAGCGCCAAAGAAGAAGTCGTTGGGCAGCTGATACTGTGCCATCAAAGTCCTCGCTTTCGTGTTCTAGAGCTTCCGGTTGGAGACGGGTTTGCTTTGGCAGGTTATCCGGCGCGGGCGCGCACCGGCCATACCGATATCCAACCCGCCAAAACAAAACCGTCCCCAAACGGTCGATCCTGTTGTGCGGAAGGATTCCGTTCGTTGCTTAAACTATAGCGCTCTAATTTTAAAAGTAAAGCGTCTTTTTCTTTTTTCTTTCTCGAACTTCTTAGATAAAAGTAATATGGATGCCCTGTTGAGGGTTATACTTACTTTTTGTATTCATATATGTCGGAAAGGAGGTTCCATGATTCCCAAATACGAGGCGATAGCTGCAGATATTCGTCGAAGTATCGAGGATGGCGCTCTTAAACCGGGCGACAAGCTTCCCACCGTCGTTGAGTTCTGTGAGCTCTATAGCGTTTCCAAAATCACCGTCAAACGAGCTATCGAGCAAATCACCGAGGAAGGTCTTATTACCAGCCGGCGCGGATCGGGTACCTACGTTAAGGACACGGCGGGACTTCCCGGCCAGGCGTTTTTCCAGGGCAAAAACGACCGTGCCCAGGGCTTTTCGTATGAGCACCGCGGGGAAAAGGTGACCTCGGTGGTCTACGATTTCTCGATTGTTAATCCACCAGCGGACATCGCAGCCCAGCTGGGAATTGCCGAGGATGACTTTGCCTATCACGTCGTGCGCGTGCGTCAGGCCGATGGGAAGCCCATCGTTATCGAGTACACCTACATGCCCCTCGAGCTGATTCCAGGCCTTAAAAAGAAGGACCTGTACGGATCGGTCTACCATTTCATCCGCGAGCAATGCGGGCTGAAAATTTCGAGCTTCCACCGTACCATTCGCGCCGTGGCAGCAACCGAGGAAGAAGCCAATCGCCTGGACACCAAACCTGGCTCTCCCCTGCTCGAGCTCACCCAGATTGGCTTTTTGGACAGCGGCGCCGCCTTTGAGTATTCGGTCTCGCGCAACGTTGGCGACCGCTTTGAGTTGCACAACGTAACGTTGGCATAGGTTTTTGTAGTCATCCGGGCGCTCGCTTTGAGCTGTTTTGTGCAGCGCCCGCACAACACAATGGGGGTATAAACATGTCCGATTTGATTAAGCTGACGCCGATCTTTCACGAGAAGATCTGGGGCGGCCGCCAGCTCGAAACCGTATTTGGTTACGACATTCCCGATGGTCCCATCGGTGAGTGCTGGGCCATCTCGGCCCACCCCAACGGCGACTGCCAGATCGCTGAGGGCCCGTACGCCGGCCACACGCTGTCGTGGCTGTGGGCCGAGCACCGCGAGCTCTTTGGCAACTGTGAAGGCAAGGAGTTCCCGCTGCTCATCAAGATTCTGGACGCCAAGGACGACCTTTCGATCCAGATTCACCCCAACGACGAGTACGCCGCCAAGCACGAGAACGGCAGCTTGGGCAAAACCGAGTGCTGGTATGTGCTGGACTGCGAGCCCGGTGCCACGATCATTGTCGGCCAGCGCGCCAAGGACCGCGTCGAGGCCGCACAGATGATCGAGGAAGGCCGTTGGGACGACATGCTCAACGTGCTGCCGATCCACAAGGGCGACTTTTTCCAGATTGATTCCGGTACCGTGCATGCCATCAAGACCGGCACGCTCATTTTGGAGACGCAGCAGTCGAGCGACGTGACGTATCGTCTGTACGACTACGACCGCCCCGGCACCGACGGCAAGCTGCGCCCACTGCACATTGAGCAGAGCCTCGATTGCATCGACTTTGATGCTCAGGCTCCGACCGACGGCACGGTAACCGCACCCGAGGTCGATGGCGTGACCGAGCTCGAGTCTAACTCCTGCTACACCGTCGATCGCGTGCGTGTCGACGGCAGCAAGACCCTCGACCAGCGCTGGCCCTTCATGTGTCTGTCGGTCATCGACGGCGAAGGCACCGTCTGCGGCGACCCCGTCCACAAGGGAAGCCACCTGCTGGCCCCGAACACCGTCAGCTCCATCGACCTCGAAGGCAAGATGGAACTGATCATCAGCCACCTGTAGGTCGCACCAACAACCCAAACGCAACAAGGGGCTCTCCCGTCCATGTGCGGGAGAGCCCCTTGCCATATCTATTTATCAGCCCACCCGGCTCTCCAGATCAAAAAGCGAACGAGCAGAGCGACGTTCGCAAGCACCGTTACCCAAGGACCTGGGCGGGCGTATAGGGCAACATCGATCGCGAGTTCCGCACGCAAAGGAGAGCACTTAATGTGCTCTCCGTCTTGCGCAGGACTGCCCGAGCAGGCGATGTTGCCCCATACGCCCGCCCAGGTCCGCCGGGATCACGACAGCTTGACGATCGGTGCAAAACCTTTCATTAGCTTTTTGGTCTGGCCGGTCTTTTCGAATTGAACCTCGATCATGTCTCCGACGACCGAGATCACGGTACCCGTGCCAAAGGTCTTGTGGCTCACGGTATCGCCTGCGGCAAAGTCCTGCGACGCGCTAGCGCGATCGACCTTGCGCTCCACTGTCGGCGACACCTTAGATGACGGCTTTTTGGCTCGCGGCGCACCCGAACCAAAGGTCGAGGCAACACGGCCGGCGTCGGGCGAGACCCCACGATGGCGCTCGGTCCCGTAGCTGCTGCCGCCAAAGAAATCGTCAAAACTCGATCCACCGCGCGAACCGGAACCGCCGGTCGAGCGCGTATGCGAACCGAACACCTTGCCGCCATACATATCCGAACCCACGCCCGAGCCAAAGGTGCCGTGACGGTCGCCGCGCTTCTCCCAGCCCGTGCCCTCAAAACCGGCAGAACCGATACCGCTAAACTCGATATCCTCAAACGGAATCTCGTTGAGGAAGCGCGAACGCGGGTTGGCAGAAGTCGAGCCGTAGGTGCGACGCGTGGCCGCATAGGTCAAGAACAGGCGCTTACGGGCGCGCGTGATGGCGACGTAGGCCAGGCGACGCTCCTCCTCGAGCTTACCCGGGTCATCGCTGCCGCCAAAGTCGTGCACGTGCGGGAAGATACCCTCCTCCATGCCGGCCACGAACACCGCCGGGAACTCCAGGCCCTTGGCGGAGTGGATGGTCATCATGGTAATGGCATGCGTCTCGCCGGCTAGGGAATCCAAGTCGGAGCGCAGGGCCAGCCACTCCATGAGCGCCGGCAGCGCCTTACAGGTGAGCGGACCGTAGGTGCGCTCGATCTCGTCGGCATGCACGGCACCCGCCGGCATCTCCGTCGACGCGGCATATGCGTTGCCCGCGATGGCGGCGGCCAGAGCATCCTGCGGCGAGAGCGCCGGGGCGGCTAGGCTATCGAGCGGATTGGAACCTGCGGCATCGCGCGCGCCGACCAGCGCCTCAAACGAGGACGCGGGCGCGGACGGTCCCGGCTCGGGCGCAGGCGCGCTCACCACAACGGGCTCGGGCTCAGCGTCGGCAGGCACATCGGCAACGCCAGCCGCGCGCAGCTCTTCCAAGCTCTCAAGCGTCCCCTCGATATCCTCGTGTGTCTCTTCAAATTCGGCCGCAACGCCCAGGAATTCCTGGATGTTCTCGGCGCGGCTCTCGGACTCCATGGTGCCCTCGACGCGGAATGCCTGCAGCAGGCCCGTCTTGTCGACAATCATCTCGACGACGTCCTTGAGCTCGCCATCCATGCGACGGCCCTCGCGCACCAGCGACACAAAGCTCGACAGGCCATTGCGCACCTTGGCGCTAAACATGCCGGTTTCGGCGCACGCGATCTCGCAGGCCTGGAAGAACGAGCAGCGGTTGTCGCGCGCCAGCTGCTCAATTTTTTGAATCGAGGTGGAACCGATGCCGCGGCGAGGTGTGTTGATGACGCGCTTGACGCTCATCTCGTCAGCCGGGTTCACGATCATCTTGAGGTAGGCCATGACGTCGCGGATCTCGGCACGGTCGAAGAACCGCGTGCCGCCCACGATCTTGTAGGGCACGCCCGCGCGCAGGAACATATCTTCGAGAATGCGCGACTGGGCGTTGGTACGATAGAACACGGCGATATCGTCGTAGCTCGTGCCCTTGGAGTGCAGCTTCTCGATCTCGCCGGCAATCCAGCGGCCCTCGTCGCGCTCGTCGCTCGCCTGGAAGGCCTGGATCTTCTCGCCATCGCCCTCGGCCGTAAACAGGCGCTTGTCCTTGCGCTGCGAGTTATGGCGCACCACGGCGTTGGCGGCACTCAGGATATGACCAGTAGAGCGGTAGTTCTGCTCCAGCTTAACGGTCTTGCAGTCTTTAAAGTCCTTCTCAAAGTCCAGAATATTGGTGATGTCGGCACCACGCCAGCTATAAATGGACTGGTCGTCGTCGCCCACGACCATGAGGTTTTGGTACTTGGCGGCCAGCAGGTTGGCGATCTCGTACTGGACGTGGTTGGTGTCCTGATACTCGTCGACGCTAATGTAGCGGAAGCGCTCTTGGTACTTATCGAGCACCTCGGGGCGGGTGCGCAGCAGCTCGAGCGTGCGCACGAGCAGGTCATCAAAGTCCATCGCATTGGCAGCGCGTAGGCGGCGCTCCAGCTCCAAGTAGACCTGCGCGGCCTTTTTGTCGTTGGGGCTATCGGCACTCTTGAGCATGTCCTCGGGGCCGATCATGGCGTTTTTGGCCGAGCTGATCTTGCTGCGGATCATGTTGATAGGGAATTGCTTTTGCTCGATGCCGAGCGCCTGCATAATGTCACGCACCATGCGCTTTGAGTCATCGTCATCGTAGATGGTGAACTGACCGGTGTAACCCAGCAGGTCGGCGTCCTCACGCAGCATGCGCACGCACATGGCATGGAAGGTGCACACCCACATGCCGCGGGTGCCGCTGGGGATGAGCGCCGCCAGACGCTCGCGCATCTCGGCCGCGGCCTTGTTGGTAAACGTGATGGCAAGAACCTGCCAAGGCTTAACACCCAGGTCGCCGAGCATATGTGCGATGCGGAAGGTCAGGACGCGGGTCTTGCCCGAGCCAGCACCGGCGAGCACCAGCAACGGGCCCTCGGTGGTTAGGACGGCCTCGCGCTGGGCGGGATTAAGGCCGTCGATATCGACGAGCGGCTTGGCGGGTTTGGATGCCGGCGCGGGAGCGTCGTAGATGTCGAGCGGGACGAGCTCGGGCTCCGGCGCTGCAGGGGCGGTGTATGCATCGAGCGGCACGGGTTCCGGTGCGGGCGGCACGGGTACCGTGGCGTTCTTTTCCCAGGGCAAGGGCTGGGTCATGGGCGACTCCTCATCTGACGGACGGCGCGCCTGCGGGCAGCGCCATAGTTTGAGCCGTACCAGTATACCGAGCCGCGCGGACACCGACGCAAATCACACCACGACTCCGTGCGCCACTGTCAGGCCCGCCCCAGCGGATTTGGTGCAATGGGGTCAGGTTAGCCTGCACCATGTTGCTGCAAAGTAACCTGACCCCATTGCACCAATCGGGGAGCCACCAATGCCATGGCAACGGTAGCGGGCGGCGGCCAGAACGAACAAATTGGCATGAAAAGAGGGCGGCATAGACCTTTTGGCCATGTCGCCCTCTTTGAATGACAAGTTGTCGTTCTGGCCGCCGCGCAGCATCAACCAAGTTACAGGCCGAGCATAGGCTCCAGGACGAAGAAGTACGCGAGCACCACGATGCCCAGAATGATGCGGTAGACGCCGAAGCACTTGAAGTCATGACGGCGGACGAAACCCATAAGCCACTTGATGGCGATAAGCGAAACCACAAAGGCCACGATGCAGCCCACGCCCAGGATGGCGATCTTGTTGGTGCCGAAGGTGCCACCCTTAACGAAGTACTTGACCAGCTTGAGCGCACTTGCGCCAAACATAACGGGAATAGCCAGGAAGAACGTGAACTTAGACGCCACCGAGCGCGTGCAGCCCAGCAGCAGGCCGCCGATGATGGTAGAGCCGGAACGCGATGTGCCAGGAATCAGCGAGAGCACCTGGAAGCAACCAATACCCAGCGCGGTCTTCCAGCTCAGGTCCTCGAGCGTAGTGATGGAGCCAAAGTCCAGGTTATCGTCATCGTCTGCAGCGGCAGTCGCAGCGGGCGCGGCAAAATGCGCACCAGCGGGTCGTCCGCCCGCCACCACGGCACGCGCGCCAAACGAACCGGCAAGAGCGGCCTGGTCGCGCTTGTTCGCGCGCCAGTTTTCGATCACGATAAACAGCACGCCGTACACAATGAGCGCCAGCGCCACGACGGGAGCATTATAGAAATGCTCCTCCATCCAGTCGTTAAGCGGCAGACCGATCGCCGCGGCGGGAATGCAGCCGAGCACAATCTTGCCCCACAGCACCCAGGTGTCGCGACGGCCCTCCTTGCCCTTGCTGGGAGAAAACGGGTTGAGGTCGTAGAAGAACAGGACGCAGACGGCCAAAATGGCGCCAAGCTGAATCACGACCAGGAACATATTCCAGAACGTCTCGCTCACGTTCATCTTGACGAACTCGTCCACCAAGATCATGTGACCGGTCGACGAAACAGGCAGCCATTCGGTAATGCCCTCGACTAGGCCCATGAAGGCAGATTTTAGAAGCTCAATGATATCCAAAGGGACCCCCTCGTTAGACACCCGCCGATAGTTGTTCTGCGGACGGTGCGGGCGATGTCCCATTATCAACCGTTGGCGGCGCGCCTGCGCCTACCCTTACCAAAAAACTCGCCCGTTCACAGAATTGCGAGCGGTCAAACCCAAATCCTTGGGTATAACTGCAACAAGATAAAGTGTCCGGCGGTCACGCATCCGCGCCCGCCCGACGCACGAGCCCCGCGCCCGTGCGATAGACCAAGGAGGAAACCATGAACGAGGGCTATACCAAGGTATTTGTTTCACTCGACGGTACTGAGCAGCAGGATTTTGTGCTCGCACGCGCCATCAAGGTCGCCGCGAACAACGGCGCCAAGCTGATTATCGGCCACGTCATCGATTCCACGGCACTCGAGAGCGCCGGTTCCTATCCGGTCGATCTGGTCAACGGCCTAGAGGAGGCATTTAAGAACTCCATCGCCAAGCAACTCGAAGAGGCCAAGGCCAATCCCGATATTCCCGAGGTCGAGGTTATGATTCGCGCCGGCCGTATTCGCGAGACGCTCAAGGACGAGATGCTCGACGTGGTCAAGCCCGACCTGGTGCTCTGCGGCGCTCGCGGTCTGTCCTCGATCAAGTATGCGCTCCTGGGCTCGATTTCGACGTTCCTGCTGCGCAACACCGACTGCGACATCTTGGTCGTAAAGTAGCGTTGCTCCCACCGGCCGCGGGGCCTGCGGGGTTTCCACAGGCACGTCCTCGCCGCTTCGCGGCTGCGGGATGTGCCCTTAGGAAACCCCTCCCGGCCTCGCGGCCTTCGCAGCCTTACTTCAGCGAGTTGTCTGATAGAAAAATGGCGTGCCGCCCCGTT
>CABQSP010000024.1:0-27741 GCA_902466855.1 uncultured Collinsella sp. | reverse complement strand
CCACCTGCTTGATCGCGGAGTTCTTGGAGTCGCCGTTGGCCAGCGGGGTCTCGCGACGCGGGTCCTCGCCGCCCTCGCCCGAGTTGGAACGGCCGTGCAGGCGGTTCATGGCGATGGCCATGCACTCGTGTGCTTCCTTGCTGATGGAGCCGTACGACATGGCGCCGGTGTTAAAGCGGCGGACGATGTTGAGCGCGGGCTCCACCTCGTCGAGCGAAACCGGCGTGCGACCGTTGGCATTAAAGTCCAGCAGGTCACGCAGGCGCACGGCACGGCCGGTGCGGTGCAGGCGGGCGCTGTACTCCTTAAAGGTGTCGTAGCTGTCCTCGCGGCAGGCGGTCTGCAGCAGGTAGACGGTCTGCGGGTCGATAAGGTGATCCTCGCCGCCGAGCGGGCGCCACTTGGTCAGACCCAGCGTGGGCAGCTGATCGGGAGCCGGGCTCTTGAGGATAGCGAGCGCGGCGTCGTAGCGCTCATTCTGCTCGCGCTCGACGTCCTCGACACCCATACCGCCCACACGGCTCACCGTGCCGGCGAAGTACGCGTTGACGAACTCCGGAGTGAAGCCCACGGCCTCGAAGATCTGCGCGGAGTGGTAGCTCTGCACCGTAGAGATGCCCATCTTGGACATGATGGAGACGATGCCCGCCGTCGCGGCCTTGTTGTAGTTGGCGATGCCCTGCTCGGCTGTCACGTCCAGATCGCCGCGTGCCGCCAGATCGCGGATACACGCATGCGCGTTGTACGGATAGATGCCGCTCGCGGAGTAGCCCACCAGCGCCGCAAAGTCGTGCGGGGACACGGCGTCGCCGCACTCCACCACGATATCGGCAAAGGTGCGCACGCCGGCACGGATCAGGTGGTTGTGCACGCAGCCCACGGCGAGCAGCGACGGCACGGGCACCTCGCCCGCTTCGGCGCGATCGCTCAGCACCACGATGTTCACGCCATCGCGAACCGCAGCCTCGACGTCTTCGGCAAGCTGCTTGAGCGCAGCCTGCAGCGCGCCCTCACCCGCGTCGCGGCGGTACACGGCACGAAACCGGCGGGTCTTAAAGCCAACACGGTCGATGGCGCAGATACGCTCGAACTCCTCCTCGTTGAGCAACGGGCGCTCCAAGCGAACCAGCTGGCAGGCCGTACGGGAGTCCTCGAGCAGGTTGCCGTGGTTGCCCAGGTAGAGCGTGGTCGAGGTTACCATATGCTCGCGCAGGGCGTCGATGGGCGGGTTCGTGACCTGAGCGAACAGCTGATAGAAGTAGTCGAAGAACGAACGCGTCTTCTTGGACAGGCAGGCCAGCGGCGCATCGATGCCCATCGAGGCGAGCGGCGCCTTGCCCTGCTGGGCCATGGGACGCACGACCTCGTCAACATCATCCCAGTGATACCCGAGCTTAGCCATGCGCACGGCGGCGGGCACCTCGGCGTCCTCGGCGGGCGTTGCCGCGGCGGGCCTATCGAGCGCGTCGACCGTCAGCGTCTCCTCGGCAATCCAGTCGCGGTAGGGCTTTTCCTTGGCGTAACGGGCGCGCAGCTCGTCGTTGTAGATAACGCGCCCGCGGGCAAAGTCAACCTCGAGCATCTGGCCCGGCCCCAGACAGCCGCTCGTCAGGATGTTCTCGGGGCTCACCTCGATGGTGCCCACCTCGCTTGCCAGCATAAAGCGACCGTCGCGCGTCACATAGTAGCGGGCGGGACGCAGGCCGTTACGGTCGAGGGCGGCACCCAGCGTGCGACCGTCGGTAAAGGCGATGGCCGCCGGGCCATCCCACGGCTCCATGAGCATGGACTGGTAGGCGTCGTAGGCGCGGCGTTCCTCGCTCAGATTGTCGTTGTGGTCCCACGGCTCGGGCAGCAGCATGGACGCGGCACGTGTAAGCGGGCGACCGTTCATGACCAAAAACTCGAGCACGTTGTCCAGAATCGCGGAATCGGAGCCCTCACGGTTGATGATGGGCATCACGCGCTCAAGATCATGCTGCAACACGGGGCTGTACAGGTTGGGCTCGCGGGCACGAATCCAGTTGACGTTGCCCTTGAGGGTGTTGATCTCGCCGTTGTGGATGATAAAGCGGTTGGGGTGCGCACGCTCCCAACTGGGCGTGGTGTTGGTGGAGTAGCGCGAGTGTACGAGCGCCACGGCCGTCTTGACGGCGGCGTCGTTGAGGTCGATGAAGAAGCGGCGCATCTGTGTGGCGACCAGCATGCCCTTGTACACGATGGTGCGCGAGCTCATGGAGCACACATAGAAGATCTTGTTGCGCAGGGCAAACTCGGCGTCAGCCTTCTTCTCGATGGTGCGGCGGCACACGTACAGGCGGCGCTCGAAGGCGTCGCCGGCGGGCGTGTCGTCCGGACGGCCCAGGAAAGCCTGCAAGATGGTGGGCATGCAGGCGCGGGCTGTCTCGCCCAAGTCGTGCGGGTCGACCGGCACCTCGCGCCAAAAGAGCAGCGGCACGCCGGCCTCAGCGCAGCCCTCCTCAAACACGCGACGGGCATCCTCTACGCCCTTGTCGTCCTGCGGGAAGAACAGCATGGCCACGCCATAGTCGCCCTCTGCCGGCAGAATCTGGCCGCACTTTTGAGCCTCTTTGCGGAAAAAATGATGCGGAACCTGGAACAGGATGCCGGCGCCGTCGCCGGTATTCTTCTCGAGTCCCGTGCCGCCGCGGTGCTCCAAGTTGACCAGAATGGACAGCGCGTCGTCCAGAATCTGGTGATGGCGCTCGCCGTTGATATCGGCAAGCGCGCCGATGCCACATGCATCGTGGTCGAATTCGGGGCGATAAAGGCCCTGCTGCTGAGCGGAATCTGCCTGCATCGCGATCCTCCCCTAGGTGTTAGACAGTCAGTTGACTAGGCATACTAGGTGCATCGCCGGCCCGTTGTGTTTCCCGCCCGTTTCGAAACAATCGCGTAACGCACGCCCTACGAGTGGACACCGCCGACCTCAAGGACGGCAACAAGGGCCCAAGTTCGACCTGTAAGCTCACCGCTTCAAACATCTCAATCTGTAACAGGAGGAGCCAATTTTGGCGCTTAGATGTTACAGGTTGAGATTTTCTGCAGGACAGTTTTGGTTTATCTCAATCTGTAACAAGAAGGGCCGGTTTTTGCAGCTAACTGTTACAGATCGAGATTTTCCATAGGACCATTTCTTCCTGTCTTGATCTGTAACACCTAGACCCAATTTCCATCCCCAGTTGTTACAGATCAAGACATTTCGGCAATCCCCCTTCACCATCCTATTCAAATACAACAATTTTATTAGTCTTGGTTAACTTTTTAGCATAAAACGGGTATCCTTTGCGGCGTCAAACAAACGGCACGCAGGAGCGCACCATGCTCAACCATCTCAAACAACACTTTGGCTCCCGGCGTACCGGTGGTCACGGAGGCCTAGACATTGCGCGGCATGTCGGCCCCGGGCTGCTCGTGACCGTCGGCTTTATCGACCCGGGCAACTGGGCCTCCAATATGGCCGCGGGCTCGCAGTTTGGCTACGCGCTGCTGTGGATCGTCACGCTGTCCACAATTATGCTCATTGTGCTGCAGCACAACGCGGCACACCTGGGTATCGCCACGGGCGCCTGTCTTGCCGAGGCCACGACACGTTACCTTCCCCGCTTCGTTGGGCGCACGGTGCTTGCCAGCGCCTATCTCGCGACCATCGCCACCGCCATGGCCGAAGTCCTAGGTGGTGCGATTGCCCTTCAGATGCTCTTTGGGCTGCCCGTGCGCGCGGGCTGCGTCATCGTGGCGGCAGTATCGATGGCGATGCTCATGACGAGCTCCTACAAGCGCGCCGAGCGATGGATCATCGCCTTCGTAGGCGTGGTAGGACTCTCGTTTTTGGCTGAGCTTACGCTGGTCAAGGTCGACTGGCCGCAGGCCGCCGCAAGCTGGATCACACCCAGTATGCCCACCGGCTCGGCCGCGATTATCGTTAGTGTCCTGGGTGCGGTCGTTATGCCCCACAACCTCTTTCTACACTCCGAGGTCATCCAATCCATGCACTTCGAAGGCCAAGGCGAGCAGGTTATCGAGGAACGTCTACGCTACGAGCTCTTCGACACGCTCTTTTCGATGGGCGTGGGCTGGGCAATCAACTCGGCCATGGTCATCCTGGCCGCAACGACCTTCTTTGCGCACGGCATTCTCGTAGACGACCTCGCCGTCGCAGCGGACACGCTCTCCCCCATTCTGGGCCCGGCAAGCTCAATCATCTTTGCGGTGGCACTGCTGTTTGCGGGCATATCGAGTAGCGTGACGGCGGGCATGGCGGCGGGCACCATCACCGCGGGCATGTTCGACGAGGAATACGACATCCACGACCGGCACTCATCGATTGGAGTGGCGGTCTGTTTCGTCGGCGCAGTGGCGGCGTGCCTGATCGTCCCGAATCCTTTTGAGGGTCTCATCTGGAGTCAGGCGCTGCTGTCGCTTCAGTTGCCGATTACGGTCTTTGTGCTCATACGACTCACCAGTTCGCCCCGCGTTATGGGCAAATACGCCAACTCGCGCCCGCTCAACGCGCTGCTCGTAGGGATCGGCGTCATCGTGACGATTCTCGACATCGTGCTGCTAACAGGAATGTAATTGAGATGGCGTGACTGTCCAGATATAACGTCTCAATCTGTAAAACGTGAGACCGTTTTAAACCGTCAGATAAATCAAAAGGGTCCCGGCCGAGAATTCGACCGGGACCCTTGGACAGAGCTATGTTCGGCTTTCGCCGTGTGCCTGCGAGTTACTCCTCGACGAGCTCAAACTGATCGGGACCGACGCCGCACACCGGGCACACGTAATCCTCGGGCAGCTCGGGCGTGTCGACCTCAACCTCGTAACCGCAAACGGTGCACACAAACTTATACGTCTTCTTTTCCTCAGCCATGATGTTCTCCTCTCGAACGTGACTGCTGGTGTACTTACTTATTAGTATATATTCTCAATAGTATAATGCAAGTATTTTTAGAACATTTCTAGCCTTGATACGACGAGGCTTTGGGCGGCGTCTTGCCCTTTAGCACCTTGTGATAGTAGTCGTACGTCAGCGGCGTCTCGTCGCTCAGGCGCTCGGCATCCTCGACCTCGCCAATAAACAGCAGATGCGTGCCCACATCCACAGTGTCGATCAAACGGCAGCTAAACAGGGCCGCCGCGTGCTCGGGCACATAGGGCATGCCCAGAGCCGTCTCGCGGGTCTCGTATTTGGCAAACTTGTCATAATCGCTGCTGGTGCGGAACCCAAAGTTACCGATGTAGAGCATGTCGGCCGTCTGATCGATCACGGTCAGCGCGAACGCTTTGGCCGATGCGATGACGCCCGAGGTGACATTGTCCTTGTTCACGGCAACCGAAATACGCGGCGGCATGGACGTCACCTGCACCGCAGTGTTGATGACGCAGCCGGCGCGCAACCCGTCTGCCGCAGCGCTCACCACGTACAGACCGCTCGGCATGGTAAAGAACGCAGTTTTGTCCATAACGATCACTCCCCTAGCTCGGGTTGGAACCTCATGAATGTATGTACCCACAAAAAAGGCGGCACCCATAACGGACGCCGCCTTTAAGACATATGTGTCAGAACAGTAAGAAAGATGAGACGCCCGCAGTTGCGGTGAAATAGGGACTGAATAGCCCCTCAAACAGGCAAAACAGTCCGTATTCCACCGCAACTTATACAGAGTGCCTAGCGGTTGCGTTCCTTAAGGGCGCGGTCGATCTCGCGTTGGACATCACGCTTGGCCATGTCCTCGCGCTTGTCGTAGAGCTTCTTGCCGCGACCCAGACCCAGCAGCAGCTTTACGCGGCCGTCGGTATTAAAGTAGAGCTCCAACGGAACCAGCGCATAACCACGGTTGCGAAGTTTGCCGTCAAGAAAGTCGATCTCCTTGCGGTGCAGCAGCAGACGACGCCGACGGTCGGGATCGCGATTCCACACGCCACCATGGCTATAAGGGTGGATATGCAGTCCGACGAGCCAGCACTCGCCGCCACGAATCAGCGCAAAAGTGTCAGTGATCTGACAGGCGCGCTCGCGAATCGACTTGACCTCGGTGCCGCTCAGCTCAATACCGCACTCAAACGTCTCATCGATAAAGTACTCGTGATGCGCCGAGCGATTCTTAGAAATGAGCTTGCGTTCACGCTTACTGGGCATCGCCGGCCTCCTTGGCGCCATCGGCGTTTGAGCCCGTAGCCTCGCGCTTTGCCTTGCGCTCGGCATTGAGCTCGGCATCGCTCTCGCGCACCAGTTTGATAATCGCCGCGCAGGCCTCCTCGCCCACCAAGTCGCGAGCACGCACCGTCAGGCGCGTCGCCTCCTGCTTGTCGCCGTCGCTTGCAGCATCGGTCGCGCACATGATCAGGCAGATGGCAATCTCGGCCGAAGGCGAGGTCGGCACGCCTTGCAGGGCCAATTCACCCATCACGTGGTCGTCGCTCTCATCAGCGGCATCCGGATAGGTGGTATGGATCTTGTTGAGCAGGCGCGTCGTATGCGCATCGTTGGGCGCCAGGCGCAGCGCCAGACGCGCGCAGCCCACGGCAGCCGAAACGTTCTCGGTCTCGGGCTCCAAAAAGTACTGACCTAGATTGGCGTAAGCGCGGGCGGCGCACTTGCCATCGCTTGCACGCTCCAGCACCGAGAACGAGAGCGATGCCCATTCCTGCTTGTCCTCGAGTGCGCGGAACAGCTCGGCCAAATCCAAGCGATAGTTGCAGTTCATGGGGTCCCAACGCACAGCCTGCATCAGGGCATTACGAGCGCTCACATAATCCTGCTGACGAATGTAGGCAAACGCCATATCAGAGTACAGGCGGTCAAACGGCACCTCGACCTGCACGAGCTCGCGCGGATCCTTCTCCACGCGGCGATAGGCCAAGCGCTCAAACTTGCTATCGAAGCTAAAGTATTGGCGCTTCTCCTCCGTCTTGCACTCAGCGTCGATATACTCCTCGGCGAGCTCCACCAGACGCTCCAGCAGCGGCGTCGCCGTAGCCAGGTCGCCCTGCGCCAGATAGTTCTCGGCATACGTGATGTCTTGCAAGCTGATGGGCAGATCCATGGCTACTCCTCGATCTGAGCGAAACACGGCAGGCGCCGTATATACGGTCAATACACAAAACCCGGGTCTCTTACGAGGCCCGGGCGTTCAATTTTGGTAGCCCGTACCAGATTCGAACTGGTGATCTCCGCCTTGAGAGGGCGGCGTCCTAAACCGCTAGACGAACGGGCCATATGTAGCAAATGCAATGGCTGGGATGGAGGGAGTCGAACCCCCATTGACGGAACCAGAATCCGCTGTCCTGCCATTAGACGACATCCCAATGACTGCATCGCTGCGCTCGGCTGTGCCTTTGCGCAAGAAAGAAATATACGGGAAGTCTCGCCGTGACGCAAGCCCCAATTTTGACTTTTTTGAAATTCAGTCAAATTGGCCTTATTTAGTCCAACCCGTGAAGGACCTGTGAAGCCGACCGCTGTACACGAAGGGCAAAACGCCGCGAGCGGTAGCCGTCAACCGTTGGCAGATTCTACCGCGAAAACGATAGCACCAGGCAACACAATCGAAGTATCAATGATCGCGTAGATATCGAGGCGCCATGGACGAAGAGCTTGATTACCTATGGGAGACCCTGGGCCTCGAGATCACTGCCGACCTTTGGCCCGAACGGGACAAAATCCATCCCACACTGCGCCCCGCCATTACTGTGGTGCAGGCAAAATACCGCCGTGCATCCTTTTTGATCATGCGGATGTCATGGCACGCGGGACTCCCCGACCTTAAGCGAATCCAGGCAAGCCTCGTCGAGTTGTCCGGTATGCCGACCGTCATATCCGAGGCACACCTGGAGCAGCGCCAGCGTGAGCGACTGCAACAGCAGCGGATTCCCTTTATCTGCCCTGGCGTTCAGGCATATCTGCCCTTTATGGACGAGGAGTACTGGAGCGGCAAGCCCAACAAACACGTAAAGGTCTACGATCCGCACGAATGGGCACAGCTGGCGGACTGACTGGGGCAGGCCCGCCGGCGGAAAGTGCGTCCCAGATTTCAAGCTCAAACTGGTCCCTACTTTCCCGTCGAGCCCTCAACCGGAAACCGTGTCCCGCAATCGAAGCTCAGAATGGGACGTGCTTTCCGCAACCGGCCACTTTGGGAAAGTGCATCCCATTCTGGAAGCGAATTCCGGGTCGCACTTTCCGCAGCCGCTACAGCAACGCCTCGGCCCAAGCCGATTCCCTAAAGCCGGGAATCGCAAAGTCGTCGCCCACCAGCAGCGGACGCTTGACCAGCATGCCGTCGGTCGCCAGCAGCTCGTAGCACTCCCGATCCGTCATGCCCGCATCCAGACGCGCCTTCAGGCCCAGCTCTCGATATTTCATGCCCGACGAATTAAAGAAGCGCCGCACCGGCAGCCCCGAATGAGCAATCCAGGTCGCAAGCTCATCAGCCGTAGGATTGTCCAAAACGATATCGCAGTCGATATACTCAACCCCATGTTCATCCAGCCATGCCTTGGCCTTCTTACAGGTCGAGCACTTGGGATATTCAACAAACAGTACGGTCATGGGAATCCTCCGAATATAGATCGGCCAACGCAGGCACACGCCACACGAGGCGCCTTCGTATGATGGGCCAATTGTAGCCCACGGGTCACACGCTAAACGAACCGTACCCCGAATCCGCGTTTGATGAACGGCAGCAGCTCCATTGCCTCGGGCGTGATATGGCCCGCAACGTTCATGCGCTCGTCACCGGGAAGATCGACCCGCGCAATCTCAAGCTCGCCTTCGTAGCGCCCATATCCGCTATTGCTCACAGCGATCGACCCCGCCTTTCGCGGCAGGCCGGCTCCGGCATCCGTCGGCACGGAATCCGGCTTAAGCGTCGTACGTGACTCCTGAGACCTAAAGATGAGGACGCTCGAGTCGGGCCGGTCGTGATGAATCTGCCCGCGCACATAGGCATAACCGGGCTCAAGCTCGCATTGCAGGTCCACGTATCCGGCGGAAACTTGAGCAAACTGCGCCCAGCCCGCATCGGAAAGATCGGGGTCGCCGACCAACACAATGTCGCAATCGGCGCCATGTGCAAGCTCAAGCATATTGAGAGCAACCTTTGACGCGCGACCGCGCTGCGCCTCGACCGTCGGCAGTCCCTCGAATACCGGCCCGCGAACGTTAGCATCACCCGGCACAAAAGCCATGATTTCGAATCCAAGCGCCGCAAGACGAAGATTCACCCGAGCAATGTCCTCCAGAGCTAAACCGGTATAAGGCTTGGGGTAAAAATTGTGGCAGGCGGCAAAACGAGTCACATCGGCACCGGCCTCACGCCACGATGCGATTTCATCAGAACTCACTGTCGATGCATTGACCACAATGCGAAATACACCGGACAGCTCCGCGACCCGCTGGGCACTAAAGCCATAGTCCAAACGAAGGTATTCCAACCCCAGATCGCGCAAGTCCTCGATGCGCTCAAGCCCGAGCAAATCGCACGTGCGAGGCCCCACATCGGCAATGAGCGCAATGCCGCGGGCGGAAAGCAGCGACAGCACATGACGGACCTTATCGGCATACGCCGCTCCCCCATCCTCGGGAATATGCAGCGAGGTGAACGCATAGCGCGCACCCGCCGCGGCACCATGTTCAATCGTCCGCTCAGTATCCTGCAGAGGGCCGGAAAGATAAATCGAAATACCCGTTTTCATGCTTCAACGCTCCTTTAAAAAAGGCCGGCGGAGCAGCTAGCCCCGCCGGCACAACCATAACATCAAGAAATCTGCCGCGCGCCGCGAACCCCGAGCAACACGGCTCGCGATATCAAACTACTCGCCAAAGAACTCGTTGATCTTCTGCTCGTCGACGCCAAAGAACCACGTCAGGACAAAGCCGGCGGCATAGGCAAGCAGCATAGCGGCAACGTAGCCGAGCTGCTGGCCAGGAACGACGATCAGCAGGCCAAACAGACCGGAAACGCCCTGAGAAACCGTGCCGATGTGAAGCAGCGCCGCGAGCGCGCCGCCAAATCCGGCACCCAGGCAGGCCGTCACAAACGGACGAACGAGCGGCAGCGTAACAGCATACATCAGAGGCTCTCCCACACCCAGGATTCCAACGGGAATGGACTCTGCGACGTACTTCTTGAGCTTGGCGTTCTTGGTCTTAAAGTACAGCGCCAAACCGGCACCGACCTGGCCGCCGCCAGCCATCATAAGGATGGGAAGCAGGTAATTGATACCCTTGGTAGCGCCGTCGGGATCGTTGAGCATAGCGTGGATCGGCGTGAGCGCCTGATGCAGGCCGACGGAAACCAGCGGCAAGAAGCCTGCCGACAGGATATAGCCGCCCAGGACGCCCAGCTTCTCGAAGATAAAGGTCAAAACGCTAAAGATGGCAGTCGTCAGCCATGCGCCAACCGGCTGGATGACGAGCATCAGAGCAAAGGCGCCGATGATGAGCACCAGCAGCGGGGACAAGAACGTGTCGAGTGCGTTGGGCATAACCTTGCGAATCTGACGCTCCATCCAGGCAAAAAATGCGCCAGCGATGAGAGCCGCGATCATGCCGCCCGCTGCGGGGTTGTACTGCGCACTGGTAAGCGGCAGCAGAATGGCAGTGGCAGGATCAGCCGCGCCAGGCGCAAGCAGGGGCATGGCGCTGTTGGCGATACACATCATGCCGGCGATGCCGCCCAGCGCAGCGGAGCCACCAAACTCACGTGCCGCGTTATAGCCCACCAAGATGGGCAGATAGGCAAACAGGGCCCAGCCCATGGAACGAATGCCCTGGTACCACCACTCGCCTGCAAGCGCTCCTGCAGTCGAGACGTTAATGACGTTGCAGATACCGTTGATGAGGCCAGCCGCAATGATGCCGGGAAGCAGGGCGACGAAGACATTGGAAATCTTCTTGAGGAAGGCCTGAACCGGCTTAGACTCGTACTTGGCCTTCTGCGCGGCCTTGTTTGTGGCCGCAGCGTCAACCACGCTCTCGTCGGCAACGCCTTTCGCAAGGCCGGTGAGCTTGGAGAACTCCTCGAGCACCTTATTCACCTTGCCCGGACCCAGCACGATCTGCATCGTGTCGTCCTCGACCAGGCCCATCACGCCGTCGAGTGCCTTAATGCCCTCCGTGTCGACGTTGCCCGCGTCTTTGACGGTCACGCGCAGGCGCGTCATGCACGCCGCGTTTGCGAGCACGTTGTCTTTACCGCCCAAAAGGTCCAGCAGCTTTTGAGCCAGCTCTTTGTTCGTCATAACTCCTCCTTGTATTGGGTATCTCGTCTGGATGTCATATCAGCTCGCGCCGCGCACCTATTGGGCATCGGCATTGCTCTTCTCATGGCCACTCACCGCAGCACGGACATGGCCTCGCGCCCGCTCAAGAGCTACCGCAGCCTGCTCGGCATCGCAGTCCAGCAGTACCGAGACAATAGCGGTTTTTACGTGGCCGCCGGCATCTGCAAGCGCCTGAACGGCGCGCTCGCGCGTGCAGCCGGTCGCCTCCATCACGATGTTCTGGCCGCGCACCACCAACTTCTCGTTCGTCTGCTGCACATCGACCATCAGGTTTTGGTATACCTTGCCAATCTTGACCATGGCACCGGTCGAAATCATGTTGAGAATGAGCTTTTGAACCGTTCCCGCCTTGAGCCTCGTTGAGCCGGTCAGTACCTCGGGACCGGGCACGGGCTCAATGGCAAGATCTGCGCTCTCCCCGATCTTCGACCCTTGGTTGCAGGCAATTGCAATGGTCTTGCACCCAGTTGCCTTGGCGTACACAAGGCCGCCCACCACATAGGGAGTACGACCGCTTGCCGCCAGGCCAACGACAAGATCCTTGTCCGAGAGTCCACGCTCCCGCAGGTCGCTCGCGCCAAGCTCCTCGCTGTCTTCGGCACCTTCGACAGCCTTGATAAACGCCGTCTCGCCCCCGGCAATGAGCCCGACAATCAGATCGGGCGATACGCCAAACGTGGGCGGACACTCCGAAGCGTCGAGTACGCCCAGACGACCGCTGGTGCCTGCGCCCATGTAAAAGACGCGCCCGCCGCGCTCGAGTGTCTCAGCAGCCCAGTCGATTGCCGTGGCAACCTGGGGCAACACTTTCGTGACCGACTGGACGGCACGAAGATCCTCATCGTTCATCGTCGTGACGATTTGCAGCGATGTCATCGTATCGAGGTCCATTGACCTTTGATTACGCTGTTCGGTCGTGAATTTTGTTAAATCGAGCATTTCATTCACCTCATCTTTCCTGTTTCTCGATGTAGTTTTGCTTAATGACATGCGTCGCCCGTTCGTAGTCGCTGGCAACGTAAGCAGCGTACAGGGCATCGACAACCATAAGCTGGGCCATACGCGAAGCCATGGCACCGCTGCGGACCAAGGGTTCACTCGCAGCGACGCCGAGCACGGCATCGGCCATGGTGGCAAGCTTGGATGATCCATCTACTTTGGTAACGGCCACAACGGGACAGTTGTGACGTTGAGCCTCGGCGGTGCAATCCAGCACCTCTTGCGTCAAGCCCGAGTAGCTAAAGGCGATTGCCATATCGCCCTCATGCATGTTCTTGGCACATAAGAGCTGATCATGCCAGTCGTCGTACAGATGGCACTCTTTGTCGACACGCATGAGCTTTTGCGCCAGGTCGTGCGCGACCAAACGAGAGGCACCAATACCGAACAGATTGACCGCGCGCGCCCGCTTAAGACGGGCCGCGCATCGCTCCAAGACGGTGTAATCGAGCGTTCGCGCCGTCGCCTCGATCGTGCGCACGTTGCTTTTCATCACCTTCCCCACGATACGTTCGACGCTGTCATCCATGGAGATGTCCTCGAGGGCTACGTCTTTCTTGTCACCTAAGAGCGCCAGCTCGGCAATCAGTTCGCGCTGGAACTCCTTGTAGCCCGCAAAACCCAAACGCTTGCAAAAGCGCAAAATGCTCGAGGGCGAGGAGAACGTGACATCGGCAAGACCGCGGACGGACAGCCCGACCACCTCGTGCGGATGAGCGCTTACATATGCGATGACATTGCGTTCCGCCGGGCTCGCGCTGAGCTCACGCTCGCGAAGCCGCAAAAGCAATCCGTTTGCCATCTCAAACACCTCCGTTGAGAAGAATTAAAGACCAACGAACGATTCGTACCGGATACAAACAGCTTTTGCGGTACATTGTGCCGCATCGTGGCGCACAAAGGGCGAGCGTTCTACCGCTCGCCCCTCAAATCCGACCGCTCGGAAATACGCGCGACACAAAATAATTCAACGAGGTTGCATTATCAGAAACGGGTTTGTTACCGGCTAGCGCCTCGCATGGGCGCCGATCGGCCGAGTCGCATGGCGCACCAACGCCGCTGCCAGCAATACCAACAGCATGGCGGTGACATAGCCCGCAGCATCGAATCCTAAATCGATAACGTCGAAATGCCTGCCGGGAACAAAGATCTTATGCACCTGATCGCCAACGGAGCAGGCGGCGCAAAAGAGCAATACGGGCACGCAACGGGAGCATACGCTCCACGGACGCCTGGAAAGGCAAACCACGACCACGGAGGCGAACAATCCGACGAAGAAAAACTCTACGGTATGGGCAACGCGACGGACGTTTGTGCCCACCCACATGCGAATGGAAGCAAGTCGGCCAGACCGGACATTCGAGGCAGCCGAATCGGCGCCCCCGGTCATTCCGTTCTCTGTCTGGGCTTCACCCGTGGCATCAGCAGCCTGAACGCCCGTAGCCTGACCCTCCACCACACGCGCGGTGGACTCGCTCAGCAACGACGTCTCCACCACATTTTGCTCCGTCAGCACCCAGATGCCCGCCAGCGTTGCAACGAACAGAACGACCGCGGTCCATCCGATTATTTGTTTTACGCGCGCCAAGGGCCAACCTCCTTTTTTGAATATCAGCGAGTGTAGCCCCAAATGGCATCGTCACCGTATCAAAATTTGAATCGCAACAGGAAGCGACAAAGCGACGCAAACCCCTACCCCGCCTCGCGCATCCAGCGATCGAACGTCCCCACGCACACGCCCAGGCACTTTGCTGCCTGGCTGCGGGTAATATCGCCTGCCTCATAGCTATCGCGCACCAGCTCAAACTGAGGAGGGCACGGCTTGCGAGGTCGACCGAAACGAACCCCTCGCGCCCGCGCCGCTGCAATTCCCTCCGCCTGGCGCCGATGGATATTCTCGCGCTCCACCTGCGCCACGTAGCTCAGCAGTTGCAGCACAATATCGGCAATCAGGACGTTGGTCACATCCGGCGCGCCGCTGGCCCTAGCGCGCGTGTCAAGCAATGGCATGTCCAACACCACAATGGCAACCCCGAGCTCCTTGGTAATGCGTCGCCATTCCTCAAGAATCTCGGAGTAATTACGACCAAGTCGGTCGATAGAAAGCACCACCAGCACGTCCCCGTCTCCCAGGACGTGCAACAGCTCGCGATAATGCGGTCGATCGAAGTCCTTGCCGCTCGCATGGTCGGCATAAATATTCGCCGAGCCCACGCCATAGGCGCCCAGCGCATCCAGCTGCCGATTCAGATTCTGATCGCGCGAACTCACCCGCGCATACCCGTACACCGTCGCCATCTCATCCCCGCTTTCTTGTAAACCTGCCAAAAGGGACAGGTTTATTTTGGTAGGTTTTACCTCTCAAATAGCAGGTAAGCGGGCGGCCGAGCAGACGGCAAGGTAGCCACGATTCAAATGCGGAGGGCGGCCCCGAAAGACCGCCCTCCGCTCTCTCGCCACGAGTCGGGATTTAGCTAATGGATAAGCTTAAAGTCCAAGTGTCCACGCGTGGTATTGACGCGCGAGACCTCGATAATCACGCGCTGGCCCAGTTCATAGCGAGTCCCCGTGTCGGCGCCCGTCAGCGTAAGCGCGTCCTCGTCGAACTCGAACCACTCGTTGCCCAGGCTCTTAATTGAAACCAGGCCCTCGACCTGCGTTAGGTCCAAGCGCACAAAGAGGCCCATGCTGCTAACCCACGAGACGGTTCCGGCATAGCGCTCACCCAGACGGTCCTCATAGTACTGGGCAATCTTGATCTTTTGCGTCGCATGGCTGGCGGCATCTGCCGCGCGCTCGGCATCGCTACATGCGCGGCAGATCTGCGGCAGAATGCGCGGCAGCGACTCGCGCCCCTTGCCGATCAGCCGCGGCGTACGGACCAAGGCGTCCTTGCCGCCGAGCTGCTCATAGGCCAACTGCAGTTTGAGCACGCGGTGCACCACCAGATCGGGGTAGCGACGGATAGGACTCGTAAAGTGACAGTAGCACGGCGCGGCGAGCGCAAAGTGGCCCTCGTTGCGCGGCTTGTACAGCGCGCGCTGCATGCTGCGCAGAAGCAGCGTGTTAACGAGCGGTGCGTTGGCCGTACCGGCGGCAGCATCAACTGCAGCCTGCAGCTCATCGGGGCTCCCCAGGGCAATACCGGCAGCACGGCGATCGTCGATGATGCCTAGCTGCGCCAGCGCAACGGCGGCACCGTGCAGGCTATCGGGGCTCGGATCCTCATGCACGCGATAGCAGGCCTCGATATCACGGTCTGCCAGCCACTCTGCAACGCACTCGTTGGCGAGCAGCATGGCTTCCTCGATAAGCGACGTGGCACACGAACGCTCACGCGCCACAATCTGCACGGGCACTCCGTCCTCATCCAATAGAGCGCGAATCTCGGCCGTGTCAAAATCGACTGAGCCGCGGGCGCGACGAATACGACGGCGAAGTTCGGCGAGTTCGTTGGCGGCGACAAGGAAATCGCCGAGGTCGACGTTGTAGCCGCGGGCGGCCTCCTCGCACGCAAGACCGCGCTCAAGCGCTTCCTCGCGCGAGGTCTCGGCAGCCGCAACATCCTCGGCCGCACCCTCCAACACCGAATACTCAACCGCGCCGGCACGCACCAGCAGCGCCTCGGCGCCGTCATAGTCCATACGCACACGCGAGCGAATCACGCTGGGGTACGGATCGTAATGCCGCACGCGACCCTGCGCATCGAGCTCGATATCGACGGTAAACGCAAGACGGTCCTCGTCAGGGCGAAGCGAGCACAGGTCACAGGACAGGCGTTCGGGCAGCATGGGAAGCACACGATCGGCCAGATACACCGATGTCGTACGATGGCGAGCCTCAAGATCGATATGCCCGTCCCAAGCCACATAGTGTGAAACGTCGGCGATATGCACACCCAGCTTGTAGCCACCCTCAGGCGTGCGCTCCAACGAAATGGCATCGTCAAAGTCGCGCGCGTCGACTGGGTCGATCGTGATGACAAAGCGGTCGCGCAGATCGCGGCGGAGCGGGTCCTTAAGCGCCGCGGACACATCGAGCGAAAGCCCCTCGGCCTCGTCCAGCGCGGCCTCGGGATAGCTATCGGTATAGCCGTAACGCGCCATCACATATTGAACACCCAAATCGGGCGCGTCATCTCCGCCGATGCGGCGTTCGATCGTCACGGTACCCGATTCCAGGCGCGTCGGGTAGGTCAAAATGCGCGCGACAACGGCATCACCCGGGTGGACACTCAGACGATCCGCCGAGGTATCCTCGGGCAGAATGAAGAAGTCGGCCTTCAGACGCGAATCGAGCGGCTCGATCACACCGAGCGGACCGGCGGTCTGGTACGTGCCCACCACGCTTATGGCTGCGCGCTCAACCACGCCTTCGATCACGGCGCGACGCTCGCCATGCGGGCTGTTCTTAATGCTCACGGCAACGGTATCGCCGTCCATGATCTCACGCTTACCGCGGCCCATGACCTTGTAGTCGCCGTTTTCGGTTACAACGTAGGCGCTGTGCTCATGGAGCTGCACGCGCCCGGTCAGGCTCGGACGGCGTTCGCTGCGCACCGGCCCGCGCTTATTGCGAGCTCCACGCTTATGCTTGTTATTGCGCCCCATGGCGCCTCCTAACTATCGATTGCCGTTTACATCCCAAGAGTCTACCCAAATGATCCCTAGGGGACAAAAAACGGGCCGCCCCATAAGAGACGACCCGTTGGAAGGGATGAATTCCAGGCATGCCTACACGCGCAGGTAGCGGCGCATGGCGATGGCAGAACCAAAGAGACCGATAATCACGCCGACCAGAATCAGCGCAGCATAGGTCACCAGGTAGTACTGCATCGGCAGGGCAAACGACATCCAGCCGATGCTCTCCTGCAGACGCGGAATCATCAGATTGCGCAGCAGCTCCAGAACGCCGATGGAAAGCAGCGAGCCCAAAATGGCCTGCAGCACGCCCTCGGTGATAAACGGGCCACGAATGAAGCCGTTGCTGGCGCCGACCAGACGCATAATCGCAATCTCACGACGACGCGCCGTGATGGACAGGCGAATCGTGTTGTTGATGAAGATGAATGCGATAAAGGTCAGAAGGCCAACGAGCACCACGGCGGCGATGCGGATGTAGTTGGTCACCTGGAACAGGCGGCTCACTTCCTCCTGGCCGTACAGCACACTCGCGTTGACGTCGCCGTCATCCGCGATCTTTTGGAAGTCGGCATTCTTCTTGAGCTTCTTGGCCGTGCTCTCGACCTTGGACGGATCGTCCATCTCAATCGCAAACGAGGCGGGCAGCGGGTTCTGGCCGTCGAGCGCGCTCATGGTGGCGTCGGCGTTACCCGACATCTTGCTCGTATACTCGGCCAGCGCGTCGTCCTTGTCCTTATAGGTCACGGACTTGACGTTGCTCCACGTCTTGAGCTCGGCCTCAAAAGCCTGAACATCGGCCTGATCGGCGTCATCGCTAATGAACGCGTTGATGACAACCTGATCCTCGACGGTGCCGATCACGGAGTTCAGCATCGCGGAGCCCATGATGAACAGGCCGATGATAAACAGCGAAAGGAAGATCGTGATGACGGCGCCGAGCGAGGTAGTCCAGTTACGGAAGAAGTGGCTGATTGCCTCTTTGAAGGAGTAGCCCACGTTAGTTGGTGCCATAGTTGCCGTAACCTCCCCTCTCCTGGTCGCGGATAACGTGGCCGCCCTCGAGGGCGATCACGCGACGGTGCATGCTATCGACCATCTCGCGGTCGTGCGTGGCGACGATCACGGTGGTGCCGGTGCGGTTAATACGCTCGAGCAGCTTCATGATGCCCAGCGAGATCGCCGGGTCGAGGTTGCCCGTCGGCTCGTCGCAGATCAGCAGCGGCGGACGGTTGACCATAGCGCGGGCGACGGCAACGCGCTGCTGCTCGCCACCGGAAAGCTGGTCGGGTAGCGAGTCCATCTGATCGGCCAGACCGACCAGACGCAGCACCTCGGGCACCTGGCTGCGAATGACGCCCTTGGGCTTGCCGATGCACTGCAGGGCAAACGCCACGTTTTCGTAGGCGGTTTTTTGCGGCAGAAGCTTAAAGTCCTGGAACACGGCGCCAATCTGGCGGCGCAGGAACGGAACCTTGCGGTTCTTGATCTTCATGAGGTCCTGACCGGCAACCAGGATGCGGCCGCTCGTCGGCTTGACGTCGCGGTTGAGCGTCGACAGCAGCGTGGTCTTACCCGAGCCGGAGTGACCGACCAGGAAGACGAACTCGCCCGGATAGATCTCGATGTTGATGTCGTCGAGTGCGGGCTTGTTGGGCTGTGCCGGATAGATCTTGGTGACATGCTCCATAAGGATGACGGGCTCGACACCGGCCTGCTTGGCCATCTTCTTGCGGCTGGCCTGCGGATCGATGGGCGCAAACACCGACGTAAAATCGGGGTTGTTGAGCGCGTTATCGAGGCTTGCGACCTCGGCGGCCTGATCGCTCTCGACCACCGGGGCAGCAGGCTGCGTGGGGTCGGGAATAGCGGCAAAGAGACCGGACTGCGCAGACTGAGGAGCCGGCGTCGCAGGGGCCATGGGGTCGGGAATGCCGGCCATGGTAGGCTGCGGCGTGGCGGCGCCAGCCTGAGGCTGCTCCACGCGAGCGGTCACGGCCTGAACGGGCTCAAAACCCGCCGTGCCGGAAAGCGCGACATCGCTGGTGGGATTGTAGGCAAAGGGATCGGATGCCGGCTGTGCCTGATCTGCCGGCTGAGCGGGGGCCTGAGCAACAGGCTGGCCCTCTGAATCCGGAGTGGCGAAACGACTGCCCTGGACGCCTGCCTGCGTCTTGGGGGCATCATCGCCCGCACCGGAGGTACGGAAGTGGTTACCCACTGGTGCTCCTTATCGTCGTGCGTTTAAACTACATGAGCGCTTTGTATTTTAGCAGCATTAGCTTTGCTGCACATAAGAAGCATGGCGGGCTTAGGGATCCCGTCGGCCGGGCACAGGGTTACTCTCCAAATCGTCCTCGGACATGTCGGAGCCCCCGCTGCGCGCTTCGCGCTGTGGGGGCTCCTCCGTCCTGCGGAAAGATTTGGAGAGTAACCCTGTGCCCGGCCTGCGGTAACTAAGGGGTCGCTGCGTTTATCTTGAAGTGCTGCATATACAAAGTTGGAAGGGTCTGAATTGCACTTTGCCGATATGTGCCCTTTTCCCTGATGGGACCGTGCTTGAGGGGCGTCTTCATAAGTTGCGGTGAAATAGGAACTGTTGAGCCTTTAAGCTGGCAAAACAGTCCTTATTTCACCGCAACTGAAACAGGGGCGCTCTCCAAGAGAGCGCCCCTGCCGGGTTTCCATAGTACTGGCGAAACAGTTTTATAGTTCTGGCGAAGCAGTCCTTGAGATCCGCCTTGCCTTATGCCAAGAACTCCTTGGTGGTCGCCACGATATTGGCGGCGTCCAGGCCGTACTTGTGCAGGAGCTCGGCACCCGGGCCGGACTCGCCGAAGGTATCGTTGACACCGATCTTCTTAAGCGGCGTCGGGCACTGCTCGCACAGGACATCGGCAACGGCGCTGCCCAGGCCACCGATCACGGAGTGCTCCTCGACGGTCACGACGTGACCGGTCTTGGTGGCGCTCTTGACGATCAGGTCGGCATCGATGGGCTTGATGGTGTGCATGTTGATGACCTCGGCATCGATGCCCTCGGCAGCGAGCTGCTCGGCGGCCTCGAGAGCCTCGCCGACCATCAGGCCGCAGGCGATGATGGTGACGTCAGCACCCTCGCGCATGACGATGCCCTTGCCCAACTCGAACTTGTAGGTCTCGGGATCATTGATAACCGGCGAGGCCAGACGGGCAAAGCGCATGTACACGGGGCCGTCGCACTCGTAGGCGGCGCGCGTCACGGCGCGGGCCTCGACGTCGTCGGCGGGAACGATCACGGTCATGCCAGGGATAACGCGCATGAGGGCGATATCCTCGCAGCACTGGTGCGTGGCGCCGTCCTCGCCCACCGAGATGCCGGCGTGCGTGGCACCGATCTTAACGTTAAGGTGCGGGTAGCCGATGGAGTTGCGGACCTGCTCAAAGGCGCGGCCGGCGGCGAACATGGCAAAGGTGCTCGCAAAGGCAACGCGACCGGTGGTTGCGATACCGGCGGCAACACCCATCAGGTTGCTCTCGGCAATGCCTACATCGAAAAAGCGGTCGGGGCAGGCGGCCTTGAACTTGCCGGTCTGCGTGGCGGCGGCCAGGTCGGCGTCGAGGACCACAAAGTCATCGTGCTCGTTGGCGAGCTCGACGAGGGCCTCGCCGTAGCTTACGCGCGTGGCGATTTTCTTGACGTCTGCCATCCTAGAGCTCCTCTCCGGCGGCCGTGAGCTCTGCCATGGCCTGCTCAAACTGTTCATCGTTGGGGGCCTTACCGTGCCAGCCCACCTGGTTCTCCATAAAGGAAACGCCCTTGCCCTTCATGGTCTCGGCGATAATGGCGGTCGGCTGACCCTTGGTGGCGCGGGCCTCGGCAAAGGCGGCGCGGATCTGATCGAAATCGTTGCCGTCGGCGAGCTCCACCACATGGAACTTGAAGGCGCGGAACTTGTCGGCGAGCGGCATGGGGTCGTTGACCTCCTCGACGGGGCCGTCGATCTGCAGGCCGTTGTGGTCGACGATCACGCAGAGGTTATCGAGCTGCTGGTTGCCGGCAAACATGGCGGCCTCCCAGACCTGGCCCTCCTCGCTCTCGCCGTCGCCCAGCAGGGCGTAGGTGCGATAGTCATCGCCCCAGTGCTTGGCGGCAACGGCCATGCCCACGGCGGCGGAGATGCCCTGGCCGAGCGAACCGGTGGACATGTCGACGCCCGGGGTATCGTTCATGTTGGGGTGACCCTGCAGGTGGCTGCCGATGTGGCGCAGCGTCTCGAGATCCTCCTTGGGGAAGAACCCGCGCTCGGCGAGCACGGCGTACAGGCCAGGCGCGCAGTGGCCCTTGGAAAGCACGAAGCGATCGCGGTCGGCCTTGCGGGGGTCGGCCGGGTCGACGTTCATTTCCTCAAAGTACAGATAGGTCATGATGTCGGCAGCGCCGAGCGAACCGCCCGGATGGCCGGACTTGGCAGCGTGCACGCCGGTGACGATGCCCTTCCTTACCTCGTTGGCAACCTTTTTGAGCTCTTCGTCGCTCATTGTGCCTTCCTTTCATCCTCTTTAGACAAGATGCGCACGGCACAGAAGGTCGTCCCAACCCAGCCGCGATGCACGTACGTCATTCATTATGCTGGAAACTGGAAGCTTTACCAGAGTATTAATCATTATTTGAACAATTGAGCAGGCAGAACCGCTGATGAAACGGTTTATCAATGTGAACGTCTTTTGGATGGAACGCAGTCGGCCCTACGCGTTAATGTCCTTGAAGCCCTCGCCGAAGGTCTCTGTAACGTCGGCCACGGTCACGATGGCACGCGGGTCGCGCTCGCGCACGATCGTCTTGAGCGTATTGAGCTCGCGACGGCTCACGATGACCATGATCACCGGTTTCTCGGCGCCCGAGTACATACCGGTCGCCTTAAACTTGGTGCAGCCGCGACCCAGGCCATACATGATGTCGGCCGCGATATCGGGAAACTTGTCCGAGATGATGAGCACCATACGGCGCCTGTTGCCACCGTCGACCACGGCATCGATCACGTAGCCGCTAATGACCATCGAAAGGCCCGCATACAGCGCGTTTTCGACCGAAAAGACTGGGGCCGACAGCGCGCACACGGCAACATCGATCGCCATGACGGTCGAGCCAACCGGTAGCGATGTGTTGCGCGAGATAATCTGACCGATGGTGTCTGAGCCGCCAGTGTTGGCACCGGCGCGCAGCACCATGCCGTAGCCGATGCCCGTGATAATGCCGCCCCACATGGCGGGTAGCATAAGATCGGAATGCGCCAGCGGCGCCACAAACGGAGAGAACAGGTCGGTGAAAAAGCCCAGCAGCACAAAGCCCGTCGCGGTCTGCACCACGTAGAACATACCGCCTGCGCGCATAACGACCAGCAGCAGCAAGGCATTCATCACAATGGTTTGAATACCAACAGGCAGAGAGATGCCATGAGACGCACCGACCGCTTGGATAATCGTGGCGAGACCCGTAACGCCGCCGGCGGCAAGGCCGTTGGGGATCAAAAACAGGTCCGTCGCGATGGCTGCCAGGGCGCAGCCCAGCATGATCTTGGGTAGATCGTGAAAGAAGTTCAGCGAAAGAATGCGCTTGATGTCCAGACGATATGCCATGCTGCCTCCCTCAAAAAAGCGCACCCAAACGAGTGCGCTTTGAACTTCTTGCTGTATTCGATTCTACCGATTCATCGAGCAAATACCACCCCTGCGAAGTGTTTGCATCGACCCGGAGCCAACCATGTGCCTAGGCGTCCGAGCCTTCCGCATCGGCGTTGCCGGTTGCCCAGCGATGGTAACCGATCACAAACGGATCCAGATCGCCATCGTCGAGAACGGCCTCGACGTTGCTGGTCTCCACACCCGAGCGCAGGTCCTTCACCATCTGATACGGGTAGAGCACGTAGCTGCGAATCTGGTTACCAAAACCGATCGTGGTCTTGGGTCCACGAATCTCGTCGAGTGCCTCGGCGCGCTTCTCGAGCTCGATCTCGTACAGACGGGCCTTGAGAATCTGCATGCACGCGGCCTTGTTTTGAATCTGACTGCGCTCGTTTTGACACGTGACCACGATGCCGCTGGGAAAATGCGTCACGCGTACGGCGGAGTCGGTGGTGTTGACGCCCTGGCCGCCCGGGCCGCTCGCGTGATACACGTCCACGCGGATATCGTCGGGACTGATCTCGATGTCGATATCATTGGGCAGCACCGGAATGACCTCGACGCCGGCAAACGTAGTCTGGCGGCGCTTCTTGTCGTCGGTGGGGCTAATGCGCACCAGACGGTGGACGCCGGCCTCGGCGCGCAGCATGCCAAACGCGTCCTTGCCCTCGACGGTAAAGGTCGCGCGATCGATGCCGATAACCTCAGCCGCGGGGCAGTCGTTAATGGTGACCTTCCAGCCGCGACGCTGGCAGTACTTCATGTACATCTTAAAGAGCATGAAGGTCCAGTCCTGCGCCTCCAGGCCACCCTGTCCGGGCTTGATGGTCACAATCGCGTCGCCGTGATCGAACTCACCGGTAAACCAGCTCGAAAGCTCGAGCTCGTCGATAGAGCGGGCCAGGCGTTCTGCCGTAGCGGCAGCCTCCTCGCGCAATGCGGCGGCATCGGGGTCGTCGCCCATCTCCTCGGCAAGCTCCAGCGCCGCGCGGGCGTCAGATAGCTCGCCGCGCGCGGTATCCACGGCAGCGATATCTTCCTTGGCGCGAGCGATCTCCTCCATGGTGGCACGGGCGGCGTCGGCGTCATCCCAAAAGCCAGGGGCAACACTTTTGGCCTCGAGCTCGGTCACGCGCGTGCGCTTTTCGTCCAGGTGGAGATACGACTCGACCTCGCCGAGCCGATCCGCAAACGCGTCCAGCTCGGCGGGCGTTACCTCTAAAGCCTCAGCCATTAACGATTCCTGCCGTGGCAGTACTTAAACTTCTTGCCGCTACCGCAGGGGCACGGGTCGTTGCGGCCCACGTTGACGTACGGATCGTCGCTCTCGGACTTGCGATAGGTGGTCACCTTGCCACCGTTGTTGACGGCAGCCGGACCACCCTGGACAGCCGTGCGGGCCTGCACCTGCGCCTGCTTGCGCAGCACCGAGTCGCCGTTGTCACCATCGACCTCGGCAGGACCGGAGAAGCGCGCACCCTCGAGCGCGGGGTCCTCCTTGTGCTCCACGGCACGCGGGGCTGCCTTGATCTCGATGCGCAGAACCGTGCGCAGATAATCCTCATACATGGTATCGACGAGTATCTGGAACGCGCCGTAGGCCTCGGTCTTGTACTCAACCAGCGGGTCGCGCTGGCCAAAGCCGCGCAGGCCGATGCCGGTCTTGAGGTAGTCCATCTCCTGCAGGTAGTTCATCCAGCGGGTATCGATGACGCGCAGCATGACCTGGGTGTTGAGCTCGCGCATCAGGTCCTCGCCCAAGCGCTCGGCCTTCATGTTGTAGCACTTCTCTACGTAAGCCAGGACATCGGCAGCCAGGGCCTCATAATCCTCGTCGGGGAACTTCGGCGTATCGATGTGGCCGGTGAGCTCCACAACCCACTTGCGCAGGCCCTCCAGGTCGCGCTCACCATCGTGACTGTCCTTGGTGCAGAACTCCTGCACGCAACGGTAGACGGTATCGTGCATGACCTCGGTGATGTGGTCGGTCAGGTCCTTGCCGTCCAGAATCTTATTGCGCTCGGCGTAGATGACCTGGCGCTGCTTGTTCATGACGTCGTCGTACTCAAGGACGCTCTTACGCATGGAGAAGTTGATGCTCTCGACCTTGTGCTGGGCGCTCTCGACGGCCTTGGAGATGATCTTGTGCTGGATGGGCATGTCGTCGCCCATGTCGGCCGTGACCATCATCTTGGAGACGCGGTCCATCTTGTCGCCGCCGAACAGGCGCATGAGGTCGTCCTCGAGCGACAGGTAGAACTGGGTCTCGCCCGGATCGCCCTGACGACCGGAGCGGCCGCGCAGCTGGTTGTCGATACGACGGGACTCGTGGCGCTCGGTGCCGATGACGGTCAGGCCGCCGGCGGCAAGCACGCGCTCACGCTCGGCCTTGCAGGTCTCCTTGGCCTCGGCGTTAAACTGCTCGAGCTGCTCGGGCGTCACGTCCTCCATGGTCAGGCCCTCGTACTCCAGGCGCTCGCGCACCAGCTCGTCGGGGTTGCCGCCCAGCAAGATGTCGGTACCACGACCGGCCATGTTGGTGGCGATGGTCACGGCGCCGTAGCGTCCGGCCTGGGCAACGATGTGGGCCTCGCGTTCGTGATGCTTAGCGTTGAGGACCTCGTGTGCGATACCGCGCTTGGTAAGGGCGGCGGACAGCTTCTCGGAGCTCTCGATGGATACGGTGCCCACCAGGACCGGCTGGCCCTTGGCATGACGCTGCTCGACATCGTCGGCGACGGCATTGTACTTGGCCTGGATGGTGCGGTACACCAGGTCCTCGTGGTCCACGCGCTGCACGGGCTTGTTGGAGGGGATGACCTCGACGGGCAGCTTGTAGATCTCGCGGAACTCGGCATCCTCGGTAAGTGCCGTACCGGTCATGCCAGAGAGCTTGTCATACAGACGGAAGTAGTTCTGCAGGGTGATGGTGGCCAGCGTCTGGTTCTCCTCGCGCACGAGCACGCCCTCTTTGGCCTCGATGGCCTGGTGCAGGCCCTCGGAGTAACGGCGGCCTTCCATAATGCGGCCGGTGAACTCGTCGACGATCTTGACCTCGCCGTTGGTGACCACGTACTGCTTGTCGCGGTGGAACATGTACTGGGCCTTCAGCGCCTGCTGCAGGTGGTTGACAAGCTGGCCGGAGAGATCGGCATAGATGTCATCGATACCCAGGCGGCGCTCGATCTTCTTAAGGCCGCGCTCGGTGGCGGCAATGGTGTGCTTGGCCTCGTCCATGACATAGTCGCCCGTGGGCTCGACGTCCTCGGTGGCGGTGAGCATGTCGTGCGACACGTCCTCGCCGCGCTCAAGGCCACGCACGGCACGCGCGAAGTCCTTGTAGGTACTGGCGGACTTGGTGCCAGCGCCCGAGATGATCAGCGGCGTCCTGGCCTCATCGATCAGGATGGAGTCGACCTCGTCGACGATGGCGTAGTTGTGGCCGCGCTGCACGCGCTGCTCGGGACGGGTAACCATGTTGTCGCGCAGGTAATCAAAGCCGAACTCGGAGTTGGTGCCGTAGGTGACGTCTGCCTGGTAGGCCGGACGCTTGAGCTCGAGCGGCATGTTGTTCTGGAGCAGACCGACGGTCATGCCCAGGTACTTGTAGATGCGGCCCATCCACTCGGAGTCGCGCTTTGCCAGGTAATCGTTGACGGTAACGACATGCACGCCCTTGCCGGCGATAGCATTGAGGTAGCCGGCCAAGGTGGAGACGAGCGTCTTGCCCTCGCCGGTCTTCATCTCGGCGATGTGGCCCTCGTGCAGTGCCATGGCGCCAATGAGCTGCACGTCAAAGTGGCGCATACCCATGGTGCGCTTGGAAGCCTCACGCACGGTAGCAAAGGCCTCGGGAAGCATGTCGTCGAGCGACTCGCCGTTGGCGTAACGCTCGCGGAACTTATCGGTCTGGGCGCGGAGCTCCTCCTCGGTCATCTTCTCAAACTGGGGCTCAAGACCGTTGATCTGGTCGACGATCTTGTAGTAGCGCTTAAGGTCCTTATCGGATCCAAAGGACAGCAGCTTTGACATGAATCCCATGTGGTTTTCCTTTTTGGCCATAGCCCACGCCGTGCAGCTGCGGGCGAGTTAAACACAGATGATTGTACTTTAGCCAAACAAGGCGCGGCCTATACGGTCGAGCTCGACCGCCACGTAATAACTACGACCAACCTGCCACAATGGGACAGGTTAATTTTGGCAGGTCTATCTGGGCAAACGCCGCCTCTCTGCCATGTGGTGCCATGGGGACAGGTTAGTTTGCACTAATTTAAAAAGAAAAAGGGCCGCGCACCCAAATGGATGCACGGCCCTCATGCCATGAATGCGAGCGATTCCGCGGCGAGCTATTTACTCAGCAGCCTCGGTGGTCTCGGCCTCGGCAGCGGCCTCCTCGACGGGAGCCTCTGCGGGAGCCTCGGCGGCCTGCTTGGCAGCCTCCTCGGCAAACTTAGCAGCACGCTTAGCCTTCTCGGCAGCCTTAGCCTCAGCGGCGGCCTTGCGAGCGGCCTCGGCCTCAGCAGCCTTGGCGGCCTTGGCAGCCTTGGCCTCCTCGGCCTTCTTGAGCTGGGCGGCAGCGGCGCCACCGAACTTGTCGGCGAAGCGCTGGACGCGTCCACCGGTGTCGACGAACTTCTGCTGGCCGGTGTAGAACGGGTGGCACTCGTTGCAAAGCTCGACCTTCATCTCGGACACGGTAGCGTGCGTCTTGAAGGTGTTGCCGCAGGAGCACGTCACCGTGCACTCGACATACTGGGGATGGATACCCTGCTTCATGGTAGGACTCCTTATTGGTCAGGCGCTGGTTACCGATCAGCGCATAAGGCGTCTTGGTTTCCGACCAAGACAACAAACTCGGCTATGGTACCACGGCGCCGCGTGTCCCACAAAAGGTTCACGGTCTTTTCGGAACGACACGAATCTGACCCATCGAAACACATCTCCACCGTTCCTTCAACTGGGAAAATGCCGTCCCCGGGGCCTGAGAAGGGCCCCGGGGACGTTCGACTGACTGCGGGAACGGCCTTTCCGCTCAATGTGTTCGGCTGAGATCGGAAATCAACCAAACTAAACTAGGTTCAGTTGACATGGTTAAAAACGAGGGGCGACGCTTTTGCGTCACCCCTCGT
>CABQSP010000023.1:0-28468 GCA_902466855.1 uncultured Collinsella sp. | reverse complement strand
AGAGCACATTAAGTGCTCTTCGGCTCGTGCGGAACTCGCGACAAACATAACCAAGCCCCACCGGGCAACCTACCAACCAAGTCTTTTCAGCCCAGGCCCCTGTGTACCGCGCGTCTAAGATCTTCAAATTCAGGCACCCTGACAATCGATTCTTATAGCAGAGGCCCCTTGGCCTTTAGTTTGCTACTGCGAGCAGGACTGTTCGCAGTAGCAAACTAAAGGCCAAGGGGCCCAGTCAACCTATCAGCAGCGATTACTCAACAGTTAGTTGAATTTGAAGATCTTTGAGGCAAGATGGTATAGGCCGAGTGTGGTTTTGTCTCCGGCCCGTCCACGCAGGTTGGTAAAGAATCCGACCACGCCGTAGCGAGCGCGACGATACATGCGCTCGTCGTACTCCTTCAGGTCCTTCCACAGCGTCTTCAGACGCTCATCGGCACAATCTTCCTCGGAAAGCTTGGTGAGCACCGAGCAAATCGCCATCATCATGGTGAAGTAGCCCATCATGTACGAACGTAGGCGTGACGACTCGACATCGCTGTACAGGTGGTACGACTCCATCATGATACGCGTAACACGGAACTGCTGGTCCAGACGCTTGACCATCGTTGCCTCGTTGACGCTCTGGCCTTCGCGACCGATAAAGTAGCGATAGAGGTCGATGTCGGCGTAGTACATGGTCTTGCAGCGCGGCAGCGGCACGTATGCGTAGATATTATCCACGTAAAACGTGTGTGCCGGCATGGGCAGATTGGACTCGCGCAGTACATCGGTGCGATAGCACAGGCTGTGCATGAGCAGGTTCTGATCGGGACGGAAGTGTCCGATCTGGTCCCAAGAGAAAATCTTTTTGCGCGGCAGGGCAAACTTGTAGCCAATAGCGGTATGCGTGCCCTCGTAAACCTTCTCGTACACGTAGTTCGAGATAAACAGGTCGACGCGCTGGTCGCGCTCCTCAAAGCCACGCAGAATCGACAGCATGGTCGAAAGCGCCGCACCGTCGAGCCAGTCGTCCGAGTCGACAACCTTGTAGTAGGTGCCCTGCGCCTCGCGCAGGCCCGAAAGAACGGCGATGCCGTGGCCGCCATTCTCCTGGTGCACCGCGCGGATGATTCCAGGATAACGGGCCTCCCACTCGTCGGCCTTGGCGGCCGTCTCGTCCTTGGAGCCGTCGTCCACCACGATAATCTCGATATCGGTGGCGTAATTGCTCCCCTCCAAGATGGAGGTGATGCAATGGTCCATGTCCTTGGCGGCGTTATACGAGGGAATACCGAATGTTATGACTTTATGCATGGCAGGCGATAATCTCATCCGAAAGATCGAGGGCGGAATTGGTCACAGCGTCCATATCGTAATAACGATACTCGGCCAGACGACCCACGGGGTGGAAGTTCGTCAGGTTCTGGACGCGCTCAAGATAGCGCTCATAGAGTTCACGATTCTCAGGCTCAAGAATGGCGTAGTACGGCGTCTCACCCGAGCCGGGCGTATAGGCCTTGGAGTACTCCTTCATGATGGTGGTCTTGCCGGGCAAAACCTGACCGGTCATGTTCTTGAACTCGGTGATGCGCGTATAGTCCTCGCTCGTGGTGTAGTTGACGGTGCCCACGGGCTGGAACTGATCCATATCGAGCGTCTCGAACTTCATATCGAGCGTGCGGTACGGCAGCGCACCCAGGTCGAGGTTGAACAGCTCGTCGAGTGGACCGGTGTAGACGATCTCGCCACCATAGACCTTGCCGTCGATCTTGACGGTAGTCTCGTCGATCTCAAAGAGGTCACGGGCGTCTACGTCACAGAATACGTCGATCAAATCGTGATCGAGCATATGCTCGAACAGCGCGGTATAGCCGTCCTGCGGCATGCCCTGGAAAGGAGCCTGCGGGAAGTAGCGATCGTCATCGCCCACAAAGACGGGAACGCGGCCAGTGATCGAGGGGTCGATCTGGTCGGGCGTCTGGCCCCACTGCTTCATGGTGTAATGCAAAAAGACGTTCTCGTAGACGTAATCGGCGACCTCGGCAAGATCCGGGTCGTTCTTCTTACGCAGCTCCATAATGGGCACCTTGACATCCTTGCCAAAGGTCTCCACGAGCTTCTGATACAGCTCCTCGCCGCGCTCGTCACCAAAGGCGAGCTTGAGACTCGCATGGTTGAAGGGCACGGGCATAAGGGTACCGTTGATGTTGGCGAGCACCTTGTGCTGATAATCCGTCCACTTGGTAAAGCGCGACAGGAAGTTATGCACGCGCTCGTTAAAGGTATGGTAGATGTGCGGGCCATACTCGTGGACAAGGATTCCCGCCTCGTCAGTGCAGTCGAAGGCATTGCCCGCAATGTGGCTACGGCGCTCCAAAACGGCAACACGATAGCCGATGGTCTCGGCAAGACGGCGGGCGCAAACGGCACCGGCATATCCAGCACCGACGACAATCATGTCGTACGCGCCGGCGTTATAGCCTTCAGGCAGGCCTGAGGTAATCTGCATCGATACTCCTTGTCAAAAGCCACGGGCTCGTTAGCTGGGCTTTTCTCGAACATTCTTCGAGACATATTTATCAGAGCGATTATAGCGCTAATGCGTCCTATAATGAGCTTGCCACACAAGGAAAGCTCAAGCACCGCGGCGTACATAATTGAAAGGTAAACCCGCTAGCAGCGGGTTTATTCGTGTACAGCCGAGGGCCTGGAGCTTAGCGAAACGCTTGTAAGGAGTAACATGAGCGATTTCCTAAACCGTATGAAGTCTGCCGCCAAGGCCGACCTTAAGACCATCGTCCTGCCCGAGGGCGAGGATCCGCGTACCATCGTCGCGGCAAACAAAATCATCGAGGAGGGCCTGGCAAAGCTCGTCATCCTGGGCAACCCTGACGAGATCGACGTTCCCGGCGCTACCGTCATCGATCCGCGCAACGCCGAGAAGCACGAGGAGTACGCGCAGAAGTTTGCCGAGCTCCGCGCCAAGAAGGGTGTCACCATCGAGCAGGCTCGCGCCCAGGTGATGGACGCCACCTACTTTGGCACCATGATGGTCAAGATGGGCGACGCCGACGGCCTGGTCTCCGGCGCCTGCCACTCCACCGCCGACACCCTGCGCCCCGCGCTGCAGATCCTCAAGACCGCCCCGGGCACCAAGCTGGTCTCGGCCTTCTTCGTGATGTGCACCGACACCCCGCAGTTCGGTACCGACGGCACGCTGATCTTCGCCGACTGCGGCCTCAACATCAACCCGTCCTCCGACGAGCTCTCCGAGATCGCCATCGCCTCGGCCCACTCCTGGTCCACCTTCATGGGCAATGTTGAGCCGCACGTGGCCATGCTCTCCTACTCCACCATGGGCTCCGCAGGTGGCGAGGTCGCCAAGAAGGTCCAGGAGGCCGTGAAGTTCTGCAAGGAGAAGGCTCCCGAGCTCGCCATCGACGGCGACCTGCAGCTCGATGCCGCTATCGTCCCCACTGTCGCCCAGCTCAAGGCTCCCGGCTCCTCCGTCGCCGGCAAGGCCAACGTGCTCGTGTTCCCCGACCTCGAGGCAGGCAACATCGGCTACAAGCTGGTCCAGCGCTTCGCCGGTGCTGACGCCTACGGCCCCATCCTGCAGGGCATCGCCAAGCCGGTCAACGACCTTTCGCGCGGCTGCTCTGCCGACGACATCGTGGGTGTCGTGGCCATCACCGCCGTCCAGGCTCAGATGGCTGAGTAGCGTACGCACTCGCCCGAAGGCCGTACGGGTTAACCCCTGAAAACGTCCTCGACCAATGAAACGCCCCCGTTCTGCTCCTCCGGAGCTACGAACGGGGGCGTTTCTGGTCTGCGGATTGTTTTCAGGGGTTAACCCGTACGGCCTTCTACCGCCACGTAGCATTCAGGGCATCTGGAATGGACGGCGGCTTGACTACGAGCTGGGGCTGAAAAATCTGAACGGATGGGTGCCGTTGTTGGGAGCGCAGGCGTTGCTGGTGGCGATCACTTTGGGACTGGAATTTCCGCCTGCTAGTAGAAAGGCCTCCGGAGCTGTTGCTCTGGAGGCCTTTCGTTTACTTGCAAATGCGTGCGTTAGTTGTTCTTGGTCAGGCGCTCGACGTCGTGGGCGATCATGTATTCCTCGTCGGTGGGGATGACCATGACCGTGACGGAAGAGCCGGCGGCGCTGATGACCTGCGGGCCGTTGCCCACGGCCTCGCGGTTCTTGTTGTTGTCGATGCGCACGCCCAGCCACTCAAAGCAGTCGCAGAAGGCCTTACGGATCGACCAGTCATTCTCGCCGATGCCGGCGGTAAAGGTAATGGTGTCCACGCCCGCCATGGAAGCGATCATGGAACCGGCCTGCTGCATGGCCTTGTAGGCGAACATATCGAAGGCGAGCAGGCAGCGCTCGTCACCCTCGGAGGCGCGCGTGCGGATGTCGCGGGCGTCGTTGGAGATACCCGAGATGGCAAGCAGACCAGACTGCTTGTTCATCATGTCATCGACTTCTTGATAGCTGTAGCCGCCCTCGCGCTGGAGGTAGCACACGGTGGCAGGGTCAATGGAACCACAACGGGTGCCCATCATCAGGCCGTCGAGCGGCGTGAGCCCCATCGTGGTGTCGCGGCAAACGCCGTCCTCAATGGCGGCGAGCGAAGCGCCGTTGCCCAGATGGCACGAAAGCAGACGGTGGCAGCACGAGCCCAGAATCTCCTTTGCCATCATCCACTCGTAGCGGTGGCTCGTACCGTGTGCGCCGTACTTGCGCACGTGGTACTTGTCGCACACGTCCTTGGGCAGCGCGTAGGTGTAGGCAACCTCGGGCATGGTCATGTGGAACGAGGTGTCGAAGACGGCCACGTTGGGCAGCTCCGGATACTTCTCGCGGCAGTATTCGATTGCCGCGGCCTCGCCGTAGTTGTGCAGCGGGGCGAGCGGGGCCACCTCAAGAATCTTAGCCATGACCTCATCGTCAACGACCGCGGAATCATCGAAGTGCCAGCCGCCCTGAACGATACGGTGGCCGATGCCATCGATCGTAAAGTCGGTCTTCTCGAGCTCCTCGAGCACGCGAGCGATAGCAGAGCGATGACCAGGGAAGGGAACCTCCTCGGTCTGCTTGGCGCCACCGTTCTCGGAATGACCAAAGATACCCATGTCCGAGCCGATACGCTCGCAGTTGCCCTTGGCGAAAACCTCGCGGGTATCGGTATCCAAAAGCTGATATTTAAGGCTCGAGCTGCCGGCGTTGACAACAAGTACGTTCATGAGACTCCTTCGTGATTACAGTACGATCGGCAAACCTATAAGGCGGCCGTACCCTTAATAAGAAGTTATCAGAATTCAATAAATATCTATTAAGCTCTTCGCCCAAAGAGCATAAAAGGGGGCCGAACGGCACAATGCCATCCAGTCCCCTCCCCTTGCATCAATTACTTGCCGCTGACGATGCGCTCGACGTCGGAGGCGATCATGAACTCCTCATCCGTGGGGATGACGAAGATCTTGACCTTGGAATCCTTGGCGGACAGGCACCAAGCGCCGTCGCCGCGCAGGGCGTTACGGGCATGGTCCATCTTGACGCCCATAAAGGCCAGACGGTCGGCAACGCCGGCGCGAACGGCCGGAGCGTGCTCACCGATGCCGGCGGTGAAGACCAGCGTGTCCATGCCGCACATGGAAGTGGCCATCTCGGCGGCCTTGGCGGCAATCTTGTAGACGAACATGTCGAAGGCGAGCTGGGCCTCGGGGTCGCCGGCAGCGGCGAGCTCCTCAACGTTGCGGCAGTCGTTGGTCTTGCCGCCGGTCACAGCCAAAAGGCCGGATTTCTTGTTCATCATCTCATCGACCTCGTCGAAGGTGTAGCCGCCTTCGCGCTGCAGGTAGCACACGGTAGCCGGGTCGATGGAGCCGCAGCGGGTGCCCATCATGACACCGTCGAGCGGCGTGAGGCCCATGGTGGTGTCCATGCACTTGCCGTCCTCGATGGCGCACAGGGAAGCGCCGGAACCGATGTGGCACACGACGACCTTGCGAGCCTCGCCGTTGGTCATCTCGGCAACCTTCTTGGAGATGTAGCGGTAGCTGGTGCCGTGGGCGCCGTACTTACGGATGTGCAGCTTGTCGCAGACGTCCTTGGGCAGGGCGTAGGTCTTGGCGACCTCGGGCATGTTGAAGTGGAAAGCGGTGTCGTAGACCGTGACGTTGGGCAGGTCGGGATACTGCTCCAGGCAGTACTCGATAACGTTGGCCTCGGGGTTATTGTGCAGCGGGGCGAGCGGAGCGACCTCGCGGATCTTGGCGAGGACGTCCTCGTCGACGAGGGAGGAATCGCCGAAGTACCAACCGCCCTGAACGATACGGTGGCCGATGCCCTCGATCTTGACGCCGTTGGCCTCGAGGTCCTTCAGAACGACCTCGATGGCGACCTTGTGGTCGGGGAACTCGATGTTCTCGGTCACCTTCTTGGAACCGTTGGCAGCGTGGGTGAAGGTACCGCCGGTAAAGCAGACGCGCTCGCAGGAGCCCTTTGCGGACACCTTGTGGGACTTGGTATCGATGACCTGATACTTAAGGGTCGAAGATCCTGCGTTGACGACCAGAACGTTCATGTGTCTCCCTACTAACAGGCGGTGTGGCGCCGCCAGGTTACATACGCTTCAATAATAAACCCAAACGCCCTCGCGCTCGGGTTTATTGCGTTGATATATAAGTTATCGGTGCCTGAGCTTCCGTTTCATTGCACGGAAGAGGCGTCCTCAGATGAGGTTCTCGCCCAGGTTCTTGCCGCCGAGGACGTGCATGTGGAAGTGCATGACGGTCTGACCGGCATTAACGCCCTTGTTGGAAATGACGCGGAAACCGTCCTCCAGACCCTTGGCCTTGGCGACCTCCTGGATGGCGTGAGCCATGGCGCCCATGGTCTCGGCAGGCACGTTGTCGGCGATGTCGCTGTAGTGCTTCTTGGGGATCACGAGCGTGTGGACCGGCGCCTGGGGGTTGAGGTCGTCGAACGCGATGACCTGATTGTCCTCATAGACAACGGTCGAGGGGATCTCGTGGTTGGCGATTTTGCAGAAGATGCAATCACACATGGTTGGTTCCTTTCTCACAGACCAAGGCAGTCTTTTTGGGACGGGGCTTTTTTGACTACTTTTTCGCAGGCGCAAGCGCTCGGCAAGCCGTCGCGCAAGGGTAGTCAAAAAAGCCCCGTCCCAAAAAGACTACCCCAAAGTAGGCTGCAAGGCGGTTAGAACGAAAGATTGTCGTCCGTGTTGGCGGCTTCGCCGTCGGCGAGCACGTCGTTGCCGTCGACGTCCTTCAGGAGCACCGAGACCTTCTGCTCGGCATCGGACAGGCGGGTGCGCAGGCTCTTGAGGAGCTCAACGCCGCGGGTGTAGCTCTCGAGCGACTCCTCGAGCTCCATGTCGCCCGACTCCAGGCTGCGGATGATGAGCTCCAGCTCCTGCGAGGCCTGCTTGTACGTAAGCTGCTCGACCGGGGTCTTCTCTGCCATATCTGTTTCCTTTCCTAAAGGTTTATCGCTATGAAACGCGGCCTACTCGACCGTATCGACCGTTGCCGCCACGTTGCCGTCTGCCATGCGCACGCGAATGGCATCGCCGGGCTTAAAGGTCTTGGCGCTCGTAGCCACACCGTCATCGCTGTACGCGATGGAGTAACCGCGGGCAAGCACCTTGAGCGGCGACAAGGCATCGAGCGACGCGGCAGCTCGACCCAGGTCGGACGCGGGTTTGCTGAGCATCGTGCGCCCCTGATGCTCCAGACGGGAACTCGCAAGTGTGAGCGCATGGCGCTTGCCATCGAGCCCCGAGGTGCTTGCAACCAGACGCTCGGGCAGGCGCTCAAAGTTGGAGCGGAATGTCCCGACCGAGCGTGCGATGGCGCCGGACAGACGATCGGCCGTCAGGGCGAGCTCAGACTCGCGACGCTCGACCATAAACGTGGGGTCGTTGAGGCACGGGCGGCACGCGGCCGCATCGAGCGCGTCGCCCAGACGAGCCGTATAGGTGTCCCAGGCACGACGACCGCGCTGGTCGAGCATTTCCAGATCGACCTGATCCGACCCGATCATCGAAGCCATCGCGGCGCCCAGACGCTGATGGCGCGTCTCGAGCACATCGACCAACTCCGTCATAGCCGGCGCCACCGATTCTGCCGCAGCCGTGGGCGTGGAGGCGCGACGGTCGCTCACCATGTCGCAGATCGAGGTATCGGGCTCATGCCCAATGCCCGTCACCACGGGCACGGGACAGGCTGCCACCGCACGGGCAAGCTCCTCGTCGTTAAAGGTCATGAGGTCCTCGAAGGAACCGCCGCCACGCACGAGCAAAATGCAATCGGGCGCCGGCGTAATGGCAGCGGCACGACGCAAGCCTTCAATAAGCTCTGCCGGCGCACCCTCGCCCTGGACCTTTGTGCCCACGCAGACAAGCTCGACGAGCGGGTTGCGACGGCGCAGCGTACGCTTGACGTCGTCGATTACGGCGCCCGAAAGCGAGGTGACAACCGCCACGCGCGAACAAAACACCGGGATGCGGCGCTTGCGCGCTTCGTCCATCAGGCCCTCGCGGCGTAGCTTTTCGGCCAACTGAGCCACCTGCTGACGCAGCAAGCCCTCCCCCGCCAGCGAGAACGAGCGGGCGACGAAGCTCATGCGACCCGTAGGCTTGTAGAGATTGAAGCTGCCCTTAAAGCTTACCTGCATGCCGTCGCGCAGATCGAAGGCGCGCTTAAGGTAGGCGCCCTTCCAGATGATGCAGTCGACGGCCGCCGAGTCGTCCTTGATTTGGAAGTAGCAGTGGCCGCTTCGGGCATTGGGACCACGAAAACCCGTGACCTCACCCAAAACGCTCAGCTGCGGAATGGCATCGAGCGCGCCGGCGGCGATCTCCACCGCTTGGCTCACGCTGAGCTCTTTGCGCTCCTGCTCGTCCGATCCGTCGAACTCGGCGGAAACGGTATTGCCGGTCAGATTCCAGCCTGCCACGCAGCCCCCTTTCGTCATCGTGCACAGAGGCTCCGGCTCCGTGCAAATTTAAGTCCAACACATAGTACAGCGCCGCGAGGACACGAATCCCTGCGGCGCCTGCCTGCCCTATTTGTTATCGGTTGGAATTTCTGTTGTAGCGAGCCATAAGGTAGAGCAGTTGAATGATCGAAGTGAGCGCTGCGGCCACATAGGTAAGCGCGGCTGCCGTCAGCACCTTCTTGGCGCCGTTGACCTGCTTGGAACTCATGCCCGACTGCTCGATATACGCCACGGCGCGGCGACTGGCATCGATCTCGACCGGCAGCGTAACCAGCTGGAACAACACGCTAAACGAGAAGAAGACCAGCGCGAGGGTCGTGAGACCCGCGATGTTCATGAACAGGCCCATGAGCAGCACGATGGTCCAGGTGTTCTGAGTAAAGTTGACGACAGGGACCAAAGCGGTGCGTACCTTCATCATGGCATAACCACTTTGACGCTGGGCGGCATGGCCCGCCTCGTGGCAGGCGACGGCAACGCTTGCGACCGACCCGCCCGAACGGTTGGCATCCGACAGGTACAGGTTGTTATCCTGCGGGTTGTAGTGGTCGGTGAGCTCGCCAGCGACGCCCTTGATGCCCACGGCGCTACAACCGTTGGCATCGAGCATGCGGCGAGCGACCGTGGCACCCGTATCGCCGTCCGAGCGCACCTTAGACCACGTCTTGTACATCGAGTTGATATAGCTCTGCGCGGCAAGGCCAAGCACCGTGCAGACAAGAACAACCAGCAGGTACAGCGGGTCAATGCCAAAGCCGTATCCATAGTAATAAGGCATGCGAATTCCTCCGAATCGAGTTACACGTTGGAGGCATTCTACCCACTCAGCCGACTAGGCTTCCCTATAACAACTCAATCTTTCCGTCCTTCACGGTGAGTCCCATATTGCCCGAGAGCAGATCATCCAGGCGCGAGCCCACGAGCTCAAAGCGCCAGCCTTCGCGCAGGGGGCTCTGCTCGGGATGCTCAATATAGTCGGCCAGGTCATCGCGCGAGGCAATGACCGAGGTCGCCACGCCCGAGCGCTCGGCAACCAGGCGAATGAGCGCATACATCAGGTCCGTCACGCTCTCCAACTCCGGCGAAATCTGACGGTGCCCGCGCACCATGAGCGGCAGGCGATCGTGCGGACAGCTCGCGCCGCGCTTAATGGCCATCAGCGCGCCGTCCACGTCGCGCTCCCCCAGCTGATCGGTGCCGCGGATGCTGCGGAACTCCTCGACACGCACGGGATTACGTTTAACCAGGGCCAGCAGCGTATCGTCGGACATAACCCACTTGCGCGGGATGTTGCGGCGCTCGGCGCGGTCCTCGCGCCAAGCGGCAAGCTCGCGCGCGATGCCCAGCTGATGGCGGCTACACGAGTTGATGCGCTTGACCTTGCGGAATGCCTCATGGCGGTCGGCGCGGTAGTGTGACTCGTCGGCCAGCGGACGCAACTCGTCGAGCACCCAGTCCACCCGGCCCAGCTCGCGCAGGCGACTCATCATCTCGGTATAGGCAACGATCAGGTACTTGACGTCATCGATCGCGTACTCGGTCTGCTTATCGGTCAGCGGGCGGCGCGACCAATCGGTAAGCGACTCGGTCTTGGGCAACGAGACACCGCAAAACGTCTGCACGAGCGCGCCGTAGGAAATCTGCTGGCGCTCGCCCAAAAAGGCGGCGGCCACCTGCGTGTCAAAAATGGGACGCGGCAGCACGCCCACGGTATGGAGCATAACCTCCATATCCTGCGAGCAAGCGTGAAACACCTTGGTCACGCTCTCATCGCCCATAAGCTCGGCCAGCGGCGATAGGTCGTCGATCACCAGAGGATCGACCGCGACGCTCTCGGCAGGGGTGGCAATCTGGACCAAGCACAGGCGCGGGTGGAACGTGCGCTCGCGCAAAAACTCGGTATCGACGGCAATCGCGTCGAACTCGCGGGCGCGCTGGCAAAAGTCGAGTAGAGCCTGATGTGTGGAAATGTACATATCAACCCATCGAATAAGGTTAGGCCCGAAAAACACGGGTAGGATATCGGCATTGCCTTACAACTATACTCGGTTAGTCACAGAACGGGAACGTAAGTATGCGCTGCCTTATCATCCACAACCCGGCATCGGGCCCCAGCTCAGATGAAATCTTCGCATTCACGCACGCCCTTGCACAGGGCGGCGACGAGGTCGTGATGCGCTTTATCGGCGATGGCATGGAACCCGAGGACGCCGTGGCAGACGTGCGCGAGTTTGACCGCGTGGTCGTTTCGGGCGGCGACGGCACTGTCTCCAACGTGCTCGACCAGATGCGCGGATGCGGTGTCCCCACGCTCGTCTTCCCCTCCGGTACGGCCTGCCTGTTCTTCAACAACATCGGCAATGCCCCCGAGGCGGCGGCGCTCGCCAAGGCCTGCCGTGCCGGTCGCACGGTCAAAGTCGACATGGGCGAGCTCTTTTGGCTCGACGAGAACGGCAACGAGAAGCGCCACGGCTTCATCATCATCGCCGGCTCGGGCTTCGACGCCGAGATCATGATGAAGGCCGCCCCCACCAAAAACGACATCGGCGAGATCGCCTACTTCCTCTCTGCGCTCGCCACGCCCAACCCTACGGTAGCGCACTTTACGATTGAGCATGACGGCATTGTCGAGGAGCTCGACGGCATCTGCTGCATGGCCGGCAACACCTCGGTCATCCAAAACGACATCAACCTGTTCCCCGACTGCCGCATGAACGATGGCATGGTCGACATTGCGGTCATCGAACCCGTGCGCACCGTGCAGCTGCTGCCTACCGTGATCACCGCTGCGCTTGACCCCGCCGGCAAGGTACTCGGGCGCCCGCAGTTCAAGATCATCCAGACCAAGGAAGCCAAGATCACCTGCACCCCGTCGCTGGGCATGCAGTTCGATGGCGAGATCATCTCCAGCAACTCGGGCGTCTTTGGTGCCCGCGCACTTCCGCAATGCCTCGACCTCATCGTCGACGAATTCTCACCGCTCGGAAAATAGGAGGACCTCATGAACGACAATCCCCTGCTCGGCTTTATCGTCATCGTTTTGGCCATGCTCGTCGGCTATGCGATCAACGTGATCCACCGCCGGAAGAAGTAATTCCACATTGGTATGATATTCATCCAATTATCGTCTCCCCCGTTGTTTATGCATTTGCCAAACAGCGGGGGATTTTTCTTTGCGCCCCGTGCAAGGCGCTTTATTCAGATACAGTAATTGCAGGGTGTCTTTATTTAAGTAAAGCTACAAAATGAGTACGATTTACCGCTCATCGCATATTTAATCACGCTTATCGAGTAAGTTTCTTTCATAGATGAATATTGTTTCTAGTTCGTTACGCTAATGAGGTGTCTTTATTGGCTGAAGCCCTCTGGCGACAGAGGGCTTTCGCACGCTGGGAGGGAAAATGAGGAAAACTCACCCCGTCAACGCGCTCAAGAAGTTAGGCATAGGCCTCGCCTTTGGAGCTGCAACCATCATGTCCATGCCGACCTCTGCGCTCGCCTGCACGCAGGTCTATATGGGCAGCAAGCTCACGGCGGACGGCAACACGTACTACGGCCGCGCCGAGGACTTTGGCAAGCGCTATCTTAAGCACTACGGCATCGAACCTGCCCACGAACCCGGCTTTAAGTACAGCTCGATTGAATCTGCTTTTGAATACACTTCGAACAAGCCCACCTATCGCTACAGCTATGTACGCGACCACCCCTCCAACTGGATGGGTCGCACCGACGCCTACTCCGAGGCCGGCATCAACGAGAAGGGCGTCTCCTGCTCCGCCACGCTAAGCACCTCCTATAACGAGGAGGCCGCTGCAGCAGACCTCATTGATGAGGAAGTGGGGCTGGGCGAGTACAGTTACGGCAGCATCATCCTGGGCGAGAGCGCCACGGCCCGCGAGGGCGTCGAGCTTCTCGGCAGCCTGATCGATGATCAAGGCGTCTGCACCAACGACCAGATCATCATCGCCGACAACAACGAGACCTGGCTGTTCGCCACACTTTCCGTCCATCAGTGGATCGCCATGAAGCTCGCTGACGACGTCGCGTCGCTCAACCCTAATATCGGGAGCCTCAACTACGATGTCGACCTCAATGACACCGAGAATTGCCTCCACTCTGAAAAGATCCAATCCATGCCCGAAGAAAAGGGTTTCGCCAAATACTCCGCTGACGGCAAATTCGATGTCGCCCAAACGTATGGCGAAAGCCTCGCCGATTCCGGCGTAAACCAGTGGTCCCGCTATGTGCAAGGCCGCGATTATTTTGGTAGTCAGCTGACCGAAGGCACAGATTACGACATTATCACAGTAAAGGAGAAAGGAAAACCTGACCAAAAGGGAGCCATGGTCAGCGAAATCCAGCCCCTGTTCTTCAAGCCTAGCAAGTCTGGTTGGAGCACTTTCGAGTTGATTCGCGCCTTCGGCAACCGCGGCGAGAACGTCCCTGGCCTCAACGCGAACACTGATGGTGTTTATTGCATCGGCAGCGAGCGCAACACCGAGATCAACCTCTTCCAGATTCGTCGCGGGTATGACCCCGAAGTCGCTACCATCCAGTGGGAAATGCTCTCCCGCGCCGCGTACTCCGTCGCCATCCCGTTGTACTCCGCTCTGATAACTGAGGCCAGCCCGTACTTCAGCGATCAGACCGTCTCCTTCGATCACTGCAAACAGACTGACGTCGTGTACAACGAGGAGCCCGAGAACTCAATCAACTACGTCCTCATGGACATCAGCTCGCTCTGCTTTGAGAACCCTGACACCCTTGGTATCAGCGTCCGTGCCTACCTCGATGCGCTCCAGAACGAGCTCATCGAGCAGAACAAGGAAGTTGACGCCGCCATGCTAGCCGAGACGACCACCGAGGGCCGCACTGCCCTGGCCAACAAGGCCGGCAAGGCTGCTACCGAGAACACCTACGTCAAGTGTAAGGCCCTGCTCCAGGAGATGCGCGCCTATCAGAAGGCCGAAAACTTCGACCAGCCCTTCACCCCGAGCGACCTGAACACCGAGACCAACGGCCTCAAGGTGTCCATCACCTACGCCAAGGACGCTCTTGCCACCGACCCGGTAACCCCGGATCAGCCTGGCACTCCCGAGCAGCCCGGTACTCCTGAGCAGCCCGGTACCCCCGAGCAGCCCGCTAAGCCCGAGCAGCCCACCACCAAGCCCGAGAAGCCTGGCAAGTCGGACACCACGACCACGGTAACCACCAACAAGACGAACACCAAGGGCGGCCTGCCCACCACTGGCGATCGTTTTGATGGCCGCATGGTGGCTGCATTCGCCATCGCTGGCGTTGCCGTCATCTCCGCGGGCGGTTACTTCCTCTACCGTCGCAATAAGGAGTAACGTCCTAGCTGAGCGGGCAAGGCAGCGATGGCAGCCTCGCCCGCTCAGCCCGCTCTTTCGACCGGCGGGAAACCCGCCTGAAATCTTTTCAAAAAAGATTTCCCCGCACACACTTCGCTGTGCTATAGTGCAGCGCAACAGCAACTAGGTGCGACCGCGCCACGGCATCACGAAAGGAGCCATCAACATGAAGAACACGATGAAGTCTCTCAACAACTGGTGGTGGCGTGATGCGAATACGATCGGTCGACAGTGAGTCCCTCACGCCTGTTTTTGCGCTCTAGGTGATTGGAAGGCCTCCGGTTTCGACCGGGGGCCTTTTTCTATCTCGAGCCCGATCGCATTCGCATCACGCGCCTCCGCTTTTCTCTTGTACTCCCCTTCCGAAAGGATTTTCACCATGTCTCAGAACACCACCGCCACCGCCCAGCCCCGCACCGTCCAGACCGCCGACCGCGGCAAACTCGATGTCCGTGCCCTCGTCCTGCTCGCCATCCTGCTCGCCGCCGGCTTCATCCTCAACTTCACCGTCGGCAAGGCAGTCTCGAGCATTTCGGGCGGTATGATCAGCCCCGAGTTCATCATCTCGGCCTTCTGCCTCACCATTCTGGTCGTTCGCCCCAACATCGGTCAGGCGCTCGTCATTGGCCTCATCTCGGCTGCCGTGATCCAGATCACCACCACTTCGCCGTTCGTCGATTTTGCCGCCGAGGGCATCGCCGCCATGCTCATGGCCGGCATCGTCAACGCCGCCGGCAAGAACGGTCAGGTCAAGCCCGCCATCGCCATTGTTGCAACCTTCCTGACCACCTTTGTCTCCGGCGTCATCTTCATGGTCATCAAGATGGCCATGCTCGGCGTGGTAGGCGAGCTCGCCGCCGCCATGCTGCCCGTCGTTGCCATGACCGCCGTCTTTAACGCCATTCTGGTCGGCGCCCTCTATCTGCCCATCCAGAAGGCCCTGAAGCTCAACTAGCCCGTTCGACTTTACGAGCCACCCCATCTTGGCGTTCATTCGTCGCTCGCGTACCCAAGTACGCTTCGCTCCTCTTTCTCGCGCCAACCTGGGGCCCCTCGTAAAGCCGTCTCCGTGCTTCACCACCAAAGACTGTCCCAAACGACTAGCTTTTGGGGACGTTCTTAAACGACTGGTCATGTAAGAACGTCCATTGACTATGAAAGGTATCCATGAAAACGATCATCAACGTCGACGATGTCTCGTTCTCCTATGGCACGCAAACCGAGCAGGCGCTCAGCCACATCTCGCTCAGCGTGAACAAGGGAGATTTCATCGGCATCATCGGGCGCCGGCAAGTCCACGCTTGCCGCCTGCCTGTCGGGTGCCGTGCCCCACCACTACACCGGCACGTTCTTTGGGTCCGTCATGGTTGACGGCCACGACACCTGCGAGGTCTCGCTGACCGACGTGTCGCAAATCGTCGGCAGCGTGCTGCAGGATATCGACACGCAGATGGTCGCTTCGGTCGTCGAGGACGAGATGCTCTTTGGCCTCGAGAACTTTGGCGTTCCCCACGACCAGATCGAGCAGCGCGTGAGCGAAACGCTCGAGACCGTCGGCATCAGCGACCTGCGCGACCGCGAGATCGCCACCCTCTCGGGCGGACAGAAGCAAAAGGTAGCCATCGCCGCCATCCTCGCCATGCGTCCGCGCGTCTTGGTTCTCGACGAGCCCACCGCGGCACTCGACCCCGCCAGCTCCACGTTGGTCTTCGAGACGCTGCGTGAGGCAAACCGCACACTTGGAATCACCATCGTCGTCGTTGAGCAAAAGGTCGCCCTGCTCTCGGAGTACTGCAACCGCGTGCTCGTGCTCAACCATGGCGAAATCGCGCTGCAGGGCGAGCCACACGAGGTCTTCGCGCATACCGACGAGCTTCGTGCCATCGGCGTCGACTGCCCTCGCGTCACGCGTATCTTCAATAGCCTCGAGGCCGATGGCCTGGTAAGCGGTACCCCCTGCTTGGATGTCGATGAGGCTGAGCGCCTGATTTCGGGCATCGTCGACCCCGCACACGCGGCCATCGAAGCCCAGGCGCCCACCGGTTCCCCGCATGCACCGTCGTTGCGTCCTCATGCCAAGGACGCCGAACCCGTACTCACCTTCGACCATGTTGAGTTTGCCTATCCCAATGGCGGCGCCGCCGTACACGACCTTAGCCTGACGCTCTATCCTGGCGAGCTCGTGGGCATCGTCGGCCAGAACGGTGCCGGCAAGACCACGCTCACCAAGCTGCTCACGGGCCTGCTTAAGCCCGCCTCGGGCAGCGTGCGCGTTACGGGCCTGGATACTGCCGCGGTCCCCACGAGCCGTATCGGCCGCGAGGTCGCAACGCTCTTCCAAAACCCCGACCGCCAGATCTGCAAGGATACCGTGCTCGACGAGGTCGCCTTTGGCTTGGAGCTGGGCGGCATGGACCGTGCCGAGGCTCTGCGTCGCGCCCAGCTGGTCATCGACCGCTTTGGTCTGCCCGCCGACGAGGCACCGTTCTCGCTTTCGCGTGGCCAGCGACAAATGGTGGCACTTGCCTCCGTCGTAGTGGTTGAGCCCAAGATCGTCGTGCTCGACGAGCCCACGAGCGGCTTGGACTACCGCGAGTGCATGACCGTGATGGAAACGGTACGCACCATGGCCGAGCGCGGTTGCGCCGTCATCATGGTCTGCCACGATATGGAAGTCGTCTCGGATTTTGCCGAGCGCATTGTGGTAATGGCCGACGGTCGCATCCTCGACCGCGGCCGCACGCACGAGCTATTCTCGAACATCGAACTCATGCAGCATGCCTACGTTGAGCCGCCCCAGGTCATCGAACTCTCGCGCCGTCTGGCATCTTCCGTCTCGCCCGCTTTTGCGCAGGTGAGCGAGGTCACCGATGTCGTTCGAATTACCAAGGAGATGGTCCACCGTGGTTAACGTCATCGACTACATGCCGGGCGATACGCTGCTGCATCGCCTGAATCCCGTCGTCAAACTGGGCCTCGCCGCCGCCATCATCGTCGGCATCTTCTTGTCCGACACCTACGTGGCGCTGCTGGGCTTTTTGGCACTCACCCTTGCGCTGGGTGCCTATGCCGGCGTCGTCGACCGTCTGTTCCCGCTGCTCAAGTTGCTGATTCCGCTCGCGCTTATCATGCTGGTGCTCCAGCTGGCCTTTATGCGCGATGGCAACGTGGTGTGGGGCTTTATCACCGACACGGGCCTCATCACAGGATCGAAGGCCTGCCTGCGCCTGCTGGGTGTGGCGTTACCGCTCATCCTCATGCTCATGGTGACCAAGCTCAACGACCTTGCCAACGCCTGCGTCGAGGTGCTGCACGTGCCGTATCGCTATGCCTTCACCTTTACCACGGCGCTGCGCTTTGTGCCGGTGTTTGGTCAGGAGATGAACGCCATCATGGAGGCGCAGACCGCACGCGGCGTCGAGTACGACACCAAGAACCCCATCAAGAAGCTTAAGCTCATGCTGCCACTGTGTGTGCCACTGCTCATCTCGAGCGTGGGCAAGACCGATGCCACAGCCTTGGCGGCAGAACAGCGCGGCTTCTATCTGCGTACGCGCACCAGCTCGTACAAGCGCTACCCCATCAAGGGCCTGGACATCGCCGTGCTCATCGTCAGCATCGCCCTCATCGCCATCGGCTTCCTGTTCTAGTTCACCACCGACAGCAACCGCCCAACGCAAAAGGCCTCGGCTCGCACCAAACGAGCCGGGGCCTTTACTGTTTCACCAGATAAAACCTACCAAAATAAACCTGTCCCTTTTTGGCAGGTCGGAAGCTAGAGGCGGTAGGGGGCGCCGCTGCGGATGATGGATTCGCGCACCAGGACATCCATGGCGTCGAGGGTAATCTCGGGCATCTCTCGGTACTTCTGCAGCACCGAGAGCTCGGTGCAGGCCAGAATGACGCGGTCGCAGCCGCTACGGGCGAACTCCCACATCACGCGGTCGAACTTATCCATATCGGGCTCACGTCCGGCCTTCACATCATCGTAGATAAGCGACATCACATCGTTCTGACGTTTCTCGCTGGGATAGACAACCTCAACACCCGCAGCCTTACATTCGCGGCCGTAGACACCCGCGCCCACGGTTCCGTCGGTGCCCATGATGCCAATCTTGTGCACCGGCTCGGCCGGCATACTCAGGTTGGGGTCGAACTCGCACTCCCCCATCACCGCACCGGCCAGAGCATAGCGCACCGACTCACGCGGCATGTGGATAATCGGCACCTTCGTAAACGACTGGATCTGGTCGTAGAAGTAGTGCGACGTGTTGCAGGGAATGGCAATGTGCGCACAGCCCAGCGACTCGAGTGCCTGGGCACACTCTTTCATGGTCGCCAGCAGCTTGGCATGCTCGCCGGTCTTAATGGCCAACGTGCGGTCGGGCATGGTCGACTTGGAGAGCACCACCATGTCGATATGTTCCTGATCGCAGGCAGCAGCCGTATGACGCACCACCTGGTCGTAGTAATACGACGTGGCCTCGGCGCCCATGCCGCCGATAACTCCCAGCTTTTCCATCGCCGCCTCCTTGGTGACGCTTGCGCAATTGCGCGTATCATACCCGCGCCCGCCCGATGCAAACCGGACGGGCGCCGCGCTCATCTACTTGTAATACGTCTTGAACAGCTTAAAGTGGCGCAGCTTGGTGTGCCACATGCGCAGCCAGCGGTTAAAGACAAAGTCGCCCTTCATAAACGAAGGGTCGGCGCCCTTGCCTTCCTTGTCCAGGCGATGCACCTTAGCGCGCAGCTCGGGATCCTTGACGTACTTGTCGACGACGCCCATGGGGACGACCATCCACAGGGCCTCGTCCTGAGCCGTCACAAACTCCGGCTCAAACGGACGGTTGAACACATACTCGTCCACCACATACTTGGCAACGTTAAAGCCGCTGTTGGTAACGTAGTAGTTGCTGCGGCCCTGGCGCGTGTTGAAATCGAAGAACTTAAACGAGCCGTCGCGCTCGTCGTACTTAACGTCAAAGTTGGAATAGCCCACAAAGTGAAGGTCCTCGAGCAACTTGCGCACGCCGCCCATGAGCTCGTCGTTGGGCTCGGTAATGATACAGGCATGGTTGCCGACACCGTGGGGCTGATGCTCCTCGAGCAGCACATGGCCCAGGCACATCATGCGGACCTTACCGTTGCGGTCGGAATAGCTGGTGAGCACGCGCATGTACTCGTCGTTGCCGGGCACGCGATCCTGCAAGATCAGGTCGTCGGTGTAGCCGCTGGCATACGAATCGCGAATGACCTGTTCCAGCTCGGCGCGGTCGGCAATCTCATAGGCCTTCTTCTGGCCCTCGAACTCGTGCTGCCACCACATGATGCCATCAGAAGGCTTCAGAATCATCGGGTAAGGAAAATCGATCTGGTCGAGCACTTCGGCAGGCGCCTCACCCTGGGCATTGAGCATCGCCTTGGTAAAGGTAAACGTGTGCGGATAGGGCACGCCATGCTTCTCGCACAGCTCGTAGAAGATCTCCTTCTTCTGACACTGCTCGAGCATGCTGTAGGGCGCGTAGGGAGCGACGATGTTATCCGCCAGCTCATGAGCATCCTTGGCTTGAGCCACGAGAGCGACATAGTTGTCGCCGCAGCCCACAAGGACAATAGTCTTGTCGGCATGCGCTTGGGCAATGCCGTTGACGGTTTTGAGCATCACGGGCATGGTGTCGATATCCACGTTGGGCGCGTAGTCGATAATCTGGCTGCGGTACGCGGGACCCGTCTGATACTTGCCAAAGACCAGACTCTTGACCTGGTACTCCTCGTAAAAGGCGCGCGCCACCGAATAGGCGTTGATGTCGCCACCGAGCAGCACGGGAATGAACTCGCGCTCTGTAAATTGCAATGCCATGGAAACTTCCTATCATGAACTGCCCACACAACGGGCGGTCTTTGCGCAACTGATTTATTCTAGCGTGCCAAGCCGCCGGCGCCCAAAGCTCCACCGTATCTATGGCAATCGACGTAATCGTCCAGCACGAAGACGGCGCCCACCGTTGTATGACAATGGGCAATGAACCTACCGTTGTTGTAGGATTCAGCGTATTGACATCTTCGAGCGAAAGGCGCACACGTGCCCCAAGACCATCCGACCGATAATCCCATCCTCAATGCCGCGAGGCGCGAGCTGGCGGAACGTGCGAAAGCGACCGCTCCCCTGTGCACGGCAAACGACGCCTACAACGGACCCGCCCGCATCGTCTCGATCAACACGTCGGCACACAAGGGCACGCGCAAGTCGCCCGTCGCCGATGGACACGACACCGTTATAGAGCAATTTGGCCTCGCCTCCGATGCGCACGCCGGGCATTGGCACCGTCAGGTTTCCTTTTTGGCCGCAGAGTCCATCCAGACGGCGCAGGCACGCGGGCTCGACGTACACGAGGGTGACTTTGGAGAGAACTTCACAATCCGGGGCATCAACCTGCTCTCGCTCCCCTTGGGCACGCAGCTCAAGCTTGGCAGCGAGGTGCTTGTCGAAATCAGCCAAATCGGCAAGGTCTGCCACACCCGTTGCGCCATCTACTATCTCGCTGGCAACTGCATCTTTCCCCACGAGGGCGTTTTCGGCGTGGTACTAAAGGGCGGAGAGGTCCATACCGGCGACGAAATCCAGGTAGTCAAACTCGGCGACGGCACCTGTTCGTTCACCCCCGCCGAGTCCCTCGAAGAGATTGAGCAGGCTCGCCAGGAGGGCACGCTGTAGTTGTAAAACCCCACGTTGAGATAGCTTTTACAGCCCCAAACCCCTCTTAAACAGGCCCCCGTAACGTTAAAGTTGAACTCTATGGTTTCTCAACAATTCATCATAACTGCAGGTCAAAGCCAAAGCCTCAAGTTCAACTTGACCCTTTAGAACCTTTAAGGTTCAAGTTGAGGTCGAAAGCAGTAGTAGAATACCGTTCGAACCATAACCTACGATTGATTGCAGAGGGACTGGATGCAGCATTCGAATCATCGCACCGCAGCGCTCATTGCGTCGAAGCCGGCTCGTATCATCACGAGCGCCGCGCTCGCCGTTGCGCTGACGGCCACGCCGATGCTCTCCCCCGTTGCGGCGTATGCCGCCTCGCAGGCAACGCAGGACCAGCTTTCCGCAGCCCAACAGAAGATCGAAGCCGCCACGAGCACCTACAACGATGCCCGCACCAAACTCGATGACCTGCAAAAGCAGATTGACTCCAATGAGGCAAGCATCGAGGAAATCGAGGCTAAGCTTCCCGAGCAGCAGGCCAAGGCAAGCTCCGCCATGCGCGATCTGTACAAGTATCAGAAGGGCACCAATCCCATCGTGAGCTTCCTGGTCAACGCACAGAGCCTGGGTGAGTTCATCACGACCTGCAAATACACCAACCAGATCACGAGCTCGAGCGTCGACGAGATCGAACAGCTCAATAACATGCAAACCGAACTCGAGCAGAACAAGGCTGAGCTCCAGCAGGCCAAGTCTCAGCTTGAGGCAGAGCAGAAAAACGCCGAGGATGCGCTGGCGCAGGCCCAGCAGCTCCGCAGCGAGGCACAGGCAAAAGCCGAGCAGGAAAATGCCGCCGAGCTTGCCAAGCTTGAGGCCGATAAGGCCGCTGCCGCCGAGAAGCTCTCGGGCGAGGGCGTAAGCGGCAGCAATTCCAGCAGCCAGGCCACCAACACCAACACCACCATCGACACCACGGTGAACAACGCCAATACCGGTAGCTCCGATTACGATTCGTTCATTAATGAGTGGACGAGCCGCATCGACAATTATCTCGCCGGCTCCCCCATGGCAGGCCAGGGCTATAACTTTGCCGTCGCCGCTTGGAATACCGGTGTCGACCCCCGTTGGTCCCCCGCCATCGCCTGCATCGAGAGCACCAAGGGCGCTTATTGCGCCAATTCTTACAACGCCTGGGGCTGGAGTGCCCGTGGCGGCGGTTGGCGCAGCTTTGGCAGCTGGAGCGAGGGCATCTCCGCTCACGTTGCCTATCTGGGCGCCAGCTACGGCTCCACCCTTACCCCGGATGCGGCCAAAAAGTACTGCCCGCCCACGTGGCAGGACTGGTACAACAAAGTCGCCGCTCAGATGAACCGCATCTAAGTGCAACTGCAAAGGGCCCCAATGGGGCCCTTTTCTTTTAGGTAGCGGAGGTATCGACGACGCCGGTCGCATTGGCAACCGCGACTATGACGATCATGCATAGGAGCAGCACACCCAATGCCTTGAGCCAGAGTTTCGCGAGTTTCTTGCCGCGATAGCTGTCGAGCAGTGCGAATCGCCGACGGAGACGGCGCTTATCGAGCAGCGCAAAATGCATAAGCACCATAAGGCCATCGACAAAGAAAAAATACTCGATTATGAGAAGCCACGTCGGGTAGCTTTGGTTTGCTCCGGTGGGGTGAAAAACGGCAAAGTGACTTCCGGCAAAGAACACAAGCAGCGAGAAGCAGACGAGCGTATTCCAAATGCGCCCCAGAGACTCCGGAACGCGAGAGAGCAGACCGCATGCAGCGGAGGCGGCAGGCCTAGGAAGCCCTGCGGGGTTCTGGAGCCCTTGGGACGCCAACACCGTCTCCGAGGCCGGAGTACGGACAGGCGCAGGCGCAGAAGGCCGCACGGGGTGAATCAGGTCGTATGCCACGCGCGTCGCCCGTCCCAACGCTTCCGCACTCGCAAAACGTTTGGCCGGGTCGAGCGCCATCGACATGCAGATGACATCGGCAAGTGGAGTGGGAATGCCACGCGCCTCGCATTGCTCGCGCATGTCGAGCCCTGGTTTAGGGTCGACTCCCGTCAAGCAGAAGAACAACAGGGCGCCAAGTGCGTAGACGTCGCTGCGCACACTCGTCTGCCCAAACCCATACTGCTCGGGCGGCGCATAGGGTCGTGTGCCAAACTTGACGGTGTCGGCATCGGCGCCATCGCGCCATACGCGCGCGATCCCTAGGTCGATAATCACCAGCGATGAAAATGTCAGGCCGTCATCAGGCGTATAGTTGGCACCTGTCACGATGATATTCGACGGCTTGAGGTCGCGATGGATCACCGGCGCCGACGTCTCCCCCGCCATTGCAAAACCGGCATGGAGCTCGCCCACGGCGTCGCAAAGGACAGGATACAATTCACGCGCATAATCGGGGGTGGCTCCCAGACGGTCCACCAGAGCCCCGAGTGTCTCCCCTTCGATGTATTCCATAACCACGTTGAGCTCGTCGCCCACACGACGACAATCGACGATTCTGGGCAGGTGCTCAAAACGCCTACCTGCCCGTTGCGCGGCAAACAGACGCTCGTATGCCCCGCCGATTTGAGCCGAAGCATCGATGCGTTTACGGACAAAGGGGCCGAGCGAACCACCGCCGGTTCCTTCAAAGTACACGAGCTCGGTTGTTTCAACGGACGAGCGCTTAAGTACACGCTCCACGCGATAGCTGTCGTCGCGATCGAGCGACGCCAGGTGCTCGGCAAGCGCTGCGGTCAGCTCGTCATCGGAATATGTTGGGATCTGAGTATCCATAGCCTCCATCATAGCGCAGGGCGCAGACACCCCATGGCATCCACGCCCCGTTCGTTTGCATCGTTGTTCGGCAGCTCCGCCGGCTCAGATATCAGCCGCTAACTCACCGTCTCCTCACCAAAGCGATACAGCTCCTCGTTCACCTTTTGCAGGCTGCAGCCGCGATCGATACAGAAAATGATGATGGCGTCACGGCGGTCCTTGCAGTTGAGGACATTGGCGCCCGTCGCCGTCAAGGCTCGGTTGGTCTCCTTGAGCGTCAGCGCCATGGCAAAGGCAATCTGCAGCACCTTATTGCGGCTCGGATGCCGCGCACCGGTAAAGATCTGATAGCCAAACGTCTCGTTGAGGTCGGCCATACGCACCACGCGCGAACGCTCCAGCCCCTTTTCTTCCAAAAGCTGTTTCAGATACTCCGAAAGCGACGGGGCGGTAAAGTCGTGCTCTTTGATATAGCCCTCGATACTCGGGGCATCAAGCAGCTCGTTGAGCAACTCTTCGGTTAGCTTCTTATCGGGCATATGGCCTCACCCCCAGCTCGCATAGTAACCATGTTTTTAATTCTAGTTAAAAACCGCTCACGTCAGAACGTTCCCAGCTGGCAACCTGGTCGGGAGATACCGTGCTCATCGCTTCGAACTTCCAGGTGCCGCCCGCCTTGAGATGGTTGGTGTTCGCAAGAGCCGTTCCCACCTGATTGCCGTCTGCGTCATACAGAACATACTCAATCTGAATGTAGCTTTGCTCTTTATCCGTATTATTGGTCAACGTGCCAGTGATCTTATACGCGAACTGATTAGACGTATCCCCGGCCTCATCCGAAACCGTATAGGGTTCTTGTGCCTCTTTTTGCTCCTCGACTTGCTGGGTCTGTTCGGCAGGCTTTGCTACTTCACCCGTTGACGAATCGGACGAGTTACCACCCATAGAGCCTACAACGCCGGCAACAACGAGCACCACGATGACACCCAAAACGATCTTGCCGATCGGCTTCTTTCCCTCTTTTGCCATTATGCATCCTTCCTACGATCCGGCTACCGTGCCGGCACACAGCACATCGTAGGAGGCAGCGAGCTCAAATTCATTAGCTGAGAGCTAATGTCGCAGCACAGCTTGCCATCTGGCACTCATTGAGTCTTTTTTCCTTCACCGAACTCACTCCTTTGTTGTTGACTATTAAACATTTAGACGTAAACTGCTTTGTTACCTTGTCAACATCTGAAAGGAACCTCATTGGGAAAAGACGTACTGGTGCAGCAACTCGTCGACTCATTCGACAGCTGGCCCGCCAAAAATTCCGGTTGCGGATCGTCCCGCATGACACAAGAGCTCTATCCTTTTGACAAGCTCTTCTCTCCCATCAAAATTAACAAGCTCACCGTCAAAAACCGCATTGTCATGGCACCGATGGGCAATATCGACATGTGCGAGGAAACTGGTCGTCCCAGCGACATGATGCTGCAGTACTTTTTCGCCCGCGCCAAAGGCGGCTGCGGCCTCATCACAACAGGACTCGTACCGGTAAGCCACGGCATCGATACCACGGTCACCGAGCTGGACAAGCTCACCTATTTCCCGCGCATCGATCGAAGCCGAACCGTTATGGCAGGCTGGCGCGACCTTGCCCAAGGTGTCCATGCCTTCGGATCGCGCATTTTTGTCCAGCTTACGGCCGGACTCGGCCGCGTGGGCAACCCGCAATGCCTCATCACGCAAAAAAAGTTTCCGGTCTCGGCGAGTTTCTTGCCTAACTACTACATCCCCGCCATTCCATGCATGCGCCTCTCGGATCAAAAGCTGCGCCGTATCGTAAACAATATCGGCCAAGCGGCGGCCGATGCTCATGCCATGGGCATCGATGGCGTCTATTTGCACGGGCACGAGGGTTATCTTATCGAGCAGCTCGGAAACCCCGCCTTTAACCATCGCAAGCTCGGACGTTATGCCGATTGGCGTCAATTTGGCCTCGATATGATCAAAGAAATCCGTCGCCGCGTTGGGCCCGACTACCCCATCATGTACCGCATCGACCTTTCGCTTGCACTCGAGGAAACCTATGACGAGCAGGTCATGAATTCGACCTATCTGGGACGCATGCGCGGCGGCCGCACAGTCGAACAGACCCTGGGTTATATGGAAGAGCTCGTGGCGGCGGGAGTAGACATCTTTGACGTCGACCTTGGTTGCTATGACAACTGGTGGATGCCCCACCCGCCTGCGAGCATGCCCGCAGGCTGCTTCGTTCCCGTAGCGCGCGCCGTTCGGGAGCGCTTTGCCGCCGACAATATCCGCTCCAATGCCGGCCTTCCCATACCCGTTGTCGCGGTGGGTAAGTTGGGCTACCCCGACATTGCCGAACGCGCCCTTCGCAATGGCGACGCCGATATGATCATGCTCGGACGCCCGCTGCTTGCGGATCCCGAGTGGCCCAACAAGGCGTACGCCGGTCGCGTGGCAGATATTCGCCCCTGCATCGGATGCCAGGAAGGATGCCTCAACGAGTTTGTCGAAGGGGGCCATCCGCAGTGTGCCGTCAATCCACGCTGCAGCTTTGAATACCTCATGCCCCAGACACCCGCTCCCGCCATAGAACCCAAACGCATAGCGGTGATAGGAGCCGGACCCGCCGGGATGGTCTGTGCGCTAATCGCCGCGCGTCGTGGCCACGACGTAAAGCTCATCGACGCCGAAGATGAACTTGGAGGAAAACTCCTCTCCGCCAGCACCGCCCGGATCAAGTTCGACCTCGATAATTACCGCTCCTATCTTGTTCGACAGGTGCGCGAGCAGACAGAAAAACCCAACGGGAACCTGACACTCGAGCTTGGACGGGCAGCACGCGCCGAAGATCTTGCAAAAGCAGGCTTCGACGCAATCGTGTGTGCAACAGGCACTTCTAATGCGATACCGCCCATCCCCGGCCTTACGGAGCTTGCAGCATCGGGCCATGCCGTGCAGGCAACGCAGCTACTGCGCCAACCCGCGCTGCTTGGCAACGCCAAAACCGTAGCCATCATTGGCGGAGGGGCCGTGGGCTGCGAGGTTGCCCAATGGCTCACCGTCGAACACGGCATACCACAGGTCAGCGTAATTGAAATGCTGCCTCACATGATGCAGGGCGCCTGCACGGCAAATCGCGGCCACCTACTCCATACGCTCAGGGGACGCAATGTGCGGCTCCTCAATATGACACGCGTCGAGCGCGCGGAAGTCGGCGGCAAACGCGAGTCTGGAGCCCCATCGAGGTGTGCGCGTCTCCACTTGAGTCGCAACTGCCACAAAAACGTTCCCGACCCCTACGTCTCGTGGTCACCGGTCTTGCCCGAGAACGTCGAAAACCCGCTTGCACCCAAAATCGGCAACGACTGGAAGTCACTCGAGCTAACCTGCGACTTGGTAATCATTGCCTGCGGCGGACACCCCGACGACGCGCTGTTCTACAAACTGCAGCAGACGCACGCCGCTGACGAGCTGCATAACATCGGCGATGGGTTTGCGCCCGGCCGTGTGCTCGAAGCGGTCCGTGCGGCATACCGACTCGGCACCAATATCTAACACGAAAGGATGGGCTCACAGATGAACCTGACCTCCCAACAACAAGCCCTGCTCGACGGCGCCAAGGGCCCCGCCATGGCCAAAGTGGTCAAGACCCTCGTTATGTACGGCGAATGCTTTGGCGCCGAGCATATGGTTCCCGTGACCGGCGCAAACGGTCATCTTGTCACAAGTTTTGGCCTCTCCATGCTCGGTCCAGTCTATGACCTTATGGATGAGCTGCTGAAAGACGGCGCCCTGTCCGGTCAGTCATTCTCGGTCGACCCGAGGCCCCTCGACCCCGCCGTCCCGGCCAACCCGCTGCAAAAGCTGCTGTTCAAGATAATGTATTCCAAACAAGACGATTATGAGGCACAGCTGCGCAGCATGGGTCTATTGGACAACGATGCTTTCACCTGCACCTGCTACCAGCCCGAGGTTGGCAATCGACCTCGGCGTGGCGACATCCTAAGCTGGGCAGAAAGCAGCGCCGTGGTCTTTGCCAACTCCGTGCTGGGCGCTCGCTGCAATCGCAACTCCGGCATCATCGAGATGTTCGGCTCAATTGCCGGCTTTGTCCCGGAATTCGGCCTGCTCACCGATGAGGGCCGCAAGGCGACCTGGATCATCGAAGTCGACTGTAAGCGCAAGCCCGAAGCGCAAGTGCTTGGCAGCGCCATTGGCATGAAGGTGATGGAAGACGTCCCTTACATTAAAGGCCTCGACCGCTGGCTTGGCCGCGAACTCACACCCGGCACGCAGGACTACCTTAAGGACATGGGCGCCGCCAGCGCATCGAACGGCGCTGTCGGGCTCTACCACGTGGACGGCATCACGCCCGAGGCCGTCGAACAAGGCGAACACCTCATAGCACCAGACGCCCAAATCTATCGCATTGACGACGCCGAGCTGGAACGCATCCGCTCGAGCTACCCCGTTATGTGGAAGAACCCGGGCGCGCGCCCCAAGCTTGCCTTCATCGGCTGCCCGCATCTCACGATGGATCAGCTCGTCGACTGGACGAAGAAGCTCGAGGAAGG
>CABQSP010000022.1:0-28657 GCA_902466855.1 uncultured Collinsella sp. | reverse complement strand
CGGCGGCGGTGCCGGACTTAGCCTTCTCGTACTCACCCTTGGCGGTGTTCATGTTCACATCGGCTGCGGTGAAAGCGTCCTGGGCGGCATCCTGCCCGTTTACAGCTGCGAAGTAAGCTTCCCTAGTAGTTCCAAAGTTCTTCTGCGCCTCGGCGAGCTTTGCCTGAAGCTCCTTGAGCTGCGCCTTCTGCTCCTGCGTGCCGCCTGCATTGTAGGCGGAATCGATGTAGTCGTTCAGGAGCTTCTTAAACTCGGAGACAGTGAAATCAGCATGAGTGTCATCATCGCTGTAATCGAAGATGGTTACCTCGGAATCGGTATTCTTTCCGCTACCGGTTGCAATACCGATGGCTTCCGCAGCGGCATCGATGATGTTGAGATAGTGCCCGCACTCTTGATAGATGCTGTTGTAGTTCTGGGAGATATAATAGGCATCATATCGGTGACTGTCGAGTTCGTCGCCATACTGCGCGACATACTTATCGAATGCCTCTTTCTCCTGGGTATAGAGGCCGGTGTAGGGCCAGCCGAGGGTATCCTCGGTCTCTCCGCCGGTATATGCACCGCCGCCGCCGGCAAGATTTTCACCGTTATCATAGTAGCAGCCAGAGTGTCCCCAGATGTTCGATGAATACGATGTATTGAGGGCTGCTGCCACAGTCATGCGGAGGCTGACGCTGAGCGCCGACTGACCGTTCGCCTTGCGAAGGTTGTTCTGGGTATCGAGGTAGGTCAGGGCGTTGCGCATCTGCTCCAAGGAAAGCGGATTGGTGTCGCGAGACATGTCCTGATCGACGTACTTGTCATACCATTCGGCCTTGTCATCGGCGCCGGTCAACGTCGATACGGCATCCTGGGCGTTCTTTTTCTGCGTGGCTGTGAACTGGCTGCCGCCGATGATGTAGTTCATGAAGCCGAACATACCCTGACTGATGACTTCCTGGTCAACGGTCATGTTGGACTTTAGGTCTGCAATCTGCTGCTCAAGAGCCTCAACCTGGGCATTAGCAGCGTCATAAGCCTTTTCCGCGGCGTTCGAAGCGGCGCAGGCTGCCTCCCACTCGCTGCGCTTCTGCTTGCGAACTTCGACAAGCTTATCGTACGCGGTCTTCTTGTCTGCTTCGGTCTGCTGTGCCTTCTCGTATGCGGCCTTGGCGGCGTCACGCTTACTGGCCGCGTCCTTGTACTCCTTGTTTGCCGCATCGTATGCAGACTGGGCAGATGCCACAGCAGCGTTGGCGGCGTTGGCCTTCTCCTGCGCGGCAGCGACGGCAGCCTGGGCGGCCTGCAGATTTGTCTGTGCGGTGGCGTCGGCATCCGTCGCGGCATTGAGCTCCGTCTGCGCGGTCTTGAGCTCACCAGCAGCAGCTTTCTTGGCGGCCTCAAGCGCACTCAGGTCGACACCCGTACCCGAGACGGCAGCATCGAGCGCGGCCTGCGCCTGGTTGAACTTCTGCTGGGCGTTATCGCGCGCGGTGGTTGCGGCTGCGAGAGCAGCGGCAGTCTCCTGCTTCTTGGCTTGGGCGGAAGTCAGAGCGGCCTCGGTGTCCTTCTTTTCCTGCTGAGCACTGGCCTCGGCGGCCTTGGCCTGGTCCAGATTGGCCTGTGCAGTAGCAACGGCCTTATTGGCGTCATCGAGCTTTGCCTGTGCGTCCTCGACGGCCTTCTTGGCGGCCTCGTACTCGTCCATACCCATGGCCTCGAGCTTGGCCTGGGCATCATCGAGGGCCTTCTTGGCCTCATCCTGCTTTGCCTTGGCGTCCTTGAGCGCCTGGGTCTTATCCTCGACACTCTTGTTGGCTTGATCGAGCTGATCGTTCAGGTCGCCCAGCTTCTTCTGCTGCTGCTCGGTCTTTTCGACGGCGGCTTTGAGCTCGTCAATCTTCTCCTGGAGCGCGGCGACTTCTGCTGCGTTCTGCTCGATTTCGTTGTCGCTCACAGCCTGCGAGGCCTGATTCTTTTGCTGCTGCGCCTGCTTTTGAGACTGGCCCGCCGCGTCGGCCTTCTTCTGGGCGGCATCGTAGGCGGCCTGAGCGTCCTTGAGCTGCTTTGCCGACTCCTCGGCCAGCTGGGCAGCCGTCTTTACGACCGCTTGGTTACCGGCGGTAACGGTATTCTCTACAGAACTACCCCCCCCCTGAACAGAATCGCCGTTACCGGTTGACGGTGCGGCGATTGCCGCCAGCGGCGACATGAGCGGCTGAGCGATGAGGCCCGCCGTCAAAACGGTTGCGACGGCGCGGTTGGCAACGCCCTTGACGTTGACAGTCTTGGCCCGAGGCTCAAAGTGTTGTGGACTGTAGTTTGCCATGGCTTTCTCCCTTTGACACGGATGTATCCATACGTATCAAACGGTAGCTGTCGATTTTTGAATTCTGTTGCGCAACATTGGCGACCAGCGTATTTTTTGAAATTCACGCTCTCGTGCTTCACAGTTTCGTCACATTTGAAGGAGCTGGTGCATCATATTCTCGCGGGATGGAATTGAGCCTGTGATTTGCATTTGCTCCCGCGTCATCCGCCCTATCGGATTCCGCATCCAACAGACACCCCGCCCGCCACGGTGTAGAGTTAGGACAACGGGCGCGTTGCGCGGACCGCGCTGGAACGAGGTGGACATGGAACTCGACAAACAACAGATCAAGCGACTACGCGAACGCCATCACCGGCGCCACGGCATCCGCCCTGCCCATAGTGAGGCCATGGAGAACGCAAGCCGCTTCCTCAAGCGCGCATTCAACATTCGCGAGGGTCGCGCGCCCTACCACGTGATCCGCAAGCGTTTTGTAAACGGGGCGCGTCTGACTGGCTCTCACCTGTGTATCCTCATCATCGCCATGCTCATCGCAAGCATCGGCCTCGATATCGATTCGGACATTGCCATCGTGGGCGCCATGCTCATCTGCCCGCTTATGGGCTCGGTCCTTGCCATGGCATACGGTATTGCAACGCTCGACCGCGAGATCACCGTCGAGGCCATTGCCAGCCTCGCACTGCAGATGGTCTTTTGCCTGGTCACGTCCACGCTGTACTTTAAGCTCTCGCCCCTTGGCACCACCACGGCGGCCATCATCGACAATTCGACACCGACTGTGTGGGACCTTGCCGTCGCGCTCGCGGGCGGCTTTGCGGGCGGGCTGGGCAACTCGCGCGATCAGGAACCCGCCACGCTCATCGCCGGCGTGGCCGTGGCGACCGCGCTCATGCCACCCCTGTGCGCGGCGGGCTACGGCATCGCCATCGCAAGCGGGTCGCTATTTCTCTCAGCGCTTTACGAGTTTGGCATCAACGTGATCTTTATCGCACTGGCTGCCGAAGCCGTGCTGCTTCTTTTGCGCGTGCCGCTCAAGCGCGACCTCAACGGCGACGGCATTGTGACCGCCGAGGAAGACGCCGAGGTCGACGAGCTGTCACGCAAAGTGCGCCGCCGCATCATCGTGGGAACGGCCATCTTTGCCATCCCCTGCATCGTTATGACCGCGGGGTCTATTGGCTCGGCGCAGGCCGGCGTGCAGGACGGCTATGGCGTCACCGAAACTACGCGCGAACTTGCCGCGGTGCTGCCGGGCTTTAAGGATTACACCGTCGCCGTCGAGACCTCGGCTGCCGAGGGCGAGGAAGAGGGCATCGTCGAGCGCGAGGTTGTCGCCCACGTGACGACAAGTGAGGCGCTCGGGGCGCACGACCGCCACGTCGCCCGCAAGCTCATCGACCTCAACGTACCCGAACTCGATCGCGTGGAGTTCGATGTCAGGTGATGCCGGCGCGGGATGAATGCTCGCACGGACGCAAGCTACGACGAGGCGCAGACGCGATACGGACACGAGCAAATGGCGGGGCGCAGTTCGCACCCGCGCCCCGCTCGCTTTTTTTGCCGTGAATCAACTGTCCGAATCGACCTCGCCTGACTCCACCGTAAACGCCGGATCGGTGCTCACCAGATAAAATCGGGTCACCTTAGTATTTCTAATTAGGTAAATCTGTCCCTGATTGCGTCGGCGCGATATATACGCAACGTGAACCGTGCCGAATTCTTCGCCGTTTTCCTTTTAATATCAGGATGTTGGGGTCATCCGTACGCTTAAACTGCCCGTCAACGCAGCTGCCGTCTTTGTCGACCAGTTGCCGCCGATGGTTATCCTCTTCAAGAAAGGCCAGGGTTTCCAGACTCGTCTTGTCGTCCCGATAGTAACCGTCAATGGCAAACCCTTCGGAAGCGCATTCCTGCATATAGGACGTTTCTCGGCTTATAGCAAGCAGCCCCGTAGCGCCCAGGAGCACAGCCAGGCAGACCACTGCAAGGGTTATCGAAATAGCACGGCGACCCATGTTAGCCCAACCGATAGTTGTTTAACGGAGCGCGAAACATACCTGGAACCTCCGATATCAGGGGGAACGTCGCCAGCAAGCTGGCGACAACTATATGTTTCTGATATCAAACCATATGGCTACCACTCACGGAGGGGGCATCGGCGAACGGCGTGTTTTCATACTCCATTGGTCAAACCTAAGCACAGTGCTACAGCTCGTACTTGTACACGCGGTAGATGTACTTTTCGGCTTCCATCTCGTAGGTGGCGATGGGTAGACCGTAGCGATCGTACTCGGTGAAGGTCTTGGCCTGACCCGATGCCACGAGCATGCTGTTCAAATTGCCGACGCGCTGCGCACTGCTAACGTAGCCCGAGAACGGCACTGCGATCTGGTCCACAAGCTCGTAGGTGCGCGCGGTCTCATCCACCGTAAAGATGCGCCCAAACGAATGCGTTCCCTTGCTGTAGTCGGTCACCACCGCGGCGCCCAGCTGGCCCCAGTCGAACTTGGGATAGCTCTCGGCCGCACCAAAGTTGTTGTCGTACAGCAGTACCTGGTAGCGACCGGTTGTTACCGTATCGTCGTTTGGCAGATAGGTCACACTGTGCTGGCCCGCATTGAGCGAAAAACGCCTTGGGCCTGCAGCAACTTGTCTTCAAAGCCCGAGCCAGCCCATTGCCACTCCTTTCTATTTCTGGGTCCATCTTCTCACTGCTGGCGGCCGAAAATGATCCGTTTTCCTCCGACCCCGAGGGATCGTTCTTAGTACTTGAAGAAGCCCTCGCCCGAGCTTTCGCCCAGCTTGCCTTCGTCGAGCATTTTCTTGAGGACGGAGGCCATGGCCTTAAAGTTGTAGGGCATCATCATCTTCTTGAGCAGCGGGCTCACCAGGCCCGGCACCTTCTGATACTGCATGACGATGTTGTAGGCCGTCTGGATACCCACCGTGTCGAATACGCGGAACGGGCCCTTGGGAGCGCCGGTGCCACGCGTCCACGCGAGGTCGATGCTCTTGGAATCGCTCACGCCCGAGACGTACAGATCAAGGCCCGAAAGCAGCCACGGTACCAACATGGAGTTGAGCAGATAACCGTTCTTTTCCTTGTTGACGGGCAACGCCAGCATACGGATGTCGTTGGCAAAGTCGACGAGTTCATCGAAGTAGCGCTTGTCGGTCTGGTCCTGTGCCATGACCTCGGTCATGTTGTTCTTCCAGATAGAGTTGGCAAAGTGCAGCGACAGGTACTTCTCGGGGCGGCCAGTGTACTTGGCAAAGGTACTCGGCAGTAACGTGGAGGAGTTGGTCACGACGACGGTCTTTTGCGGAAGGACCGGGGCGAGCTTCTTGTAGAAGTCAATCTTTGCCTGGGTATCCTCAGCCATAGACTCGATGACCAAATCGGCGTCGGCCACTGCCTTGGCAAGATCGAGCTCCAGCTTGAGTGTGGAGTAGGCGCGCTCAACGGCGGCGAGTGCCGCCTCTTTGTCGAAGGGCTGGCCACTATCGGCGATACCGGCGCACCACTCGCCCGTGCCGTCCGCCATGCCCTCGATAGCCGCGATGTACTCCTCGCGCACATGATCGATCTTGGGCTGGGTGCGGCCGATGCTGCCCTCGCTGCGCAGCCAAATCGTCACATCGAAGCCACAGTAGGCAGCCTGAAAGGCAATCTGGCTTCCCAGCACGCCGCCACCGGCAACACAAACGGTCTTGTAGCTCATAGGAACGGTCCTCTCTTGCGTAATTCCATAGATGTGTATTTATTCAACCGTAAGGAGGACGCGCGCTGGGGGTGGGTTCTATAAACGGACGGTAATTTGCGGCGAACGGCTACATATGTTCATTATTTCAGGGTTCCATGTCCAGTAAAAACGGGTGGTAGCCGGTACGGCCACCACCCGTTTGTCTCATATCTAGCCCATAGCAGGCCAGCTACTTCTTAATGCCGCGTCCCAGACGCTTGGCGACCGATGCAACGGCTTCCTCGCTGGCCGGCCCGCAGCTCACACAGCCGTCGTGGGCACGCATCTGGCCGGTGACCTCGTCCATCGCGAGCGGCGCCACCTTCTCGAGCTTAAAGCCCTTACCGGCGCGCATGTTCTCCTTGGCCACGCTAATCATGAGCTTGATACGGTTGAGCTGGTTGACCTCAGACGCACCGGGGTCGTAGTCCACCGCAACGATGTTGCTCTCGGGATGCTGGCGGCGCAGCTCCTTGATCACGGCCTTGCCCACCACGTGATTGGGCAGGCACGCAAAGGGCTGCGTGCAGATGATGTTAGGCGCACCGTGGTCGATCAGGTCGAGCATCTCGGCCGTGAGCAGCCAGCCCTCGCCCATATTGTTGCACACCGAAAGCACCGTGCGGGCCTTGTCGGCCATAGTGCCGATGCGCTCGGGCGCCTCAAAGCGCTCGGACTTTTCGAGCATCTCCTCCACCGGCGTACGCATCCAGTCCACGAGCTTGATGAGCGCCTGCATACCAGCGCGCGTGGTAGCAGAGCTACCCAGCTCGTCCTTCTGCAGCTCGGCGTTGCTCATGGAGTACAGGAAGAAGTCGAGCAGGCCCGGTACTACGGCCTCGCAGCCCTCGCGCTCGATAACGTCGACCACGTGGTTGTTGGCCGTGGGATGGAACTTGACCAGGATCTCGCCGACCACGCCCACGCGCGGCTTGGTGCCCTCGCCCGCAAGCGGCATGGTGTCGAACGCACGGATGGCCTCGCGGCACAGCTTGGTGTAGTTGTGGCGGTTGAATTTGGGCGCCAGTTTGCGGGCGCGCGCCATGTACTCCTCGTAGAGCGCGTTGGCGGCGCCGGGCGTGGCCTCGTACGGGCGGCAGCGGTAGAGCATCTGCATCATCACGTCGCCAAAGAGCACCGCGTAGACTGCCTGCTTAAGCAGCGCCGGCGTAATCTTAAAGCCGGGGTTGTCCTCGCCGAGCGCCACAGCTGAAAGCGAGATCACCGGAATCTCGGGATGGCCGCTCTCGCGCAGGGCCTTGCGGATGAGCGCGATGTAGTTGGTGGCACGGCAGCCGCCGCCGGTCTGGCTGATAACCACGGCCGTCTTGGACAGGTCGTACCGACCGCTCTCGATGGCCTCCATGATCTGGCCCGTCACCAGAATCGACGGATAGCAGATGTCATTGTTCACGTAGCGCAGGCCCGCCTCGACGGCGTCATGGTCGGTCGAGGGCAGCAGCTCCAAGTTGTAGCCGGCACCGCGGAATACCTCTTTGACCAGGTCAAAGTGGATCGGCGCCATCTGCGGGCACAGGATGGTGTAGCCCTCCTCGCGCATCTGCTCGGTAAAGGGTACCTTGGGCCATGCGGTCGAGGCACTCTCGCGCTGCGCCTCGAACGTATACTTGCGGCTCGCGAACGCGGGAGCGTCCGTGGAGGGCGCCACCGGCGCGGCATCGCCCTGCTCGTAGGCCTCGCCCGCGGCCATGGCCTCTGCCAGGCGCTCGGCCTCCTGGTCCTTGAGCGCGGCCATGAGCGAGCGAATGCGGATGCGCGCGGCGCCCAGGTTGGATACCTCGTCGATCTTGAGCACGGTATAGATCTTGCCGCTGGCTTCCAGAATCTCCTGCACCTGGTCGGTGGTCAGGGCATCGAGGCCGCAGCCGAAAGAGTTGAGCTGGATCAGGTCCAGGTCGTTGCGCATCGTCACAAAACGGGCGACGGCGTACAGGCGGCTGTGGTACATCCACTGGTCGACGACGCGGATGGGACGCTCGGGCTTCACCAGGTGCGCAAGCGAATCCTCGGTAAAGACCGCAAAGCCAAAGCTCGAGATAAGCTCAGGCAGGGCGTGGTTGATCTCGGGGTCATTGTGGTAAGGACGGCCGGCGAGCACAATGCCGTGGCCGCCGTGGTCCTCGACCCACTTAAGAGCCTCCTCGCCTATGGTCTGGATATCCTCGTGGAAGCGCGCATCGGCCTCGAAGGCGGCGTTGACGGCAGCATCGACCTCGGAGCGCGTAATCTTGGGACCGCGTACGCGACCGCGACCGGCTTGCGCATCGGCCACACGGTCGACGGCGAGCACCTGGTACAGGCGGCGCTTGAGCTCGGTCTTGTCGTGATAGGGCATAAACGGATACAGGAACTCGATGTTCTGCTCGCGAATCTCGTCGATGTTGAGCGCCAGCGCCGTGGGGTAGCTCATGACGATGGGGCAGTTGTAGCAGTTACCGGCGGTCGGATCCTCCTTGCGCTCCCAGCGCACGCACGGCATCCAGATGAAGTCGACATCGCGGTCGATAAGGTTCATAACGTGGCCGTGGCTCATCTTGGCCGGGTAGCACACGCTCTCGGACGGCATGGACTCAATGCCCGCCTGGTAGGTCTTTTTGCTCGACTGCTCGGACAGCTGCACGCTAAAGCCCAGGCGCGTAAAGAACGCGTGCCAGAAGGGGTAGTTCTCGTACATGTTGAGTGCACGCGGGATACCCACGGTGCCGCGCGGGGCCTCGTCGGGACTCAGGACCTCGCGGTTAAAGAGCAGCTCGTTTTTCTTTTTGAAGAGGTTGGGGGCCTCAGTCTTCTGCTTTTTGTGGCCAGCGCCCTTCTCGCAGCGGTTGCCGGTAATGAAGCGCCTGCCGCCGCCAAAGTCGTTGACGGTAAGCTGGCAGTTGTTGGAGCAACGGCCGCAGCGGACATGCTTTTGCGTCACGGTGAGGTGCGCGATGTCCTCGGCAGAAAGAATGGTCGAAGTGCCATCGGCGCCGGCGCGATCGCGGGCGAGCAGGGCAGCACCGTAGGCACCCATGCAGCCGGCGATGTCGGGGCGCACGGCGTGAACGCCGGTGAGCTGCTCAAACGCACGCAGCGTGGCATCGGACATAAAAGTGCCGCCCTGAACGATCACCTGGCTGCCGATCTCCTTGGGATCGCGCAGCTTAATGACCTTGAACAGGGCGTTCTTGATAACGGAATAGGACAGGCCGGCCGCGATGTCGCCCACCGTGGCGCCTTCCTTTTGCGCCTGCTTGACGCGCGAGTTCATAAAGACCGTGCAGCGGCTGCCCAGGTCGACCGGGGCCTTGGCATGGATGGCGGCATCGGCGAACGCGCGCACGTCCATGTTCATAGAGACCGCGAAGCTCTCGATAAAGCTGCCGCAGCCCGACGAGCAGGCCTCGTTGAGCATGATGTGCTCGATGACGCCGTCCTTGACGCGCAGGCACTTCATGTCCTGTCCGCCAATGTCCAGAATGAACTCGACGCCGGGCAGGAACGCCTTGGCGCCGCGCAGGTGCGCGACGGTCTCGATCTCGCCGGAATCGGCCTTGAGGGCCTCAATGAGAAGCGCCTCACCGTAGCCCGTGGTGGTCACGTGGCCGATGGTACAGCCGGCAGGAATGTGGTTGTAGAAATCGGCCATGATGACCTTGGCCGTGCCCAGGATGTCGCCGTTGTTGTTGCCGTACCAGGTGTGCAGCAGCTGACCGTCCTCGCCCACGAGCGCGGCCTTCATGGTGGTGGAACCGGCGTCGATGCCGATGAACACGCGGCCGGTGTAGCCTTCGAGCTTGCCCTTGGGGACGACCTCGGTGTCGTGGCGGCCCTTGAACTCGGCAAAGTCCTCGTCGGTGGCAAAGAGCGGATCCAGACGCTCAACCTCGGCACCCTGCGTGTCACCCAGGGCATCGATGGCCCCGATGAGCTGCGGGAACGTGCTGAGCTTGTTGGACTCGTGCGCCATGGCGGCGCCGCTCGCCACAAACAGGTGAGCGTTTTGGGGCACGATACGGTGCTCCTCGTCCAGATTGAGCGTGAGGTAGAAGCGGTGGCGCAGCTCGGAGAGATACTGCAGCGGGCCGCCCAGGAAGGCGACGTTGCCGCGGATGGGACGGCCGCACGCCAGGCCTGAGATGGTCTGGGTCACGACAGCCTGGAAGATGGAGGCAGCCACGTCCTCGGGGCGGGCGCCCTCGTTGAGCAGCGGCTGGACGTCGGTCTTGGCAAAAACGCCGCAGCGGCTAGCGATGGGATAGATGGTGGTGGCGTTGGCAGCGAGCTCGTTGAGGCCGCTCGCGTCGGTGTGCAGCAGGGTTGCCATCTGATCGATGAACGCGCCCGTGCCGCCGGCGCAGGTGCCGTTCATGCGCTGCTCGATGCCGTTGTCAAAGTAGATGATCTTGGCGTCCTCGCCGCCCAGCTCGATAGCGACATCGGTGGCCGGGATGAGGGTCTCGACGGCACGCTTGCTGGCGATGACCTCCTGGACAAACTCCAGGTCGAGCCACTGAGACAGCAGCAGGCCACCCGAACCGGTAATGGCGCAGGTCATTTGGGCCGTCGGCAGCACGGTCGCGGCACCCTCGAACAAGTCGCGAGCGCAAGCGCGGACGTCGGTGTGGTGACGCTGGTACTTGGCGTAGACAATCTGGTTGTCGTCGTTGAGCACAGCGAGCTTAACGGTGGTGGAGCCCACGTCGATGCCCAGGTGCAGGTTGCCGCGGGCGGCCTCGGGATTGAAGATCGCGCCTTCGGGGGCGTGGACGGCGGCTACGGGCTCAGCGGCAGTGGCGAGCTCGCTAGCGACGGACGTCTCCCCTGCCGCGTTCTTGGCATCGGCAACTGCCTCGGCAACTTTCTCGGCAGCTGCGGTCGCGGCCTTCTGCGCGGCGTCCACCACGGCGGGCGCGGCCTCGCGTGCGGCAGCGACCATGCGGTCCTTGATGCCCTCGACGAGTTTGCTCATCTGTCTCTCCTCTTAGTTGTTGGACTCGACGGTTGCGGTGGTGTCGACCGCGTCCTCGAGCTGCAGATTCAATAGCTTCATGCCGTATTCCGGCACGTTGATATCGATGGGTTGGCCATACAGGTCGCCGGGGCGCACAAAGGCGATAACCGTCATAATGCGCGCCATGGTCTCGGGCGATTCGGTGAGCCCACGCTCAAACCAGCGCTGAATCAGGCCGACCTCGGCACTCACGACATAGGTAACGTAGTAGTCAAAGAAGGTGCCCAGTGCCAGGCCCAAGATGCCCGTCTGTGCACGCGGCACCACGGCCTCGCGTGCGGTATCGATGATCTTTTTAATAAAGGCGGGGTCGCCGCCCGGGCCCAGTAGGGCCCCGATAAGGTCGCGATTAGCCGCAAGATAGCGAAGCAGCTCAACCGAACCGGGTGCCGGCTCGAGCTCGTCGATGTTGCGGTAAAGATCGGGTAATTGAGCTGCGGTGATAAGCTCCACCCGCTCGCGAATCTCGGCAAGCAGGCCGTCCTCGATCTGACTGATAAAGTCGGGGATATCGCGGTAGTGCGAATAGAACGTTCGACGCGTAAGACCGGCGCGCTCGGTGAGCGACGCGACGTTAATGCGCGAAAGGTCGCCGCTTTCGGCAAGCTCGCCGGCAAGCGCCTGGCGAAGGGCGCGCTGCGAGCGAAGGGACCGGCGATCACATTTCTCGAGCTGGGACAAGCGTCCTCCTTGTTACTCAGACTGTACGCTATTGCACAGTGCGAGTATTATTGCACACCGTGTGTATCAACACGTAAAGGCAATATTTTGGATGTGACAAAGGGCAGTCCCTTTGTCACATTATTCGATGACGGTGCAGGAATTCTGCTTGCGCATGGTGGCGAGCATGTGTTTGAGGACGGCGTGGACCATGCAGCTGCCGATGGTCGCGCTCGCGGCGGCCTTAGCTGCATCGCTAGCGTTTTTGGTCGCGTAGCTGTGGCGGAAACGCTTGAGCATGGCGATGTCGTTGCCGCCGTCGCCGTAGACCGCGACCTCATCCTCGGCAATACCGTAGTAGCCCGCCAGCCAAGCCACACTCTCGCCCTTGTTGCACGCCACGTCCGTGATCTCAAACATCACCGGATCGAACGGCGCGTTGACCACGCGGTCCGAGCGCTCGGCCAAATACGCCTTAAGGTCGCGCTCCAGCTCGGGCGAGGTCACGCGACAATTGATCTTGCATACATCGTGACGCAAGATATCGCCGATCGACTGATCGAAATACTGTTCCTCGTGATAGCCGCCACGCGCACGCATGCCGCGCATCACGATACGCTTGATGGGGCTGTCCTTTTTAAAGCCCGCCTGATGCATCTCAAACGATCCGCTCGAGAACATGCCATCGGGCGTGGAGCAATCAAAGCAAATGTCCGGAAACTCCTTGAGCAGCTCCTCGGTGATCTGCGGATCGATGGTCCAGGTCTTGAGCACCTCACCATGGCTGTCGCGCACGATGGACCCATTGGAGCAGCAGGCGTCAAGCGGCAGGCCCGTAAAGCTATGCTCGCCGATCGGCAGCGTTGAGCGTCCGGTCGCGGGAACCACATGCAGGCCAGCCTCGGTCAGCTCGCGAATGGCGCGGCGGATGGTCCCATCTGCCTCGTGCAGGGCGTTCAGCAGCGTTCCGTCTAAGTCACTCGCAAACATCTTGATCATGGGCATGCCTCTCCTTCGTCTGTACGATATTGTAGACGAGAACGGGCGCGCCCCAAGAGAAGCGCGCCCGTTAGGCGAAAGATCGTCCTACACCGCGGCGGGACCATGCTCGCCGGTACGGATACGGATAACCTCCTCGACCGGCTCGACCCATATCTTGCCGTCTCCAACGGCACCGGTGCGAGCGGCGTTGCAGATGATGTCGACAATTCCGTCGACGTGCTCGTCGGCGCAGATGAGGGTGAACTGCACCTTAGGGATCATGTTGACAAGCAACTCGTTGCCGCGCACGTATTCCTTCCAGCCATGCTGTGAGCCGCAGCCCTGCACCTGGTTGATAGTCATACCGCGAACATCAGCAGCAAACAGCGCGTCTTTAAGAACCTCAAGCTTTTCCTGGCGCACGATAGCCGTGATCTTTTTCATAATGAATTCCTCTCAATAATCAACGTATCCCTTTACATGAGACGCGGGTTTCCCAGGTGCCGCAGATTGGGTTGAAAGAGGAGCGCCGCGTACTTTTGTACGCAAGCGACGGTTTGAAACCCAAGGTGCGGTGCCTGGGGAAGCCGCTAGTCGAGTCCCGAGAAGGAGGGGTACGCGCTCTCGCCGTGCTGACTCGCATCCAGGCCCAGCGCCTCGTCGGCCTCGTCCACACGCAGGCTACCGTGGAACAGCGCCTTGACCACCGCGGCGATCACCAAATCGAGTACCAGTACAATAGCGACCGTCACCACAATGCCCAAAATCTGCGAGATGAGCAGCGACACGTCGCCCGTGTAGAACAGGCCGCCCTTATTAGTCCACGAGAGCTCCGGCACGCAGAACAGGCCCGTGAGCACACCGCCCAAGATGCCGCCGATGCCGTGGCAGCCAAACGCGTCGAGCGCATCGTCGTAGCCAAACTTGGTCTTAAGATGGCTGATAGCCAGGTAGCAGACAGGCGATACGATCAGGCCCATGACCAGCGCTGCCCACGGCTCGACAAAGCCTGCGCCGGGCGTGACCACCACGAGGCCCGCAACCAGACCGGTGCTGGCACCCACCAGCGTGGGGCGACCGGTGTGCACGCGCTCGACGGCAAGCCACGAGACCATGCCCGCTGCGCTGGCCGTCACGGTGTTGAGGATGGCGAGCGCCGCCACGGCGTCGGCCTTAAACTCGCTGCCGCCGTTAAAGCCAAACCAGCCAAACCAAAGCAGGCCGGCGCCCAACGCCACAAACGGCACGTTATGCGGACGGTAGCTCACCATGCCAAAACCGCGACGACGGCCGAGCATTAAGCAAAGGATCAGGCCGGTAAGACCGGACGAAATGTGCACCACGTCGCCGCCGGCAAAGTCGAGCGCGCCGATGATGTCGCCGATAAAGGAGCCCTCGCCGCCCCAAACCATGTGGGCAAGCGGCGCATAGACCACAAGCAGCCAAATGCCCAGGAAGGCCGTCATGGCACCAAACTTAACGCGGCCGGCCAGGCTGCCCGTGACGATAGCAGCAGTGATCATGGCAAACGCCATCTGAAAGGCGATGTTGATGATCTGAGGGTAGACGGCACCGTCCGCAGCATTGCCCTCGGCCGCCTGCAGCACATGGTTGAGCACCGGCAGGCACAGCAGCTGGTCGAAGCCGCCAATAAACGGGCTGGAACCGTCGCCGCCGTAGGCCAGCGACCAGCCGGCAACAATCCACAGCACACCAACCAGGCCAATGGCGCCAAAGCACATAAGCATGGTGTTGATGACATTTTTGCGCCTGGACAGGCCGCCATAGAAAAACGCCAGACCCGGTGTCATTAAAAACACGAGCATGGTGCAGATGAGCATAAACGTTGTCGATCCCGTATCGTACATTCGCTCCCCCTTGATCGCATGAACGTTGTCGGCGCCCATAATGCGGCCGAGAGGCAACTGGTGTAGACCAGATACGGCGTTGTTAAACGCCGCGTTGTCGAATGGAAATGCTGCCGCAATCTTGGAAACGGCGCGGCAACGGACGCGAAACGGACGGGAAATACGCGAGCAAGGAAGCCGTGAGCGTGCCCGTCCCGGCTAGCGGCGGAACAGCTCGCGGGCTCGGTCGCGGAGGTCGGTAGCCCGAATGACACCTTCGTAGCGATTGATGCGCAGACGCGGGAAGGCGTTAAAGAAGCGTAGGTCGCGGCGGCTGAGTGACACGCTTGGCACCGGACGGCTCATGCGCTTGCCGGCAAGGCGACGACTGAGCGACGGATGCGGCATGTTCGGCGCGGCATCGGCCACGCGGCGGGCGGCAAGCGCCAGGCCGCGAGCACCATCCGCGATAAACGTCGGCATCGAAGCCTTCTCGCGCAGGGCATCGAGCGTCGCGTCGCCCAGCTCGGCCAGCCACGCGTTAACGGCACGGCTGCGGATATGCGTCTGTGTCACCGAGTCGATTGCCGAATCGGGAATACGTTCGAGCATGGAGTCAGACGCATCGGCAAGCGACTCGTTGATGCGGTCGGCAAGGTCGGCGCGCACACGCTCCAGCTGATCGGACAGACGCCGCCAGCTTGCCAACGAGCACACCGCATCGACCATCATCGCGACAGCGACGATAAAGGCGGACAGCCGCACAATCAGCACCGGTAGATGGCCAAGCAGCCCCAGCAATGCCGGCTCCACTAAACGGCAAATACACAACGCACCCAAGCCAAACGCGCAGGCCCAGTACAGGCAGATGCGTCCGTGCAAGTTAAACGGCAGGTGTGAGTAATCCCAAAAGCGTGCGCCTGTTGTTTTTTCCAATAGAAGGCCCACACTGTACTCGATTACGCTGCACACAAGCGCCGCGGCGACAAACTGGCTCGAGGCATTCGGAATTCCGCGCAGCAAAATCCAGCAGGCTATGCCGCCCACACCATAGATAGGACAACACGGCCCCAGCAAAAAACCGCTGTTGGCGAATCGTCCTTGGTTGAGCATGGCGCATGCTGTCGACTCCCACGCCCAGCCGCAAAACCCGTAAAAGGCAAACGAGAGCACCAGTGCCGAGAGCGGGCAGGCGGCAAGCGTCGCGCCGCCAAACGCCATATCAATCGCGGTTCCCACCGTCTACCCTCTCCTCTTTTCGCTCGATTCGCCACTCACGCCATCGTCCGCCTCGTCCTTGCGCCGCAGACGACCGGCGACCGTCTCGCGCAGAGCGCACCATTTATCTGCCAGGCATACAATCCAAGCCTCACGACACGTCGGCGGCACCGGTACCAGCGGAAACATATGCCGCACGATAATATTCCGCTCGCGCGGCGTCAGCTCAAAATCTTCCTCCGCACGCGCCAGGGCAAAAAACGGGTGACGAAATCCGTGCAGTCGATGGCTCGGGTCGGGGTCGTGCCAATCGTAGAGAAAGTAATCGTGTAACAAGGCTCCGCGCAGCAACGAGGCGCGGTCGACCGAAACACCGACGCGGCCCAGGCACTCAGCAAAGGACAGGCTTGCCCGTGCCACCGAGGTCACATGTGCATAGACCGTCACGTCACCATGCTGGATAAACTCGCGCGTCAGGTCCAAGCGGCCCGCCTGGGCCAGCTGGCGGGCGGCATCGTCGACCTCGTGCGCGACTTTCTCGGCACGAACGGCATCGGACATGCTGCCTCCTTCCAGCGGCTCACGGCGGCAAGCCACGGCCTACACGCATGAAATAAAATCATCATCGAATCTATCAGTATGGCATCGGACAAAACGTTTTGCCCCACCAGTTGTCGAATTACCGCGCCGCCGTCACATATCAAACGCCAAAATGTGCGAGACTGTCTTGTGCAATTGTGTCGGCCGAGGGAGCGCCGGCGCTCGATTCGCATGGAGTAACCCACAACGATGCTGCTTACGCAAACGACAACGCCCGAGGACGTCAAGGCTCTCGACCGCGCCGAGCTTCCGCTGCTCTGCGGCGAGATTCGCCACGCCATCCTCGAAAGCTCCGCCGCTGTCGGCGGACACGTTGCCCCCAACCTGGGCGTCGTTGAGCTTACGGTTGCGCTTCATCGCGTGTTTAACTCCCCTATCGACAAGATTGTCTTTGACGTTTCGCACCAGACCTACGCCCACAAGGCGCTGACCGGGCGCGCGTATACCTATATCGATCCGGAACGTTTTGGCGAGGCTTCTGGCTTTGCCAATCCCGACGAGTCCGAGCACGACCTGTTCGCCATGGGCCACACCTCCACATCGGTGAGCCTGGGCTGCGGCTTGGCACACGCCCGCGATCTGGCGGGCGACAGCTACAACGTCATCACCATCATTGGCGACGGCTCGCTTTCGGGCGGCTTGGCGTTTGAGGGCTTTAACAATGCCGCCGAACTCGACAGCAACCTGATCATCATCGTCAACGATAACGACCAGTCCATCGCCGAGAACCACGGTGGCCTCTATCGCAATCTGGCCGAGCTGCGCACCAGCAACGGCACCTGTGAGCGCAACGTTTTCCGCGCGATGGGACTCGACTACCGTTATTTGGACGCCGGCAACGACGTGTTGGCCCTGGTCGACGCGCTGCAGGAACTGCGCAATATCGATCATCCCATCGTGCTGCACGTCTCCACCACCAAGGGCAAGGGCTTTGAGCCAGCCCAAAACGACCCCGAGCGCTGGCACCACGTGGGTCCGTTTGACATGGCGACCGGGCGCAAGCTCTGCCCGGGCCATCCGAGCGAGCCTGCGCCGCGCACCTACGCCGACATTACGGGCGAGGCGCTCAGCGCCGCCATCGAGCGCGATCCGCAGGTCGTGGGCATCACGGCCGCCACACCCTACATCATGGGCTTTACACCCGAGCTTCGCGCTGCCGCCGGCAAACAGTTCGTCGATGTGGGCATTGCCGAGGAGCACGCCGTGACCTTTGCCACCGCGCTTGCGCGCTCGGGCGCCAAGCCAGTCTTTGGTGTGTACGGCACGTTTTTGCAGCGCGCCTACGACGAACTCTGGCACGACCTGTGCCTCAACGACGCCCCGGCAACCATTTTGGTGTTTGGTGCGTCAATCTTTGGCACCACGTCCGAGACGCACCTCTCGTTCTTTGATATTTCCATGTTGGGCGGTCTTCCCAACATGCACTACTTGGCGCCGGCCTGCATGGAGGAATATCTGTCCATGCTGAGCTGGTCGCTCGACCACCGCGAGCATCCCGTGGCAATCCGCGTACCGGGCATCGGCCTGGTAAGCCGCCCCGACCTTGCGCCCGCCGAAGACACCGACTACAGCGCCGTTCGCTACAACGTGGTGCGTCAGGGCCGCGACGTTGCCGTGCTCGCGCTTGGCGATTTCTTTGAGCTGGGTGAGCGCGTGGCAAACCGTCTGACTGCCGAGTACGGCATCGAGGCCACGCTCGTCAACCCGCGCTTCGCAACCGAGCTCGACCGCGAGTTCCTCGATAGCCTTGCCGCCGAGCATCGCGTTGTCGTCACCCTCGAGGACGGCATCTTGGACGGCGGCTGGGGCGAGCGCGTGGCATGTTATCTGGCATGCACGCCGTTGCGCACGCGCACCTTCGGCATCGCCAAGGGCTTCCCCGACCGCTACGACCCCAACGAACTGCTCGCGCAGAACGGCATGACGGTCGAGAACATGGTCGCCGAAGCCGTGAGACTACTCAACGAGTAAGAAAACCTCCGCAAGGGAAGCACCCCTGCGGAGGTTTTTGTTTTCACGACGTGATTATCTCAATCTGTAACATCTAGGGCCCGAATTCCCGTCTAGCTGTTACAGATCGAGATAAGACATCGTAGTCCCAGACCTTTGTCTCAATCTGTAACAGATAGGGACCTTTTGACCGTCCAGATGTTACAGATTGAGACATTCGAATTCCCCTGAAGAGAAAATCTCGATCTGTAACAGGTAGAACCCATTTCCTCGTCTAACTGTTACAGATTGAGACAAAGCAGCAAGGCATGCCGCCGCACCGACCATGCCGTCTGCAAAGCGCTATCTCAGCTGCAATAATCGGTGTTTGCCCAGATAAAACCTGCCAAAATAAACCTGTCCCTTTTTGGTAGGTAGAATTACCCATAAGGTAAGTATGTTTCTGAGTTATTTCGTGTTGACCCATTTGAGCGCGATAGGGTATAACTCTACTCAACCGCTAGGGATTTTATTGAGAAAGGTGTTCTACCATGAGCAAGAACCTCTCCCAGCAGGTCGTTCTCGACCGCCGCGGCTTCGTTGCCGCCACCTTCGCAACCGTCGCCGGCCTTGGTCTTGCCGGCTGCTCCGACACCAGCGCCGAGGCCGACAAGGGTTCCGCCGCCGGTTCCTCCAAGAGCTCCGAGGATACCGAGGTTTCCGCCACGCTCGATGCCAAGGCATTCGACAAGCTCGTCAACGACGGCCCCAAGGCCGATGACGACGCCATCGCCGCCAGCACCTGGGCGACGGCCGTCAAGGACGCCGGCGTCTTTAAGATCGGTGGCGTTCAGACCTCCACGCTCTTCTCCCTCCTCAACGAGAAAGACGGTCAGACCCGCGGCTTCGATGCCGGCATCGCGCAGCTTCTGTCCAACTACATCCTGGGCGAGAACAAGGTCGAGATCACCCAGGTGACCTCGGACACGCGCGAGTCTGTCCTGCAGAACGGCCAGGTCGACGCTGTCTTTGCCACCTACACCATCACTGACGAACGCAAGAAGCTCGTCTCCTTCGCCGGCCCCTACTACTACACCCAGCAGGCCATCCTGGTGCTTGCCGATAACGACGACATCAAGAGCGTCGACGACCTGGCCGACAAGAACGTCGCCGTCCAGTCCGGCTCCAACGGCCCCGCCATCCTGGAGGAGTTCGCTCCCAAGGCCAGCCAGCAGGAGTTCAAGACCGACGAGGAGGCCCGCCAGGCACTCCAGCAGGGCCGCGTTGACGCCTACGTCATCGATAACAACATGCAGCAGAGCGCCTTGGTCCGCGAGCCCGGTAAGTACAAGATCGCCGGCAAGCCCTTCGGCAGCAAGGAGCCCTATGGCATCGGCCTGCCGCTCGATTCCGACGGCGTCGCCTTTGTCAACGACTTTCTTAAGAAGATCGAGGACGATGGCACCTGGACCGAGCTGTGGCAGATTTGCATCGGCGACCGTACGGGCGACACCAATGTTCCCGAGCTGCCCGAGATCGGCGCCTAGGCAGCGAGCCTGGTAACGGCCGCAACGAAACCATATGGAAAAGCATGATGCGCTTTATTGCGGTAAACTGTTTCCTCAATGAGTTGTCGGGGCTTCCGTACACGCGGGAGCCCCTTTCCTTATCGGCGGGAGGTCCGCATGAGTCTCTCCGAGCTCTGGTCGCTCTATGGCCAGAACTATATCGACGCGCTACTAGCAACCTGGGGCATGACGCTTGAGTCGTTTGCCATCGCCATGGTGCTGGCCGTCGCCGTCACCGTGATGCGCGTGTCGCCGCTCAAGCCACTGCGCGTCTTTGGCGACCTGTATGTCCAGGTCTTCCGTAACATCCCCGGCATCGCACTGCTCATCATCGTCGTCTATGCGCTGCCGCCGCTCAAGGTCGTTCTGCCCTACCGCACCTGCGTTATCGTCGCCACGGTCCTTTTGGGATCGGCCTTTGGCTCCGAGAACTTTATGAGCGGCATCAACACCGTCGGCGTCGGCCAGGTGGAAGCCGCCCGCTCGCTGGGCATGAGCTTTAACCGTATCCTCGCCAAAATCGTGATTCCGCAGGCGCTGCGCTCGAGCGTGCTGCCCATGACGAACCTCTTTATCGCCGTCATGCTCACTACCGCCTTGGGCAGCCAGGTGCCGCTTAAGCCGCAAGAGCTTACCGGCGTGGTGAGCTACATCAACACGCGCTCACTTGGCGGCGTCGCCGCGTTCTTTATCTCGGCGCTCGGCTACCTGGGCACGGCCTTTGTGGTGAGCCACATTGGCAACTACATCGATAAGAAGGTGAGGATCCTCCGATGAGCAAGCACTCCTCCCCTGCGCTTACCATGCGCGATGCGCTCTACGAGGCTCCCGGCCCCAAGATGCGCGCCAAGATTCGCATCGGCACCGCCATCTCACTCGTCGCCGTCGCCGCGCTCGTCGCCCTGGTACTGCAGCGCTTTTATGTGACCGGCCAGCTTTCGGTCCACTATTGGTATTTCTTTACGCACCTCACCACCTGGAAGTTCTTGCTTGCCGGCTTTGAGGGCACCGTTAAAGTCGCACTCACCGCTGGCGCCATCGCGCTGGTGCTGGGCTTAGCCCTTATGCTCGGCCGCACCAGCGACATTAAGCCGCTGCAGCTGGTCTGCCGCGTGCTCACCGATTTCTTCCGCGGCGTGCCGAGCCTGCTGTTTATCTACTTCTTCTTTTTGGTGCTGCCCCAGTACAAGATCTCGCTGCCGTCGTTTTGGATGCTCACGCTGCCTGTTGCGCTCGCTGCGGCCGGCGTGCTGGCCGAGATTTTCCGCGCCGGCGTCAACGCCGTGCCGCGCGGCCAGGTCGAAGCCGCCCAGGCGCTCGGTCTCTCCAAGGCTAAAATCACCTTTAAAATCGTGTTGCCGCAGGCGATTCGGTTTATCATTCCGTCGTTGATTTCGCAGCTCGTGGTCGTAGTCAAAGACACCACCGTCGCCTACGTGGTGAGCTACCCCGACCTCATGCAAAACGCCCGCGTGCTCATTACCAACTACGACGCCCTCGTGTCGGTCTACCTGGTGATCGCAGTCATCTACATCCTCATCAACGTCGCGATCAACAAGGCCGCTGTCTATGTTTCGCACAAGACCGGCGCGACCATCATCCGCTAACGCTTTACCATTTCGAGTCATAAGGAGCCGAGCACCATGGCACAGAGCACCTCTTCCACCGGCAATCAGCCGCTGATCGAGCTCAGACACGTCGATAAGCACTATGGCGATCTGCACGTCCTCAACGACATCAATCTCTCGGTCGACCGCGGCGAGGTCGTCGTTGTGATCGGCCCCTCAGGCTCGGGCAAGTCGACCATGTGCCGCACCATCAACCGCCTGGAAACCATCGACTCGGGCGAGATCCTCATCGAGGGCGAGCCCCTGCCGCAAGAAGGCAAGGATCTTGCCCGCATGCGCGCCGAACTGGGCATGGTGTTTCAGCAGTTCAACCTGTTCGCACATATGACGGTGCTGCAGAACGTCATGCTGGGACCGGTCGATGTGCTGGGTGTCTCCAAGGACGAGGCCCGCGAGCGCGCCATGGACCTGCTGAGCCGCGTGGGCGTGGCCGAGCAGGCCGACAAGGTGCCCGCACAGCTTTCGGGCGGCCAGCAGCAGCGCGTGGCCATCGCCCGTTCACTCGCCATGCAGCCCAAGGCCATGCTTTTTGACGAGCCCACAAGCGCCCTCGATCCCGAAATGATCAACGAGGTGCTCGAGGTCATGGTGCGCTTGGCCCAGCAGGGCATGACGATGATCGTCATCACGCACGAGATGAACTTCGCCCGCCGCGTAGCCGACCGCGTCGTGTTTATGGCCGACGGCCAGATTGTGGAAACCGGCACGCCCGACGAGTTCTTCGACCACCCCCAGACCAAGCGCGCCCAGGACTTCCTCAACTCCATCAAGGGCCACTAACCCAATTGCCAGCGGGCAAATTCATCAGTAACGTTTGCCCCACGCCACCCCTGCACCATGTCCACCCGGATTCGAAAGCAACACCTATGATCGGAACTCGTACTTCATCGTCCTACACCCCGCACGTCGACGTCGCCGCCGCCGACCGCCCACTCATCCTCGTCGCACCGCGCTGGGAAGAGGCAGAGCCATTTTTAACCGAGATGCTCTCCCCCAACGAGGAAATCGCAAGTGTCTTTGTCGATGCCATCCTTGCCGCTGGCGGCCTGCCGCTGCAGATGTCCATCACCGAGGACATTGAGGTCATCCGTCATTACGTCGATATCGCCGACGGCATCGCCATTCCCGGCGGCCCGGACGTCAACCCCAAGCGCTGGGGCGACGATCGACCCTACGACCCCACCCTCTGCTGCGAGATCCGCGATAGCTTTGAGTTTAAGCTGGTCGGCGAGGTGCTCCGCGCCAAAAAGCCGCTCTTTACCACCTGCCGCGGCACGCAGTTGCTCAATGTCGCCACTGGCGGCACCCTGTGCATGGACGTGCCGAGCCTGGGCGCTCGCGAGGGCCGCACGCAGTGGCGCCATACCCACGTGCTCAACGACCCCGTGCATCCCGTCGAGGTCGTGCCGGGCTCACTTCTGGAGCGCGCGGTTGGCGGGCACAGGCTGATCCAGACCAACTCGGCACATCACTGCTGTGTCGATCGCCTGGGTAAAAGTACGCGCTTGGTCGCCAAGGCAACCGACGGCGTTCCTGAGTGCATCGAGGTCGAAGGCCAGCCATTCTGTCTGGGCGTACAATGGCATCCTGAGTACACGTGGAAGACGCTCGAGACCGACTTTAACCTGTGGAAGTCGTTTGTCGAGGCAGCGGCAAAGGTTAAGCAGGCCCGTTAGCTCGCGAACCACAAAACAGATAAGGGTGCCCCGCCGGCCACATGGTCCGGCGGGGCACCCTTTTTGTGACTACATCAACGGACTTGGGGCAGCCCAAGGCTCGTAAGCTCTTATTCAGCCGCCTCGCGCAGGGCCGACATCGTTGCCGCATATTGCTGCTGCAGCGCATGCATTCCCTCGCGAGCGCCGTCAACGGTATCGGCACCGCGCAGCGCCTCGGTCACCACAACCGCCGGCTCGTACAGATTATCAAATCCCAGGTTCTGGCTCACGCCCTTGAGCGTGTGCGCTGCCATAAACGCACCTTCGGCGTCTCCCGCCGCCATGGCGGCCTCCAACTTGTCCATGCTCTCGTCATCCAAAAACTTGAGGGCAAAGCGGCTAAGCATCTCCTCGCCCATCAGCCGAGCGCACGCATCTTCATAATTAGCGCCGATCTTCTCATACGCCTCACGCATGGAAATCATGGATTAAAAACTCCTTTGGTCAAACTAAATCGTAGGAAACGCGACGACATCGGCGGGGCGTGCCAATGTCTCGGCAATTTGGTCTTGCACCTCGAGCAAACAGTCGAGCAGCAACGGGTTAAAGGTGCCGCACTTACCGTCCAGAATCATCTTGATCGCTTCCTCGTGCGGGATAGCGTCCTTGTACACGCGCACGCTCGTCAGGGCATCGTACACGTCGGCCACCGAAACCACCTGTGCGGCAATGGGAATTTCGTCGCCCTTAAGGCCATCGGGATAACCCTTGCCGTCCCAGCGCTCGTGGTGCCAACGCGCGATCTGGTACGCATATTCCATAAGCGCATTGCCGGCGTGATGGCTACCCAGCTCACGCAGCATGTCGGCGCCGATCGTGGTATGCGTCTTCATAATCTCGAACTCCTCGGGCGTAAGGCGTCCGGGCTTGTTGAGAATCGCATCGTCAATCGACATCTTGCCGATATCGTGTAGCGCCGAAGCCAGGGCGATCGTGGAGCGTTCCTCATTGTCGAGGGAGATGGTGTCGCTACGCTGGACCAGACAGCCAAGCAGCAGCTCGGTCAGCTTCTCGATGTTCGTAACGTGCCTGCCGCTCTCGCCGTTGCGAAGCTCCATGACGCCGGCCATGATGTCGATGAGCATGCGACTGTTCTTGACGCGCTCGTTGTACTGCTGGGACAGCAGGCTCGTCAGGCGGCGCTGTTTGGCGTATAGGCGGATGGTGTTGCTCACACGGCGGCGCACGACACGGGAGTCAAACGGGCGGTTGATATAGTCCGAGGCGCCCAGCTCGTACGCGCGCAGAACCATATCATCGGAATCTTCGCTCGAAATCATGATGACGGGCAGATTGTCACTAACCGATCGGCGCGATAGATCGGCCAGCACCTCAAAGCCGCTTACGCCCGGCATGACAATATCCAGCAGCACGAGCGACAACTCATCGCCATAGCGGTCGACCATGTCGAGCGCCGCACGACCGTGGTCGGCCTCGAGGATGCAATACTCGTCCTTGAGCATCTCGCTGAGAATGGCTCGGTTCATCTCGGAGTCATCGACAATAAGCACCAAAGGCTTTTCGCTTTGGAAGGCTTCGATGGAATCGGCATCGGTCACGACCGTACCGGCTTTTGCCTTAGCGCGGCTCAATAACTGGACAGCGCGGCCAACGCCCTCATCGACCGTCTCGCCATGAATACGAACGCCACCAACACATGCCGTCAGGCTCACGTACTCATGGCCCGGAACAATCGTGGCATGAACGGCATCGGACACCTGATGCAGGCGACGGGTGAAGTCATCGGAAGGAATATTGGGCATGACGACCACAAACTTGTCGCAGCCATAGCGTACGAGCTCGTCAGTCGAACGAATTCCGCTGCGTATGGCTGTCGCCACAGCACCGAGCGCAAGGTCGCCGGCATGACGGCCACACGTATCGTTGAAGACCCTAAAATCATCAAGGTCAATCACCGCAACGCCGGCATTCATGCGGGCGCCACGGAGCTTTTCCTCGTAATATCGGCGATTGCGCACACTCGTCAGCACGTCGGTGTAGACGAGGTCCTCTTCTGCAGCCTCTTGCTCATCGATCGGACGCACCATCAGCAGGACGTGAGGCTCGCCCTCGACCTTCAGAGGGCGTAGGCGGGCGCGGTACTCAACACCATCGTTGAGCAGTTGCTCCGACACCTCATCGGAATCTGCCAAGGCCTCAAGACTCGACTGGCGCAGACAAGGGCACCGATTGCCGGCGAGCAGGCAGTTAGGCTCGCTCTTAATCTGATCGGCCGACAGCAAACGCACCACGGGGTAGGTCTTCGCGACGCGGGCGACCTCAGCGGCAGCTTCCTCGTCGGTTAGATTGACCTCGTGATTATTGAGCATATGGGGCCCTTTCTATCGTTATACACGGCAACGGTGCATATCAATTGGTACAAGGGTAACATCTAACAGCTGAAGGCAAACGCGCGATTATCGTTACATTTTTATGACCTGGCAAGCGGCGGTAATGGAGCCGCGGGCGCGCGGTTATGGGCGCATTCGTTAACAATGACGAAACGCTAACAACCCCTCTCCCCGCAGGTCATCGAGCGTGCTAACGCTCCAAGACATCGCGAACGGCGTTTGCCGCCGTAACGGGGCGATCGCGCAGACCGTTATGCGCGCCCGGAATCGTCACAAGGGGGCAATCGAGATATTCGGCAGCCGCTCGCGTGCCAGCCTCGCGGGGCGTATCGACCGAGAGCTCGCCCAAAAACACGGCCGACACCGCCTTTGACGCGCGGGCGCGCTCCCAGTCGGGAGCATATGTCATATTTGTTCCGTATTCATTGGCCATAAAGCAACGACCATTGCGCAGGGCATGTTTGGCTTCCGCTTCGGTCGTCCCGGGAGCCTCGGGGTCCAAGTCACCGAGGGCTCCCAAGAAAAGCCGGAGCGCCCTTGAAACCTTTCCAGCCGCAATCATATCGAGCAAAACCGGAGCTGCGCCCATGCCGACGCCTTCGGCCGACACAGCCGGCTCATGCAGAATCGCACGGGCGACGAGATGGGGTTCGGTGCGAAGAAGCTCCAGCGCAACCAACGTACCGGCACTATGCGCAAGCACATTTGCCGGAGCGCCAACGTGTTCGATCACGGCTTGCAGGTCGGCGGCCTGAGCGGCAAGATCATAGCTGCCGTCTGCCGCATCGCTGCTGCCACCGCAGCCGCGGCGGTCGTAGGCAATTACGCGGTAGTTGCGGCTGAGCTCACAAGCGATACCGTCGAAAAATGTGCCGTCGACACAAGCGCCGTGCACGCACACCAAGGCAGGAGCATCAGGCGACACATCCGGGCCGGCATATTCGCGACAGGCAATCGTGGTGCCCACATTCTCAACCGTAAAATCCATGTTGTGCCCCCATCATCAATGCTCATCCAGTTGCACGTCAGTACGGTTGGATGGACCCGTATTGCCTTACGCCTTGTTAACAGATTAACTGTACCCGACCCGAGGCTTTTCATGGCACGGCATAATGAGCGACGTGAAAAAACGAAACTTGTAAAGCAAGGGCCCGCACCTTGCTTTGGAGCCGATGCTATGCTTAGGCACAATTGTCTTGAGGAGCATATGCCTATGTCTACGTTTTTGAATGCCAGCCCCATCTTTGGGCCCGTTCGCAGCCGTCGCCTTGGTCTCTCGCTCGGCGTCAACATGATGCCGGCCAGCGGCAAAATCTGCACGTTCGACTGCATTTACTGCGAAAACGGCCTCAACGCCGAGCGCCCCTGTCATGAGCCGTATAACACAGCTGCCATGGTACTCGACGCGCTCGAGGCAAAGCTGCGCGAGATGGCAGCCGAGGGCGAGCTCCCCGATGTGATCACCTTCGCAGGCAACGGAGAGCCCACCGCCGCACCGGAGTTTCCGCAGGCCATCGCCGGCGCCGTCGCGCTGCGCGACGAGCTTGCCCCAAACTCCAAGATCGCCGTGCTCTCCAACGGTACGCGCGCCGACCGCCCCGAGGTGCACGACGCGCTCATGATGGTCGACGACAACATTCTTAAGCTCGATACCGTCGACCCGGCGTTTATCCAGCTGCTCGACCAGCCTGTTGGCCCCTACGACGTCGAGCACCAGATCAAGACGTTCGCAAGCTTTGACGGTCACGTTATTATCCAGACGATCTTTTTGACCGGCGAGTATCAGGGCAAGCTCATCGACAACACCGGCGAGGAGTACGTTGCCCCCTGGCTCGCGGCGCTTGAGCGCATTCGCCCACAAGAAGCGACCATCTACACGGTAGCGCGCGAGACACCGATCGCCGGCCTTGCCAAAGCAGCGCCCGAGGTGCTCGACGCCATCGCCGCGCGCGTCCAAGCCCTCGGCATTCCCTGCCAGGTGAGCTACTAGCAAAACCACGCAGCAGCTAGTGCCCGCCACCCCGCTCCATCAGTTGCGGTGATATAGTTCCTGTTTATGCTGTTAAACCGCTTAAATCGGAACTATATCACCGCAACTTTTATGGACGCGTGAGTGGGCTATACTAGCTGCGGATGAAAGGAAGTTAGCCATGTATGACAAAGGACCCGTACCCGGCCGCAACGACGCCTGCTGGTGCGGCAGCGGCAAAAAATATAAGAAATGTCACAGCGCCTTCGACGAGCGCCTCGAGCGCCTGTGGGAGGAGGGCTGGGAGGTCCTGCCCCGCACGCTCTACAAGACGCCCGCCGATATCGAGGGCATCAAACGCTCGGCCGCTATCAACGTGGGCGTGCTCGATTATGTGGGCGAGCACATCGCCGCGGGCATGACCACCAACCAGATTGACCAGATGATCTACGACTACACCGTCGAACACGGTGGCACGCCGGCCGATCTCAACTACGAGGGCTACCCCAAAAGCGTGTGCACCTCGATCAATGATGTGGTCTGCCACGGTATCCCCTGTGATACGGACGTGCTGCACGAGGGCGACATCATCAACGTCGATTGCTCCACGATCCTGGACGGCTACTTTAGCGACTCGAGCCGCATGTTCTGCATCGGCGAGGTCTCGGCCGAGCGTCAGCGCCTGGTCGACGTCACTCGCGCCAGCGTGGAGGCGGGTCTGGCCGCCGTCAAGCCGTGGCTACCGCTGTCCGTGATGGCCGAGGCCGTGCAAAAGACGGTCGAGGACGCCGGCTTTAGCGTGGTGCGCGAGTACGGCGGACACGGCATCGGCAAGGAGTTCCACGAGGACCCGTTTGTGGGCTTTACCACCGAGGCGCCCGATGTGGACACCATCATGGCTCCGGGCATGGTCTTTACCATCGAGCCCATGGTCAACGCCGGAGCGCCCGACATTAAGATTAGCAAGGGCGACGGCTGGTGCGTACGCACCAAGGACGGCAGTGATTCGGCCCAGTGCGAGGTACAGCTCGTGGTGACCGAGGATGGTTACGAACTGCTGAGCTGGTAGCCGTGGATGCGCCGGATACCGACGGGCACGCCCGTCTTGCATTCGGCG
>CABQSP010000021.1:0-29002 GCA_902466855.1 uncultured Collinsella sp. | reverse complement strand
AACTTCAAGGGCGCGACCAGAAGGTCAGCGCCCTTTCGTTTCACGTCACCTTGTCACAAATGCGACCCGCTCGCTGACTTATGCTCAACCTGCGGCGCCATTTTTCTTGAAGGCACCTTGCTCGCTCTGGCGGGCTTTCGCTGTCCGTCCTCTATCTGCGGTGTTGCCCTGGTTGGCACTTAGGGACGTTCCTTTTCTGCCGGCACTTGGGGACAGTCCTAGTCGTTGGGGATCTACCGACGCATTGGGGGTTTGCGCCTTCCATGCATGACAGCCGTCTCTTTTATGTTTCCTTTAGCCGTTGCTGCCTAGGATGGGGGTTAGTCGGTAGGAAGGGAGCGTCTATATGGACGACGCGAGCGAGCGTTCAATCGAAGAGGACATGCTCGATCAGTTCAATTACTTTGATGATGAGGACGAGGAGCTGATCGACCGTCGCGAGCCAGCGCCGCTTGATTCCTTTGATCTGGTCGATGAAGAGCCCGACGAGGACGAGGGCGAATCGGCGGAGCCCTCACAGCCTTCGCGCCTTGACTCGCTGCTTTCGAGAGCCCCCATGCACCACGGTGTCCGTGCCGGCGCGCTCCATATGAAAACTGACTGGCACCAGATCGTGACGGCAGGCGATGAACTTGCCGTCGATGCGCCGCTCACCGATAAATCATCCATCATCTGCCGCACCGGTATGCTTATGCTCGCGAGCGGAACGGGTGCCTGGCGTGTTCGCGATACCATGAATCGTGTCGCCGCCGTACTCGGTGTGACCATCCACGTTGACTTAAGTCTCCTGTCGTTTGAGTGTACTTGCATCGAAGATGGTCACTGCTTTAATGAGGTCGTCAGCTTGCCCACAACGGGCGTCAATACCCATCGCATTTGGATGATGGAGAGTTTCCTCAAGGAAATCGAGACCTATGGTCGTCGCTTCACGGTGCACGAGTATCACGAGATGCTCAAGACCGTTGAGAGTTCAAAACCTGATTACGCGCCTTGGCAACAGGGCCTTGCGGCGGCCTGCGCCTGTGGCGCCTTTGTCTTTTTACTTGGTGGCGGTCCTATTGAGATGGCATGCGCGTTCGTGGGCGCGGGTGTCGGCAACTTTGCCCGCTCCCATATTCTCAAGCAAGGCCTTGGTCAGTTCAGCGCGTTGACGACCGGTGTTGCGCTCGCTTGCGTTTCGTATCTGCTGGCATTGCTCGGCCTTGGCCAGGTCATACCGGGGGCAATGTCGCACCAAGAAGGCTATATCGGCGCCATGCTCTTTGTGATTCCCGGCTTTCCGCTCATTACGGCAGGCCTCGACATCGCTAAGCTCGACATGCGAAGCGGTATCGAGCGCCTTTCATATGCCGTATCGATTATTGTGATGGCGACCCTCGTAGGTTGGATGGTTGCCGAGTGTGTTGGCCTGGCGCCGGACGACTTTGCCCCACTGGGCCTTTCGCCGCTTGCCCTTACGCTCCTGCGCGTGGTGATGAGCTTCGTTGGTGTATTCGGCTTCTCGGTGATGTTCAACAGCCCGGTAAAGATGGCCGCGGCAGCTGGGTTGATCGGTGCCGTTTCCAATACCCTGCGTCTGACCCTTGTCGATGCGCCGACGATGATTCCCTTCCTGGGCCTCAGCACGGGAATGCCTCCCGAGGCAGCAGCGTTTATCGGCGCGCTGGTATCGGGTCTGCTGGCAAGCTTGGCCGAAGTCAAGCTCACCTACCCGCGTATCGCTCTCACGGTGCCTTCGATTGTCATTATGGTGCCGGGTTTGTATCTGTATCGCTCGATGTATTACATGTGCACCTTCGACACGGTCAATATGCTCGGCTGGTTTGTGCGCGCAGTGCTCATCGTGGCGTTTTTGCCCGTTGGCCTGGGTGTGGCGCGTACGCTCACCGACCCTCGCTGGCGCCACACCAGCTAATTGGTGCAAGGGGGACAGGTTACTTTGCACCAAATGAGTTGCGGTGAAATAGGGACTGAATGGCTGCTTAAAGGGTCAAAACAGTCCGTATTCCACCGCAACTTATGGGGTCGGGGGATTATCGGTGCCCTGCATCTTCATAAACTCAACGCTTACGAAGCGCGCGCCGTTCGTGTTAGGGTAGTTCCACCACATAAGTAGTCGCAGACGCGCGTACCACGGGCGGGCGAGATGAAGTTCCAACAGCTCCATCTTGCCCGCCCGTTTTTGTTGCGTGGCGCCGCGGCACAACACAGAGAGGAATCTGCCCTTTATGCCTATCAACAAACGAGAGAGCCTGCTGTTCACCTTTATCATGTGCTTTTGCATGGTGCTCTGGATGAGCATCTACAACGTTGCCCTGCAGCACGGGGCCATCAACGGCGAGGTCGTTGCCGCTGCGTGGCTCGGCTTCCCCGTTGCCTACATTTTTGCCATGTGCTGCGACTGGTTCGTCGCCAGCCCGCTCGCCAAGGGTTTCGCCTTTAAGTACTTGGTCACGCCGGGCAAGAGCTCGCCGCTTGCCATGACGCTCGCCGTCAGCTCCTGCATGGTCGTTCCCATGGTCATCATCATGTCGCTTTACGGCGCGTGCGAGGGTCTGACGCACATGCCCGGCGGCATCCTTGCGAACCTGTATTCCGTGCCCGCGATCTGGATGATCAACATCCCGCATAATTTTGTGATGGCGCTGCCGTGGAACCTTTTGGTAGCCGGTCCGATTTCCCGCTTCGTCTTCCGTCGCGCCTTCCCTGTGGGGACGGTTTTCGAGGAGGAGCATGCCGAGCTCTTGGAGCAGGCTATGGCTTCTGAGTGCGAGTAGCTCGCTTAGGGATCTGCTGAGCGCGGGCGACTTGCTTGGTTGGAGCCCTAAGCGTGGATAGCTCGCTCGGCGACATCGCGGGCGCGAGCGGTGCACATGACCGGAGGGCCCGTGCTGCTCCGTTGCCCGACGTGCTAGCGCGCAGACAATCTGTTGGTGCATTCGGCGGCTGCTGAAGCGTTTCGGCAGCCGCTTTTTATACGGAGTTTAAATACAACAGTCTGTTGTATTACGTAGAGTGGTATATCTCTAGCAGGAAAAATGCGAGAGACGGAGCATTATGGCGTTGCTAGTAGGACTGGACGTAGGGTCGACGACGACCAAAGTTTACGCGATGCACGAGGATATGACCGAGGCGTGGTGGGGATATCGCCGCCACGGGGCGTGTCAGGCAGCGAGCGTGCGCGCCATGCTCGGCGAGCTCGCCGAGCGCTTTCCCCATGAGTCGCTGCGCGTTGCGGTGACCGGCTCGGGTGCGCGCGATATCGCGACCGCGCTGGGCGCCTCGTACGTTCAGGAGGTGGTCGCCAACGCGCTCGCGATCAGCAGGTTCTATCCGCAGACGCGCTGCGCCATCGAGCTGGGCGGCCAAGACGCCAAGATGATCTTCTTCCGCACCAACGATAAGGGAGACATCGAGGTTGCCGACATGCGCATGAACGGCTCGTGCGCAGGCGGTACCGGTGCATTTATCGACGAGATGGCAAAGCTCATGGGGGTCGGCACCGAATCGGGCGAGTTCGAGCAGCTCGCAAGCCGGGGAACGACCGTCCACGAGGTCTCGGGCCGCTGCGGCGTGTACGCAAAGACCGATATCCAGCCGCTGCTCAACGAGGGCATTCCTACCACCGACCTGGCGCTTTCGGCGCTTCACGCGGTCGCCCGCCAAACGATCGGCGGTCTTGCCCAGGGTATCGACATCGAGCCGCCGGTAATCTTCGAGGGCGGTACGCTCGCCTACAACCCCACGCTGGTCCGCGTGTTCCGAGAGCAACTGAATCTATCGGACGATCAGGTTATCGTCCCGCGCGATCCGCAGATCATGGTCGCGCGCGGTGCCGCCCTGTCGCTGACCGACATGTTCGCATCGTCCCAACCGATCGACCTTCCCGACGCTTTTGTCCGGCTGGATAAGCTCGAGACGGTCGCGCCCGCAAGCGGGGAGGGACGTCTTGCCCAGCCCTTTTTTGCCACACCTGCCGAGCGGGCGGATTTTACGGCACGCCATGGCAAAGAGACGCCGGCAAAGGGTCCGGATGCGTATGCGCCCGGAGAGACGGTGCGTGTGGCGCTCGGTATCGATTCGGGGAGCACGACGACCAAGTTCGCCCTGGTCGATGAGGCGGGTGAGCTTGTCGATTCGTTCTACGCGTCTAATAACGGCAGACCGCTCGACGTCGCCCAACAGGGTCTTGTCAGCTTGAAGAACCGCTGGGAGACAGCGGGAGTCACGCTTGCGATCGATGCCGTGGGCACCACGGGATACGGCGAGGAGCTTTTCGCGCGCGCGTTCCACGCCGACTACCATACGGTCGAGACGGTCGCGCACGCCCGCGCCGCGTGCGCATGCGTTCCCGATGCGACCTTCGTGCTCGACATCGGCGGACAGGATATGAAGGCCATCTGGCTCAACCACGGCGTGCTGACCGATATCGTCGTCAACGAGGCGTGCTCTGCGGGCTGCGGCTCGTTCCTCGAGGGTTTTGCCAAAAACCTCGGAATAGCCGTTGAGGATATCGCGACCGAGGCATTTTCGTCCAAAGCCCCCGCCGTTCTCGGCAGCCGCTGCACGGTGTTCATGAACAGCAGCGTCGTTTCCGAGCAGCGGCGCGGTAAGGGTCCGGGCGACATCATGGCCGGTCTCTGCCGTTCGATTATCGAGAACGTGTTCACCAAGGTCATTCGCGTTTCAAATCTCAACCGTCTGGGCGACAAAGTCGTCGTCCAGGGCGGCACGTTCCGAAACGACGCGGTGCTGCGCGCATTCGAGCAGTATCTGGGCAAACCCGTCACGCGTGCGCCCCACCCGGGGCTGATGGGCGCTATCGGTATCGCCCTGCTCGCGCGCGAGGAATGCCGCAAGGGCGACGCCGGCACGTCGTTTATCGGGCTCGATGCCGTGGAGCGCTTCGAGCATCGCGAGTTCGGCGGCGTTACCTGCCGTCGGTGCAACAACCGCTGCCAGCGCGCGGTCGTGGCATTTGGCGACGGCTCGCTTTACGTCACGGGCAATCGCTGCCCGCGCGGCGGCGCCATCTCATGGGATGAGCTCGTGCGCGAGGTTCCCGCGGCGGAGGAGCTGCGTCCGCAGGGTGCTTGCGAGGCACAGGCACCCGGCACGGGGCGCGACCGGACCGCGGCTGCCCCCAATCTCTTTGTCGACCGCGAGAAGCTGCTGTTCGAGTCGTACCCCACGGTTCCCGTCTGCGGGGGGCGCGATGTCACGATCGGCATTCCCCGTGTGCTCGAGTTCTGGGACACCATGCCGTTCTGGTCGACGTTCTTCAGCACGCTCGGCTTTAAGGTGCGCGTCTCGGGACGCAGCACCAAGGCGATGTACGAGCGCGGTCTGGCGCACGTCACATCCGACACCGTGTGCTTCCCGGCCAAGCTCGTCCACGGGCACATCCGCAATCTCGTCGACGCCGGCGTCGACCGCATCTTCATGCCCATCATCACGACGGTGCCCACCGAAAACACCGCCTCTACCAGCGAGTGGATGTGCGCCGTCGTAAAGGGATACCCCTACGTGATGCGCAATTCCGATAACCCGGAGGAGCGTTTCGGCGTTCCGTTCGATACGCCGCTGTTCCACTGGTACGACGAGGGCGACCGAAACCGCCAGCTCAAGGCGTGGTGCAAGGAGACCTTCGATATCGATGCCGACCTGGTTGCCAAGGCGACCGAGCAGGCGGACCGCGCGCAGCAGACGTTTGAGAACCAGCTGCAGCTGCGCGGCAGGCAGGTGCTCGAGAACGTGCGCGAGGACGGCGGCTACGCGGTGGTGATCGCTTCGCGCCCGTACCACAACGACCCGCTGGTCAACCACGGGCTGCCCAAGCTCTTCTCTGAGCGCGGCATCCCCGTGCTGACGCCCGATGCGGTGCCGGGGGTCTGCAACGTCGATCTTTCCAACAGCCGCATCGACATCGTGAACAACTACCATGCGCGCATGCTGTCGTGCGCGGTCATCGTCGCATCGACGCCCGAGCTCGAGCTCGTGCAGATGGGCAGCTTCGGCTGCGGCCACGATGCGTATCTCACCGACGAGATCGCGCGCATGATGGGCGAGATGGGCTCCAAGGTTCCGATGATGATCAAGCTCGATGAGAGCGACGTCGCCGGTCCCATGGGCATTCGCGTGCGTTCGTTTATCGAGTCGGTCAACCGTCGTCGCGCGGAGGAGCGTGCCGAGGGCGCCCGGGTGCACGCGGTCCATCCGCTCGACGACCCGTATAAGGTCAAGTACACCAAGCGCGACCGGCACGACAAGATCGCGCTGGTCCCCAACACCTCCCATGCGTTCTGCAGGCTCATGACCGCGGCGATGCGCAATCAGGGCGTGCGCGCCGAGGCCCTTGATATCGGGCGCGAGGATGCCATCCGCCTGGGCAAACGCTATGTGCACAACGACATCTGCTTCCCCGCGCAAATCGTGATCGGCGAGGCGCTCGCGGCACTCGAGAGCGGTAAGTACGACCCGCACGACGTCGCCGTGGTGACTGGCAAGTATATCGGCGACTGCCGCCTGACGCACTACATGCCCCTGCTGCGCCGCGCGCTCGACGACGCGGGATACGACTATGTCCCGGTGCTCACCAACGACGACGTCGATGCCCACAATGCGCATCCGGGCTTCAAGCTCGGCCTTGGCCCGAGCATACAGATCGCCTACGGTCTTCCCATGATCGATGCCCTCGAGGCCATGCTTAGGCGCATCCGTCCCTACGAGCTCGAGAAGGGCGCGGCGGACGCTGCGTTCGACCGCGCGCTCGATGAGGTTATCGAGGGCATGGAGCGCTCCGGGCTGAGAGGCCAGGCGACGGGCTTCAAACGCGCGCTTGCGATCATGGACGCCGTTCCGTACGACCGCTCGAACCCGCATCCGACCGTTCTCATCGTGGGCGAGTACCTGCTCAATTTCCATCTCGGCGCCAACCACGAGATCGAGCGCTACCTCGAGGACAACGGGCTCGAGGTCATCGAGGCGCGCATGACCGACGTGATCCGCAAGACCTATTTCTACAAGCATGCGCAGTCGCGCGAGTTCCACGTCGACCTGTCGCTGCCCGAAAAGGCCTGGTACGCCACGGCGGACAACCTGTTCGAGCTCGCGCACGACCGTTGCGACCGCCTGGGCGCGGCGAGCCCGCTCTACGAGCCGCCGACGCGCATGCCCGAGCTCGTGCGCGCGAGCGATAAGATCCTGCACCATACGTTCGATGCGGGCGAGGGCGTGCTGATTCCGGCGGAGATCCTCGAGCACGCCAAGCGCGGCTGCCGCAACTTCGTGATCCTGCAGCCGTTCGGGTGTCTGCCCAACCATGTCGTGGGGCGCGGGCTCATCCATGCGCTCAAGGAGCAGTATCCCACGGCGCAGTTCCTGCCGCTCGACTACGATCCCGACGTGAGCTTCGCCAACGTGGAGAACCGTCTTCAGATGCTCATCATGAACGCCAAGGCGCAGGGGTGCGGTGAGGCGCATGGCGAGACCGCGTAAGGACGCCGATGCGCCCGATGCACGCACCCGTATCATCGAGGCGTTTTGGGAGCTCATCGAGAACAACAGCATCTTCGAGCTGTCGGTTGGCGAGGTGACCCGCGCCGCCCAGTGCAATCGCGGAACGTTTTACTACTATTTTCACGATTTCGATGAACTCGTCGCCATCGCCATAGCCCAGCTGCTGCAGGATAACGAGCTCATCACCGATGTCCTCTGGCATTTTTCGAGCGAGGGCGACCTTTCGGCGTTCGACCGGCGCGACGTCCGCTGCCTGCTGCGGCGCATCGTCATCACCATGAGGGCGGGTGCCGCCGAGCAGGTCGTGCAGGGCATCCATACGATCATCATCGACCGCGTGAGAGAGATTGTCCACCCCGACGGAGAAGAGCTCAAGGCAGATTCGAGCTTTGCGGTGGGCTTTCTGGTCTCGGGCATCATGGGCTTTGTGATGGCGGTCGGCTTTGCCCGGGAGGGCGGCGAGGAGATAGACCTCGAGCAGCTGGGGGACAGCGCGTGCGCGTACCTGAGGGCGGTCGCCATGCAGACGGTGGAAACGGTCGCGCAAGTCGAGGGCGTCGATACATCCGAGCTGCTCGAACGCGTCTCCAAGGAGGCCGATGCCTATCGCGCATCGCGTGCGACGAGTCCCGACGTGGTGAAAGACGCCTAGGGTTTCTCTTGCGGGGCGCCTGTCGCGCATCGCGCGGTGAGTCCCGCGATGCGGTCATAACCTGCATTCATGTGAGCCGGGTTTATAGATATTCCTCCAGCTGTTAACATAGACAACCTGTGGGTAAAGAGACAAAAGCGCCGCCGACGGGCGGGCGTTTTGATTTCGATGAACTCATGTAAGGAAACGAGCATGTTAGATAGATTTACCGATCGAGCGCGCAAGGTCATGTCGATGGCCAAACAGGAGGCGCTCGATCTTCATTCAAATAAGGTGGGCACCGAGCACCTGCTGCTCGCGCTTGCCAAGGAGGACGAGGGCATTGCCGCCGAGGCGCTGCGTTCGCTCGACATCTCCTACGATGACATCATGGATACTCTCAAAGAGGTCCAGACCACGGTTCCCGAGCCCAGTGAGGAGACCGAGGCGGCCAAGCTCGCCTTTACGCCGCTCGTCATTAGCGTGATGGAGCGTTCGTTCCGCGTGGCGCGTGAGAACAACCAGACCTACGTGTCGACCGAGCACTTGCTGATCGGCATCGTCGAAGAGGGCAACGGCATGGCCATGGACATCCTCATGCGCCTGGGTGTGTCGTCCGCCTCCATCAAAAAGGCTATCGAGAAACTCACCGCCAAGGACCAGGACAAGAAGCGTCCGCTCGCCGGCGCCGGTGCCGGTCGTCCCGGTGCGGGCCTGCCGTTCTTTAGCGGCTCGGATGCCTCTCAGCAAAAGGGGAGTGGCACCGATACGCTTAAGCAGTTCGCGACCAACCTCACGCAGAAGGCGCGCGACGGCGAGCTCGACCCTGTAATCGGTCGCGAAAAGGAAGTCCAGCGTATGATGGAAATTCTTTCGCGCCGCACCAAGAACAACCCGCTCATTCTGGGCGACCCCGGCGTGGGCAAGACGGCCATCGTCGAGGGCCTGGCTCAGCAGATTGCAGCCGGCAACGTGCCCGAGAACCTCATGAACCAGAATATCTGGACGCTCGACCTGCCAGGCCTCGTTGCGGGTGCCAAGTATCGCGGCGAGTTTGAGGAGCGCCTCAAGAACGTGATCCAGGAGGCCACCGAAGCCGACGACGTCATCCTGTTTATCGACGAGATGCACACTATCATCGGTGCCGGTTCTGCCGAGGGCTCCATCGACGCGAGCTCCATGCTCAAGCCCGTGCTCGCGCGCGGTGCCTTCCAGATTATCGGCGCCACCACGGCCGAGGAATTCCGCAAGTACCTCACCAAGGACCCGGCCTTCGAGCGTCGCTTCCAGACCATCGATGTCGAGGAGCCGAGCGTCGAGGACACGGTCAAGATCCTGACCGCGCTCAAGCCGCGCTACGAGGAGCACCACCATGTGCGCTATACGCAGGGTGCTATCGAGGCCGCCGCGAACCTTTCCAACCGCTACATCCAGGATCGCTTCCTGCCCGATAAGGCTATCGACCTCATTGACGAGGCCGGTGCCCGCGCTCGCATCGCCGCGAATCGCGCGCCCGAGCCGGTGCGTGAGGCCGAGCATCGCGTGGAGGAGCTTAAGGCCGCCGCGCAGGAGGCCACCGAGAGCGACGACATGAACAAGGCCGCCGAGATCACTGAGCAGCAGAAGGCCGCCGAGATTGAGCTCGCCGAGGCCAAGGCCGCCTGGACCGCCGAGCTCGACGCCAGCCCGCTCACCATCGATGTCTCCCAGATCGCCGACATCGTGTCCGTGACTTCGGGCGTGCCGGTGTCTTCGCTTACCGAGAGCGAGAGCCGTCGCCTGCTGCAAGCCGAAAGTGTGCTCAAGACGCGCATCATCGGTCAGGATGAGGCTGTCGAGGCAGTTGCCAAGGCCGTGCGCCGCAGCCGCTCGCCGCTCAAGGACCCGCGTCGCCCCGGCGGCAGCTTTATCTTCCTGGGTCCCACCGGCACGGGCAAGACCGAGCTCGCCAAGACGCTCGCCGAGTACCTCTTTGGCAACAAGGATGCGCTCATCAGCTTCGACATGTCCGAGTTCGGTAGCGAGTTCGAGGTCTCCAAGCTCATCGGTAGCCCTCCGGGTTACGTCGGTCACGACGAGGGTGGCCAGCTCACCAAGGCCGTTCGTCGCCATCCGTACTCGGTCGTGCTGTTCGACGAGATCGAGAAGGCGCACCCCGATATCTTCAACATCTTGCTGCAGGTGCTGGAGGAGGGTCGTCTGACCGATAGCCAGGGCAAGACGGTCGACTTCCGCAACACCGTGATCATCATGACGTCTAACGTGGGCGCCCGCGAGATTGCGCAGGATGCAAGCGTTGGCTTTGGCACCACCGGCGAGCAGGGCCTCACCTCGAGTGAGATCCGCGGCCGCGCGATGGGCGAGCTCAAGCGCCTGTTCCGCCCTGAGCTGCTCAACCGTATCGACGACATTGTGGTGTTCCAGAAGCTCTCGGGCGAGAATCTCACCAAGATCGCGCACCTGCTGGTGGACGATCTGCGTCAGCGTTTGATTGCCAACGGTATGAACATCAAGCTCACCGATGCGGCCTATGACAAGATCGTGGCCGAGGGTACCGACCTCACCAACGGTGCGCGTCCGCTGCGCCGTGCTATTCAAAAGCTCATCGAGGACCCGCTGTCCGAGGAGCTTCTGGCCGGCGAGTGGGGCGAGGGCGATACCGTCCTGTGCGACGTGGCCGATGGCAAGTTTGTCTTTGGCCACGGCACGGGCGAGATCCCGGCACCGCGTCCGGCGGGCACGCTCGGTGGCGATACCGCCCCGGCGGCACCGCACACCGGCAACGCCGCGCCCGTGAGCGGCGGCGTGACCTCGGGCCCCGGCGGCATGATGCAAGCCGGTTCCGGCGCGCTGTAGGGATTAAACATACCTTGTATAACGGGGGCGTTTCCGATAAGGAGGCGCCCCCGTTTCTATTGAAATGTGCTTCAATCTGCCGTGCTATACTAAAATTGAGACTCAGTATAGCAAAGGAGTTGATATGCCTACATCAATACTCGACACGCGGCCAGTTCAGATGAACGTGCGTATAGATCGCCAGCTCAAAGAGGCAGGAGACGCCGTACTGACTCATATTGGCATGACGCCGTCACAAGCTGTGAGGGAGCTGTGGCAGTACTTGACCGAGAACGGTCATATGCCCGTCGCAAAAAAGAATGATGACGAAGTCCTGCCTGACGACATACGATCGAAGGCGAGTTCGTCCCGCGTCTCGGAAGGGGCTGCGTTAATTTCGAATTTTTATGAGCGGTTCTCGATTCAGAGGCCGAGCCCCGATGAAGCCTTTGATTACGACGAGTTATACGATCAAATGATGATCGAGAGATTCAGCGATTGGATCGAATTATGAGCGGCGTCGGAACGAAACGTGTGCTCAAGCTGTTGATCGACACGAACGTCTGGCTAGATTACTTTCTCGCTCGTACGAATGCGACCAGGCCGATAGTCGAGCTCCTTTCTCGCGCGGCGGAAGCGGAGGATATCGTCCTCTTCTCGTCCTCCCTGTCTGTCAAAGACGTCTATTACATTCTGGGAAGGACGATGAAGGCCGACGCCCGCCGTGAGGGGGCTCTCACTCCCGAAGCCATCGCCGGTGCCGACGAGACAGCGTGGGCGTGCGTTCGCCTGATTCGGCAAAAGTCGATTATTGCCTCGGTCGGTGCAGACGAGGTCTTCGACTCCTTTGTGTTCAAGTATCATCACAACGACTTTGAGGACGACCTGATGCTGGGCGTCGCCAATCGCATTGATGCCGATTACGTCGTGACAGAGGACAAAAATCTCATCAAACATACCAATGGTGTATGCATTAATGTTCAACAGGCGTTGAAGTTGGTTGAAGGGTCCAACGTCCCTTCGGCACGGCCCGTCTAACATGCTTTATCTTGATAAAGTGGCGTTTCCTTGCCGTTAGCCGATGATGCGAGGGCGCTCGGCGTTTTCGACTGGTTTATGCACGCAAAGTCTGGGAATATACAAGTCGCATGTCTTACTGTCTAACCAGTTGCGCCAAGGAGGCACCATGGACTACAAGATTACCGGCTACGAGCCCGCCCAGCTGTTCCATTTCTTTGAGGAGGTCAGCGCGATCCCCCGTGGGTCTGGCAACGAGAAGGGCATCAGCGATTTCCTGGTCGCGTTTGCCAAGGAGCGCGGTCTCGATGTGTATCAGGACGAGGTCTACAACGTCATCATTCGCAAGCCCGCATCTGCCGGTGCCGAGAATGCCCCGACCGTGATGCTGCAGGGCCACATCGACATGGTGTGCGACAAGCTGGGCTCCGTTGAGCACGACTTTACGACTGATGGTATCGACCTGGTCGTCAAGGACGGCGTCCTCACCGCTAACGGCACCACTCTGGGCGCCGACAACGGTATTGCCGTCGCTCTGATGCTCACTGTTCTCGATGACGATTCGATCGTTCACCCCGCCCTCGAGTGCGTATTCACCACCGACGAGGAGACTGGCCTGGTCGGCGCCGAGACGCTCGACAAGTCCCAGATTAGCGCCCGCACCATGATTAACCTTGACTCCGAGGAAGAGGGCGTTGCTACCGTCAGCTGCGCCGGCGGTGTCGTCGTTACCTACACCTGCCCCATCGTGCGCGAGCACAAGACCGGTAGCACCCTCACGCTCGACATCTCCGGCCTGCTGGGCGGCCACTCCGGCAGCGATATCAACCTGGAGCGCGGCAACGGCAACCTCATCATGGCCCGCATCATCGACCGCCTGATGGTTGCCGGCGATCCCGCCATCGTTAGCTTTAACGGCGGCACCAAGGACAACGCCATCAACCGTGAGTGCAAGGCTGTTCTGGTCTACGCCGACCACGCTGCCGCCGAGGCCGCGGCCCAGATCGCAAAGGGCATCATCGCCGACGTTACTGCCGAGCTCGAGGTCTTCGACCCCGGCTTTACCTGCACGGTTGAGATTGCCGACAACACTGAGGTCGAGGCCATGGACGAGAAGTCCGCACTTGCCCTTATTCGCGCTCTGCGTCTTGCCCCCAACGGTGTGATCCGCCGCAACGTCGCCACCGACGGCTCCGTCGAGGTTTCCTCCAACATCGGCGTGGTTGCCACCTCTGACGACCAGGTCAAGATCATGCTGTCCCCGCGCTCCTCGATCACCTCGCTGCAGAACGAGTTCAAGGACCGCCTGCAGACGCTGGCCGATGTCCTGGGATTCGACGCCAAGTTTGAGTTCGAGTATCCCGGCTGGAGCTATGCCGAGCATTCGCCGGTCCGCGACATCTTTGTCGAGAGCTATCGCGAGCTCTTTGGCTCCGAGCTACGAATCGAGTCCATTCACGCCGGCCTTGAGTGCGGTCTGTTTGCCGAGGCCCTGCACGGCCTGGATGCCATCGCCGTGGGCCCGACGCTCTCCGATGTCCACACCCCGGACGAGAGCATGGAGCTCGCTTCTGCCGAGCGCTTCTACGAGCTGCTCATCGACGTCCTCAAGCGCCTCGCTGCGTAAAGGTTGCGCTAACGGCAGTCCGAGCCACGTGCTAGCGGATTGCAAATGACATTACGAGAGGGGGCACCCGGTCTTTGCGACAGGTGCCCCCTCTCTTCTTTTGGGAAATGGGAAATTGCGGGCGTCTAGCCCATATCCGCCTTGATGAGGTCGAGGGTGCGCTGGCAGTTTTCGCGGACGGGGCCGAGCATATGCTCGCGCAGGTCCGCCATGCCGGGCAGGTCGGCGTATTCGTCCATGACCTCTTCCATGCAAATGGGTACCTCGTAGGCGAGGTCCATCATGGTCGCAAAGCAAAACTTCTCGGATAGCCCGGCATCGGTGAGCGCCGCCTCCAGCGCGGGGTCGCCCATACCGTGGTATCGGCGAATTGCGTTGGGTCCGATGCGCCCCACACGGTTCTCGCCGCCAACGCTCATGGCGAGGCGCGCTTTTCGCCGCATACGTTCGTATGCTAAGCCCGATGCGGCATCGTACATGGGTGCGAGCGCCGCGTTTGTGCCTTTGCCAAGGATGAGCGAGTAGTTTTTAGCGTGTGCGTCAGGCGCTCCGATAATGGCGTTATAGAACAACATATAGGTAAAAAGCACAAGATTCATGTGGTGGGGGACTGTGTTAATCAGTCGTTCTTGGATGTCTCGTGTAGTTGGTCCTCCGTCGGCGGTGTATTTCTGGCTTGGCAATACACCGAGCGCCTGGCAAAAGTCCTCCTGATGCAGCCTTTCGATATTTCCGCTGCTATTGACCATTCTGTCGTACCGTTCAACGACGAGCGCGGCTTCGTCTTCAAATGTGCAATAGGAGGCGTTGGCAGTTGGAATGCCAACACGCCGAGCCGTTTTCATGCAGACGAATTCGTTTAAGGCCTGATGTTTGAACCCAGCGACACCATTTTTGAAGATATGGGTAGTGGGGGATGACCCTAGACATTCGCACCATTGGCCATCATGCCAAGCTAGTGCAAATTTGCCTTGATTGCCGCCCAGGGACCAGCTTTCGTTGGAGCCCATCCATGTCTCTCTTTCGTCATCGCGAATTGCTTTGAGCTTGTGAGCGATTTGAGAATTGGTAAGCGGGCGGTATGCCGAGACCCTGCCGCGGGCGGCGTCTAATTGATCGGCTTGACAAAACTGAACGGCCCCCGCGCAGTCAAGACCGATATGGCACAAGAGGGCGACGGGGTTGTTGGATGCAACATCATGATCGGTGGCAATAGCGCGACGCTGCTCTTGACTGTCGGGCAAAAGGCCAAATAGGAACGGGCGGACGATGTTATGGCCATACGTGCGATTGGAAAGCGGCATTGTTAGCGATAACGGTGCTCCGCGATAGGTTGGGGCGTATGCAAAGCTGCAGAGTCCATGCTCGTCTTGCCGGAGAGTGCCGGCGATTTCGCCACAAATGAGGGTCGCGAGTTCCATCTCTGCCATTTATTTTACAACCTTGCAGCCAAAGGAGAGGTTTGAAGTGCCGGAAAGGCCTTGCTCGGCTGCGATTTGGGCCAGCAAGGCACCATAGGAAGATGGCGTTCCTTGTCGAGTGGGTCGTCTGCCTACGCTTGGCTTTGGCAGGGTATTCGAGTTCGCGATAGGGAGGTTCACTATCGTCGTCGGATGTTCGGAGGGCGATGCGATGGAGTCGTTATCGCTTTGCGCGAAGAGACCTATGCCGAGTGCGTTAAAGACGGTCAGCAACTTGTCGAGCCGAATACCCGTGGCATCTCCCAGCTCGAGCGATGCGAGCAGGCGCTCCGAAACACCGGCCTTTTTAGCGAGGACGGCACGGGTGATCCCTTGCGCCTCGCGTGCCCGGCGCACGTAGACGCCAGCTTGGCGTGGTGTGGTGATGGGAAGGGTATCCACGGCGATCTCCTAACGTGCAGACTTTTGCATATCAGTATGACATGCAAAAGTCTGCATGAAAAGGCCTCATGCAAAATTCTGCATGAGGCCTCTATGTTGACGTTGAGCTTATGAGAGGCGTTTTTTATATCGCGAGAATCCCCAGATGCTCAAGCAAAATCTTAAGCCCAATGAGGATGAGCACGACGCCACCCACGATGGTGGCGGGTTTTTCGTAGCGCGCGCCAAAGGTGTGGCCGATCGCCACGCCGGCGACGGAGAAGATAAACGTTGTGATGCCGATAAGCGATACAGCGGGCACGATGTCGACCGAGAGTGCCGCAAACGAGATGCCCACGGCTAGGGCGTCGATTGAGGTGGCAATGGCGAGGATCAGGTACTCGCCCAGGTCAATCTTTTCGGCATCCTTGCCGTCGCCTTCATCCTCGTCCTCGGTAAAGGCCTCCCACAGCATTTTGCCGCCGATAAAGGCCAAAAGGATAAAGGCGATCCAGTGGTCGATGGGGCCGATGATGCCCATAAACTGACTGCCAAGCGCCCATCCGATTATGGGCATGCCGGCCTGAAAGCCGCCAAAGAACAGGCCGAGCACTACGGCGACCTTAAGGTTGATCTTTTTCATGCCGAGACCCTTGCAGATGGAAACGGCAAAGGCGTCCATCGAAAGGCCAACGGCGAGCAGCACGAGCTCGGCGAGTCCCATAGTCTGGCTCCCTCTCTGCGGGCGGGCCCGCGTGTACCTCTTGAGGGAGTAATAAAAAAGACCCGTGGCGTACGCGTTGCGCGCACAGCCACGAGTCTCGTTCATTAAGGCAAGCCAGGCCGCATCGGCCAGTGTGTTGACTTACCGCGCCACCGGAGGCGAATCCGGTCACGCGACTACTCCCTCATTTATGCGAATCCCGATGCTACCACATGAACAGCTGATTTGGGTTGGGCTCTCAGCTGTGTTCGCTCATTCTGTAAGCATCGGATTTCGCAAGCGCCGCAGGGACAAACCGTGAGAAACTATTTAGCGTTTATGGAGCGTATACGATGGGAGCGATGCCTTGGATAAGAACGAGCTGCAAAAGCGTATGGAACAGGCCATCCGCCTGACGGCACCTGGTCAGCCGATCCGCACCGCCCTCGACATGATCATCGCCGGTCACCTGGGCGCCCTTATCTGCGTCGGCGACACCGAAAACGTGCTCGCTGCCGGTAACGACGGCTTCCCGCTCAACATTTCGTTTACCTCGAACCGCCTGTTCGAGCTTTCCAAGATGGACGGCGCCATCGTTATCGATGGCGACCTCACCCAGATCCTGCGCGCCAACTTCCACCTCAATCCCGATCCCTCGCTTGCCACGAGTGAGACGGGCATGCGTCACCGTACCGCCGCTCGCATGTCGGTGCTCACCGATGCCATCGTGATCTCGGTCTCGGCCCGTCGTGCCGTCGTTAACGTGTACGTTCACGGCAAGAGCTACGAGATCCAGCCCGTCACCACCATCATGAGCTCGGTCAACCAGCTCGTCGCCACGCTCCAGACTACCCGTCAGTCGCTCGATCGCTCCCTGTTGCGCCTGACGGCCCTCGAGCTCGACGACTACGTTACGCTCGCCGACATCACCGGTATTTTCTCGAGCTTCGAGATCATGCAGCAGGCAAAGACCGAGCTTAAGGATTGCATCGTCAAGCTGGGCAACCAGGGCAAACTCGTGCAGATGCAGCTCGAGCAGCTCGCGGGCTCCAGCATGGATACCGAATACGACCTGATGATCCGCGACTACGCGAGCGATTCCTCCGAGGCAAACGCCGAGAAGATTCGCGCCGAGCTCGCTCGCATGACACCTAAGGACCTGTCCGACCCACAGCATGTGGCTGCGGTTCTGGGTTACGACGACCTGGACGAGGATTCCGTCATGACGCCGTTGGGCCTGCGCACGCTTTCGCGCGTGTCCGTCGTGCGCGATGGCGTGGCCGAGAAGATCGTCGACGAGTATGGCTCGCTGCAGGAGCTCATGGACGACATCAGCGAGGATCCGGAGCGCCTGGGCGACTTTGGCGTTAACAACCCTGCCATTCTTGCGGACTCCCTGTACCGCATGAAGGGCACCAAACAGGGGAACGCATAATGGTGCCCGTATGCGCCGTGGTCGTTGCCGGCGGCAGCGGCCAGCGCTTTGGAAATCCCGGCGGCAAGCAGCTCGTTAACGTGGCGGGCCGTCCGCTCATGAGCTGGTCCATCCGCGCGTTCGATCGTAGCGACAAGGTCGGCCACATCGTCGTGGTTTGCCCTGCCGAGCGCCGTGCCGAGATGCGCCGCCTGGCCATCGACCCGTTTGACTATGACACGCCCATCAGCTTTGCCGATGCCGGCGATACCCGTCAGGATTCCACCCGTGCCGGTGTGCATGCGGTTCCGGCGGGTTTCGAATATGTCGCCATCCACGACGGCGCCCGTCCGCTCATCACGACCGAGGCCATCGATCACGCTATCGACGTGCTCGTGAGCGACCGCGCCCTCGACGGTGTCGTGTGCGGTCAGCCCGCGATCGACACGCTCAAGATCGTCGACGGCGATAATATCGTCGAGACGCCGCCGCGCGAGCTCTATTGGGCCGCGCAGACGCCGCAGATTTTTAGCGTCGACGCCATGAAGCGCGCTCACGCCGCTGCTATCGCCGAGGGTTTTATCGGTACCGACGATTCATCGCTGGTCGAGCGCATGGGTGGGTGCGTCCGCTGCGTCCAGAGCCCACGCGACAACCTTAAGGTGACGGTGCCCGAGGACCTGCGTCCCGTAACCGCGATTCTGCTCGGTCGCATGGCCGAGGGAGAGGACCTTCCCCATGTTCAGTAACCTGCGCATTGGCCACGGCTACGACGTCCACCGTTTGGTGGAGGGGCGTCGATGTATCATCGGCGGGGTCGACATTCCCTACGAGCGCGGCCTGCTGGGCCACTCGGATGCCGATGTGCTCGCGCACGCCTTGGCCGATGCCATTCTGGGCGCCTGCCGCGGGGGAGACATCGGCAAGCTATTCCCCGACACCGATCCTGCCTACGAGGGTGCTGATTCGATGGTGCTGCTCGCTCGCGTGATGGACTACGCGCGCGAGCTGGGCTTTGAGTTTGTCGATGCCGATTGCACCATTGCCTGTCAGCAACCCAAGATCACCCCGCACCGCGATGCCATGCGCGCCAACCTTGCCCATGCCTTGGGCGTTGACGTCGAAAATGTGGGCGTCGCCGCCACTACGACCGAAAAGCTCGGTTGGGAAGGCCAGGGCGAGGGAATCGGCGCCTGGGCCGTCTGCCTGCTACAGAAAACCGTTAAGGAGTAACGAATGCGTATCTACAACAGCGCTACCCATAAAAAGGAAGAGTTCCAGCCCATCGAGTCCGGCAAGGTCCGCATGTACGTGTGCGGCCCCACGGTCTACGACAACATCCACATCGGCAATGCCCGCACGTTCATCAGCTTCGATGTGATTCGACGCTGGCTCATCGCGAGCGGCTACGAGGTCACGTTCGCCCAGAACCTCACCGATGTCGACGACAAGATCATCAAGCGCGCCAACGAGCAGGGCCGTACGGCTGCCGAGGTCGCGACGGAGTTCTCCAACAAGTTCATCGGCGTCATGCGCGCCGCCAACGTGCTCGATCCCGATGTGCGCCCCCGCGCCACCAAGGAGATCGGCCCCATGATCGCCATGATCAAGACGCTCATCGAGCAGGGCCATGCTTACGCCGCCGATAACGGCGATGTGTACTTTGCCGTGCGCAGCGATCCCAACTATGGTCAGGTCTCGGGCCGCAACATCGACGACCTTATGGTTGGCGCGCGCATCGAGGAGAACGAGGACAAGAACGACCCGCTCGACTTTGCCCTGTGGAAGGCCGCCAAGCCGGGCGAGCCCAGCTGGCCGAGCCCCTGGGGCGAGGGCCGTCCCGGTTGGCACACCGAGTGTGCCGCCATGGTGCACCGCTACCTGGGCACTCCGATTGACATCCACGGCGGCGGCTCCGACCTTGCTTTCCCGCATCACGAGAACGAGTGCGCCCAGGCCACCTGCGCCTGGCACCAGGGCTTCTCCAACACCTGGATGCACACGGGCATGCTGCTGGTAGACGGCGAGAAGATGTCCAAGTCGCTCGGCAACTTCTTTACGCTGGCCGAGGTCCTCGAGCAGCACTCCGCTGCCGCCCTGCGCCTGCTGATGCTGCAGACGAGCTATCGCTCGCCGCTCGACTTTTCTTGGGAGCGCCTGGAGGGTGCCGAGAACTCGCTCACGCGTATCGCCGGTACGGTCGAGAACCTGCGCTGGGCCGCGAACCATGCGACGGCCGATGCCGATGTGGCTGCCGCCGAGGCATTTGCCGCCAAGGCCGCTGAGACTCGTGCTGCCTTTAAGGAGTGCATGGACGACGACTTTAACACCGCTGGTGCCATGGGTGCTGTCTTTGGCTTTGTGACCGAGTGCAACCAGTACCTGGAGCAGGCGGGCGACGCTGCCGCCAAGGCCGCCGCGCTTGCCGCCGCCGACACGCTGGCCGAGCTGCTCGATACGCTTGGCGTTGAGCTCCCCGAGCCCAAGGTCGAGTTGCCGCTGGGCCTGCTGGGCGTTGCCGCCGGTTTGGTTGCCTACACGGGTGACGACGTGGACGAGGCCGCTGCCAAGATTCTCGAGGCCCGCGCCGAGGCCCGCGCCGCCAAGAACTGGGATCTGGCCGACGCCATCCGCGACCAGCTCAAGGATCTGGGCCTGACGATCGAGGATACTGCCGCTGGCACTCGTATTAAGAGTCTCTAGTATTTGTCGACCGTTCGAGGTGCGGCAGATTGCCTTGAAAGAGGAGGGCATAGACCTGGTGGTCATGCCCGACGATTGAAAGGCAAGGTGCCGTGGCTCGGACGGTCGATTCTTGTCCGTTATCTATTTAAGGAGGCCGTTTTATGGCCGACAATCGCAAGCGTGCACCGCGTGGAGGCAAGCAGGCTGCTTCTGGCTCGCGTCCGGGTCGCCGCAACGACCGCGCTGCCGCTCCCAAGGGCCAGCGCGATCGTACCCAGGCCGCACGTCCGCAGCGCGATCGCAACCGCGATGCTGTCCAGGTTCCCAAGGGCGAGTTTATCGAAGGTCGCCGTGCCGCCGCCGAGGCGCTGCGTACCGGCTTTCCCGTCAAGTGCGCGCTCATCGCTGAGGGCGGGGAGCGCGATGCCGCCTTGTCGCGCCTGGTCGACGACCTCAACGCCGCGGGCGTCCGCATTAAGTATGTGCCGCGCGCGCAGCTCGATGCGCTGTCGAGTCATGGCGCTCACCAGGGCATTGCGCTCGAGGTTGGTAACTTCCCCTATGCTGATGTTGCCGATATCCTCGACCGTGCGGGCGACGGTCCGGCGCTCGTCGTTGTGCTCGACCATGTGACCGACGACGGCAACTTTGGCGCCATCGTGCGCTCCGCCGAGGTTGTGGGCGCGGCCGGTGTCATCATTGCCAACAAGCGCGCTGCCGGCGTGACCGTTGGCAGCTACAAGACTTCCGCCGGCGCCGTCATGCATCTGCCTATCGCGCAGGTTCCCAATATCGCCCGTGCACTCGATGACCTCAAGGCCGCTGGCTTTTGGGTGGGCGGTGCCTCCGAGCACGCCGAGGGCAGCTGCTGGGATGCTCCCTTCGAGGGCCGCGTGGCGCTCGTCATGGGCTCCGAGGGCGACGGCATCTCGCGCCTGGTACTCGAGAAATGCGACTTTTTGACCAAGCTTCCCCAGCGCGGCATGACCGAGAGCCTCAACGTGGCCCAGGCGACCACCGCACTGTGCTTTGAGTGGCTGCGCCGCAATGCCGGCGAGTTCATGGGGGAGGAGTAGCGCATGTCCAAGAAGAACCGCGCCAAGTCCAAGGCCAAGCGCTTTGGCGAGGGCTCGGCCAAGCCGATTGTTTCGGCCGCGACCTATGGCGTGGGCGGCAATGCGTTTGCGCAGGCCATCGCCGATCCGGTCTCGACGGTGCACTCCAGTAAGCCTGAGCTGCTGGTGGTCGACGGCTACAACGTGATCCACTGCACGCCGCGCTACGAAAAGCTCGTGTACGACCATTCCGACGATCCGTATTCCAGCGACGTTCACGATATGGCGCGCACTGCCCTCATCAACGACGTCGCCGCCTTTGCCCAGGGCCGCTACGAGGCCGTGATCGTGTTCGACGGCGCGGGCAATATCTCCAACGAGCGCCCCAACCTGCCGGCCCGCGGCGTGCGCATCGAGTTTTCGCCGACGGGCGTTTCTGCCGATACCGTGGTGCAAAAGCTCTGCATCGAGGCGCGCGAGGAAGGCCGCGCGTGCTCCGTGGTATCGAGCGACGGCACGATCCAGGCCGTCGTCATGGGCAAGGGCGTTACGCGCATCTCGAGCCGTATGCTGGTGGACGAGATCAAACAGATCGACAACGACGTGCACGAGGCCGAGGAGGCCCCGCAGATCAAGATGACCCTGGGCAGCCGTCTAAGCCCCGAGGCCCTGGCCAAGCTCAAAGCTCTGCGCGGGAGGTAGGGGAGTTGGCGGGGCGATGCTGTCTCGCTAACTCCATTCAGCGATGTCGATCATTCTTTCGAGGCGCCATGTTAGCGCCTCTTTTAGATAAGGCAGTCTCGCTGTAAGAGCGTCGTTTTTGGATAGGATTTCGATTGCCTCGTCAACGAAACCCTCGAGTTTGTCGCCGTCAAACCAGCCCATGTCCTCGACGAGCAACATTTGTTTGGCGGGGCTTGAATGAAATTGTGCGCTGGTAAAACTGTGCTCTCCCGCCCTAAGCTCCTCTAGTGATATGTTGCACCAGAGTGATGAGCCCGAATCGAAGATAGGGGCAGGTCTGCAGGCTAGCGTGTTTACGTTTCGCACGAGGCCGAAGTTGCGCCAATGACGATCGTAGTTGGCAATGATGTCGTCACATACGATCATGCGGTCAAGGGCATCCTTGACGCCTGTCATCCCGAGCTCCTCGCAGTTTGCTACATATCGCTCGTAGTCGGTTAGCCGTTCATCTGCGTTTGCGTGCTGGTTTACATAGAACGCAGGGACATACTCTTCTTCATCAGTTAAGAAGACATCGCATGTGCTCAGGGCGGAAGTGCCCGTGCCCTCGAGCGAGTAAGGCACATAATCGCAGGCGTTTAGGATGCGACGGTGGAGCGCGGTCGCCACCAGCTCGTTATAAGGTTCCTGGTCCAGGTGCGCTCCTGCCTTATGCAGAATTCGACGTTCGCCCTCGCACGTCCAGTACTTTTGAAGATTGCCGTCCGAGGTGTTATCGGGCTTTGCGGCAGCCGCTTTTCCCTCTGGGGCAAAGGGTGCAATGGACAGCGAGACGTCATCAAAGGCGTTATTGAAGAAGTTGATATCCTCCCAGGTGAGACCGGAACCTTGGGGCCTAATCCAATACTGGTCGGATAAGGAGAGGCCGAGATTTCGCTGGACGAGTTCATCGGGAACATCGACTGCGGCTTCTGCAAGCAGGGAGGCTAGCCCAATGCGTGCGAGCGGGATACCGCGGCCGCGCCACCAGATGCGGAAGGAGTCTAGCGATATGGGGCTATTAGGGCCAAATACTCCAATAGGGGCGTGGGCGTAATCGATGTCGGCACCGATGTGGGTAAAGTCTTTTCGCGATGTGCTGTAGACCAGCTGAGCGACTTCGTACGTGCGGTTCATGAGGGTGAACGCGATCTCGCTCTTACCGTGGCCGCGGCGGGGACGTCCCCCCGTTTTGGTCACAGAGCGGAGTCGCGTGTCGACGCTGTCTTTGTCGATGAGCCATACACCAGAAGCCTTGCGGGCCTCAAGTGCTCCGTTTTTTATGAGCTCCTGCACCCTGCGCGGAGTGATGCCGAGCAGCTCGGCGGCTTCTTTGGTAGTAAGCATCGCGAAACCCTTCGCCAGAACGAATAGTTTTATATATAGCAATTGTAATTAAAACTATTCGTTCTGGCGAATGGTTTTAAGATTGAGGGCGCACTGACAGAAATGAACGGGCCTGGTACGCGTTGTTGCTGGATTTTGCATATTTGTATAACGCCGTGCGGCCTGTTGCGCCCCGTCCGCAATTCCTTTATTCTTAACTGGCTTCGCGTGAAAGCGCCAAGTGTGCCAGTGTGGCGCAACGGTAGCGCAACTGATTTGTAATCAGTGGGTTGCAGGTTCGATTCCTGTCACTGGCTCCATGAGAGTTTCGGGCTCTGTTTCCTTGTGGGACAGGGCCCGTTTCTATTTATGTCGATAAGTCAGCGTGTTTGGCGCCAACCAAGCTTCAGGTTTGTCTCGATCCGTAACACGAGTGGGCTGAAGACCCTCCTTATAGTTACAGATCGAAACATTGCCAAGGGAAGGCCGATAACATCTCGATCCGTAACACGAAGAGGCTGAAAACCGTTCTTACTGTTACAGAATGAGACGTAAGCGGGGGTTTCTGCGAAACATCTCGATCTGTAACAGATAGGGGAGGAATAACCCTCTTACTGTTACAGGTCGAGACATAGGCCGGGGCGAGGTTGGTCATCGTCATCGAGCGTGGATTATCGGACACACGAGCGTGGAAAATCTTCCGCCTAGTGAATGAGCGTGGATAATCTGCCACTTTGGATTCGATGGCACGGCAAAGTGGGAGATTATCCACGCTCGATTTCAAACGGAAGAAAATCCACGCTCGATTTTGCCTGGGAAGAGCAATCTTCTGTCTGGGCAGCCCCGATCTCGACCTATATATAGGTGCAAATAAGCTGGTATCGAAGTTCGATACTGAAGGTGTACTCCACTACAGCAAAGTGTTACCTTGGGAAACGTCACCTCAGTATCCAAAACCACTGTCCTTCATATCCAAACTCAATAAAACCGCAGGTCACGGCTATATAGATACGCCCGGCACCGTGTATCTAGAGGTTTTCGTTGACAGCCCCCAAGGTGGCATCGTATTATCTTCTTCGTTCGCGGGGGCGGCGGTCCAAAAGACCAAAGGACCTGCGGATACTTGAACGATTGGGAGTTTGCCCGAGTGGTTAATGGGGACGGGCTGTAAACCCGTTGGCTCTGCCTACATAGGTTCGAATCCTATAGCTCCCACCCGTCAAGTGCCTGTATAGCTCAGTCGGTAGAGCACTTCGTTGGTAACGAAGAGGTCACCAGTTCAAGTCTGGTTGCAGGCTCCATCCGGCGGTGTAGCTCAGTTGGTTAGAGCACACGGTTCATACCCGTGGCGTCACTGGTTCGAATCCAGTCACCGCTACCATAGGTAACACGGTGGCTTCTCAATAGTATGTTGAGAGGCCACTATGGTATAAAGGCAAAGTCCCGTCCGGGGACGACCTGTTAAGAGGAGGGCTTTATGGCCAAAGAGAAGTTTGAGCGCACTAAGCCGCATGTTAACATCGGCACCATTGGTCACGTCGACCACGGCAAGACCACGCTGACCGCTGCCATCACCAAGGTTCTCTCCGAGACCGAGGGCTGCAAGGCTGACTTCACTGCGTTCGAGAACATCGACAAGGCTCCCGAGGAGCGCGAGCGCGGCATTACGATTTCCGTCTCCCACGTTGAGTACGAGACCGCTGCCCGTCACTACGCTCACGTTGACTGCCCGGGCCACGCTGACTACGTCAAGAACATGATCTCCGGCGCTGCTCAGATGGACGGCGCTATCCTGGTCATCGCTGCTACCGACGGCCCCATGGCTCAGACCCGCGAGCACATCCTGCTCGCCCGTCAGGTCGGCGTTCCCTATATCGTCGTCTTCCTGAACAAGTGCGACATGGTCGACGATGACGAGCTCATCGACCTCGTCGAGATGGAGACCCGTGAGCTCCTCTCCGAGTACGATTTCCCCGGCGACGACATCCCCGTCATCCGTGGCTCCGCTCTGGGCGCTCTCGAGGGCGACGCCAAGTGGATGGACGCCATTCGCGAGCTCATGAAGGCCGTCGACGAGTACATCCCGACGCCTGCTCGTAACAACGACCTCCCGTTCCTGATGGCCGTTGAGGACGTTATGACCATCTCCGGCCGTGGTACCGTTGCTACTGGCCGTGTCGAGCGCGGTGAGCTCAAGCTCAACGAGCCCGTCGAGATCGTCGGCATCAAGGATACCCAGAACACCGTCGTTACCGGTATCGAGATGTTCCGTAAGTCCATGGACTTCTGCGAGGCTGGCGACAACGTCGGTCTGCTGCTCCGCGGCATCAAGCGTGAGGACATCGAGCGCGGCCAGGTTCTCTGCAAGCCCGGTTCGGTTACCCCGCACACCAAGTTCACCGGCGAGATCTACGTTCTGACCAAGGAGGAGGGCGGCCGTCACACCCCGTTCTTCGATGGTTATCGTCCTCAGTTCTACTTCCGTACCACCGACGTTACCGGTACGGTCAAGCTCCCCGAGGGCACCGAGATGGCTATGCCTGGTGACCACATCACCATCGAGGGCGACCTCATCCACCCGATTGCCATGGAGGAGGGCCTGCGCTTCGCTATCCGCGAGGGTGGCCACACCGTCGGTTCGGGCATCGTCTCCACGATCATTGAGTAAATTAGCTCTTTGATATAGCTGACTTAGAGAACCCGGCACTTATATGGGTGCCGGGTTCTTTTCTGCAATGGATATTGAGCCGTTGCTGGTGTCGAGAGGATCGATAATGGTCCTGGATGCACCGTCGATTAGCTCTCGATGGCTTCATTGATGTGTTCCAAATATGAATGGATCCACCGAGAACCAATTGACTCGAGGTTTTCATTGACAGCACTTACGTGGAGCTGATAAAGTAACAACTCGTGCCCGTACGGGGCGGAAATGAAAGGTTCAGGATACATGCGTACTCTAGTTACTCTTGCGTGCACTGAGTGCAAGCGCCGCAACTATACGACCACCAAGAACAAGTCGACCATGCCTGATCGTATGGAGATCAAGAAGTATTGCCCCTGGTGCCGTCACCACACGCTGCACAAAGAGACTCGCTAGTCTCTAGTCACATACGCCAGTAGTTCAATTGGTAGAGCATCGGTCTCCAAAACCGAGTGTTGAGGGTTCGAGTCCTTCCTGGCGTGCCAGTCACTATTCCGTAAGCTCCCACTTGGGGGCTTACGGTTTACTCATGTATAAGCGCATTGCGCGGAGGTAACCCAAATGGCCAACAAGAAGAACAAGAAGAAGGCTCAGCAGCCGGCACCTGCCAACAAAGCTGCCGCCAACTCCAAGGTTGAGGCCAAGAAGGCCGTTGCCAAGAAGAACGAGAAGGCTGCGAAGTCCAAGAAGAACGAGAAGCCTGGTTTCTTCGCCCGCACCAAGAAGTATTTCGCTTCGGTCAAGTCCGAGATGAAGCGTGTCACGTGGCCCGATAAGAAGGAGCTCGTGAACTACTCGGTTGTTGTTTGCGCTTCTCTGATCGTCGTCGGCGTCGTCATCGCTCTGCTCGATGCTGGCTTTGGCGAGGCTCTTGCTCTGTTCTCTGGATTGAGGGGCTAAACCATGTCTAAGCGTTGGTACGTCGTTCACACTTACTCTGGATACGAGAACCGCGTTAAGTCCGATCTCGAGCATCGCATCGAGACTATGGGCATGCAGGACCGTATCTTTGATATCGAGATTCCTATGGAGCGCGTCACCGAGATTAAAGAGGGTGGCAAGCGTGAGACCAAGGATTCCAAGATCTTCCCGGGTTATGTCCTGGTCCGCATGGAGATGGATGACGATGATTGGACGTGTGTTCGTAACACGCCTGGCGTCACCGGTTTCCTAGGCGGCAACGGCAAGCCCGCTCCGCTTTCCCGCGACGAGTACAACAAGATGACTCGTCGTCCCGGTAAGGGCGATTCGCCCAAGCGCACCTCGGTTGATATTGAGGTCGGTACGTCCGTCCGCGTCACCGATGGCCCGCTTACCGACTTTGATGGCAAGGTCTCCGAGGTTAACACCGAGGCTGGCAAGCTCAAGGTCACGCTGATGATCTTTGGCCGCGAGACGCCGGTCGAGCTCGACTTTAACCAGGTCGCTGTCATCGCTTAAGTTTTCGTCCGTTCGCGCGAGCGTGCTTCTTCTGTGACTGCTCATCTCAGGAGTGCTTCTAACACGTGCGTGCTTACGATATAGCAAGTACTTCACACTCGTGATTCGAAAGGAATGACCATGGCTGAGAAGAAGGTTGCCAACGTCATTAAGCTCCAGATTCCTGCTGGTGCAGCAAACCCCGCTCCTCCCGTCGGCCCCGCCCTGGGCGCTGCTGGCGTGAACATCATGCAGTTCTGCCAGGCCTTTAACGCCGAGACGCAGGACAAGAAGGGTGACATCATCCCCGTTGAGATCTCTGTCTACGAGGACAAGTCCTTCTCCTTCATCACCAAGACCCCGCCGGCGGCTCACCTTATCAAGAAGGAGCTGAACCTCAAGTCTGGTTCCGCTAAGCCCCAGGCTGACAAGGTTGGTCAGCTCTCCCAGGAGCAGCTCACCAAGATCGCCGAGATCAAGATGCCGGACCTCAATGCCAACGACATTGACGCCGCCAAGAAGATCATCGCCGGTACCGCCCGTTCCATGGGCGTCACCATCGCTGAGTAGCGATTTCTTATGGTAACGGCGGGTGCTCCGACCGGGGCGCCCGTTAAATGTGTGCAATAGGGCACACGATACGATGTGGGAGGGCTCACGCCCGTTTAACCACAGGAGGTAATGCACATGGCTAAGCATGGTAAGAGCTATAACGCCGCTGCCGAGAAGATCGACCGCGCCACGCTCTACACCCCCCTTCAGGCTGCCAAGCTCATCAAGGAGCTCGACACCGCCAAGTTCGACGAGACCGTCGAGGCTCACTTCCGTCTGGGCATCGATACTCGTAAGGCTGACCAGAACATCCGTGGTTCCATCTCCCTGCCCCACGGCACCGGCAAGACCGTTCGTGTTGCCGTCTTCGCCGAGGGCGAGAAGGCCCGCGAGGCCGAGGCTGCCGGCGCCGACATCATCGGTTCCGACGAGCTCGTCGCCCAGATTCAGAAGGGCGAGATCAACTTCGACGCCGCTATCGCTACGCCGAACATGATGGCCAAGGTTGGCCGCATCGGTAAGATCCTTGGTCCCCGTGGCCTCATGCCGAACCCCAAGCTCGGCACCGTGACCATGGACGTCGCCAAGATGGTCTCCGAGCTCAAGGCTGGCCGCGTTGAGTACCGCGCCGACCGCTACGGCATCTGCCACGTGCCCCTGGGCAAGAAGTCCTTCTCTGAGCAGCAGCTCGTCGAGAACTACGCTGCCCTGTACACCGAGATTCTGCGCGTCAAGCCCTCTTCTGCTAAGGGCAAGTACGTCAAGTCCATCTCCGTGTCTTCCACCATGGGCCCTGGCGTCAAGGTCGATCCCGCTGTCCAGCGTGACTTCCTGGCTGAGTAACTGCTAGTTACTGCTTGAGCAAAGCAAGCATTGCTAAAGAAACCCGGTTCTGCCTTGTGAACTGCCTCCCATTTCTTGGACATGAGAAATGGGAGGCTTTCTTTATGCGCGT
>CABQSP010000020.1:0-30924 GCA_902466855.1 uncultured Collinsella sp. | reverse complement strand
CACTTTATCCAGAGTGGCGACGTGACGGTTCTGTTCGTTTCGCACTCCATGGAGCAGGTTGAGCGCATCTGCCAGCGTGCCGTTTGGATTGAGAAGGGTGACCTTCGCATGGACGGCCCGGTCAGTGAGGTCTGCAAGGCGTACCGTGAGCAGTTCAACTAGGTTATAATTAGTTGCGCCTGACAGGCTTGCGCTTGCTTGGGCGTGCGGTTATTTGCTCCATTAGCTCAGTTGGATAGAGCAGGGGACTTCTAATCCCAAGGTCGACGGTTCGAATCCGCCATGGAGCACCATCGTTTATTAAGCCCGGACCGCTTGGTGGTCTGGGCTTTTTCACATGCCGGTGTTCTTTGTTCTTGCCGGGTATACGTTTAGGCCGAAGCCGTGGCGTGAGCTGCTATTGTGCTGCTGATGTGGATTGGTTATACGGCGCGCCAAAGGGGGCTGGAGCCGAGCGTGAGCAAGCCTCTGTTTATGACGCTGCCAGCATCGTGGTTCTTCGCGTCAATCGTACGCTGTGCCTGCGATATTGGATTGGCGTACGTGATCAAGAAGGCGTAACAAAAGCGGGGAGGACCAACTTGGCCCTCCCCGCTGTATCTAGTCTGCCTTCAGGCACTCGGGCAAGACGTTTGCAACTGCATTCATCGCCTGCGGCCTCAGGTACTGCTCATTGAGCTTTGCCTTTCTGTAGGCGTAGCGAGTGTCTGTCGAGTACTTGATCAATACGTCGGTGAAGAATCGCTCCCAACTTAGGTACTTGCGACTTTCGATATAGCTCGAAGGATCCTTGAGGATTTTTGGAATGTCGTTACTGGGAATGAGGCCAGATTGCAGAAGCGTCCACTCAAATGATTCCGGGAGGAACAAGCGAACGTTCTTGTAAACGCGCTGTCCGAGCACTTTTTCAATGTAGGGACCAAACGCTGCGCCGTCTCCAATGGCAAGAACGTTTTGCTCGGGGCATTCGTGAATTGTCCGCTTTAGATTTGCTACGCCGGTGGCGGTATAGCAGGGGATTCCGAGTCGGTTGCAAAGAGCGTCGTAGAATTGATAGCCAGATTTGCTATCCTCGACAACTACGGCGTCGGGTACCTCGAATCCAACATTTAGATCCTGATACAGCATGCTTGCCGTGTGGTCATATAGCGGCTTGGTTACCGAGTAGAAGCGCCTGTCGCTCTTGCGGCCATTGATTGTTTTACTCGTCGTGTTGACTAGCTTTAGGATTTCATCAACGCTGTAGGGGAGCTCGTTGGCATCACGACGAGATATCAGAACAAAATAGTTGGACGAGCCGTTTACGGCTTTGGCGAAGTCCTTTGAGTAGATAAACTCGTTGCCCTCATCTAGAAAGACGATTGAATCTTCGATGATCGACAGCTCGCGCTCCCAGCGTCTGCCGGAAAGCGTTTCGCAAGGTACGTCGCAGCTGAGTGCAACGCCGCTTTCCGGTCCTCGGTCGTTGTAGTCGCGAATCATCGAGATGAGCGTCGTTTTGCCCGTGCCGCTGTTGCCGCGTATAAAGGAAATATTGCGCTTAAACGTGAGTGTGTATTTGACCTTTGCACGCTCTACGACAACGGTATGCGTTCCCTTCATTACTCATCAACATCCAAAAAGTCATTCGTGGCGCCGACAAACTCCTGCATGTTCCTGACGATGCGGCCGTCGTTATTGATGCGAATCTCAAAACGCTTCCAGGGAAATTTCATGATGTGGTAAAGGGTCACCAGCACATCCTGCTCTTTGCCAATTTTGAGCAGCCAGCGGGCGCAGTTATCTCCGCAAGTGGATGCATTGAACACCATGTTTGGTAGATTGCGCACCAGCAGCAGCGTCTTAACGCCGCCGGACAGTTCGAGTGGGGTGATCGAGCCCAGCTGCTTGCTTACGATGTTGTGGGGGCCGATGAGCTCTGATCCGTCCACGCTTTTAATGATCTGTGCGGCCATAGGGTCTTCGAACCATGAGTCCAAGTATGAGTTCCTAAAGTAGGTCTCGGTATCGTAGATGGAACCGGGGTAATCTCCCAGATGGATGCTTAGCATGCGAGTCTCCAGACGTTGTGTGGCTGCAACGATTATATGCCAGTAATAAAGTGCCGCCAGTAGCGAGGTTGCTGCTGGCGGCACTGGCATTACTGGCGTGCGAATCGGGGTTGATGGATTTGCGCGCGAGACTACTTTTCGAGTCGTTCCCTCAGCAGCTCCAGCGCGTGGGCGTAGCCCATCAGGCCTTCGCCCGTAATGGTGGCGAAGCAGGCTAGGCGTGCGTAGCTCACCTGGCGGAAGTCCTCGCGTGTTTCGACGGCACTAATGTGGACCTCCACGGCCGGGATGGCGACGGCTTTGAGCGCATCGAGGATCGCCACGCTCGTATGTGTGTAGGCTGCCGGGTTGATGACGATGCCGTCGACCTTGCCGTAGGCCTCCTGGATCTTGTCGACGATGCTGCCCTCGTGGTTGGACTGGAAGACCTCGACCTCGTCGAAGCCCTGCGCGGCACCTGCCTCCTGGCAGATCTGCACTAAGCGGTCGTAGTTGTCGTTGCCGTAGATGCCCGGCTCGCGAATGCCGAGCATGTTGAGGTTGGGGCCGTTGATGACGAGTGCTTTCATGGTTGCTTCCTTTGCGGTTGGGCGGGCGGAGAGGCGGAACGGAAAACCACCACAAAGGTACCTGTCCCCTTTGTGGTGGTTTTTGCTAGAGGGCTGGTGGAAGGGCGTCGAGGACGGCGGCCGCGGTGTTGGCGGCGCAGTCGCGTGAGTCGATGATGTAGTCGGCCCAGGCGCGGTAGCGCGGCATACGCTGCTCGGCCAGCTTGTCGATGCCGTCGCGCGCGGTGATGGGGCGGCCCTTGTGGGCGAGCTCGTCGAGCTTGCGGTTGAGCATCACGATTTGGCTGTTTTGGTGCAGCAGAGGGTAGTTCTCGTCGCGCGTAACCACGCCGCCGCCGGTGGAGAGCACCAAGCCGCTGCGCTTGGAGATGTCGGCCAGCGCTGCCGTCTCCTGCTCGCGGAAGGCCGCCTCGCCGCACTTGATGATAAAGTCGGCGCAGGGCATGCCCAGGCGCTCCTCGAGGGCGCGATCGAGATCGATGTGCTCGCGGCCCGTGAGCTGGGCGATCTGTTCACCCACGCGGGTCTTGCCCGAGCCCGGCATGCCAATCAGCGCGATGTTCTGTTCGCGGCGTGACAAGCGCTCCGTTACGTCTAGGATGCGCCCGCGCGGGGTGACCTGGCCGGTATAGCGCTCGACGGCCTGTGCCGCTTGGGCCACGAGCATCAGCAGGCCGCCGATGCAGGGGATGCCGCGGCGCTCGGCCTCGAGCATCAGGCCCGTGCGGGCGGGGTTGTAAACGATGTCGATGACGCCCTCGAGCACGTCAAGTCCTTCAAGCGTGCAGGGCGCATCGGGGCAGTGGGGGAACATGCCGGCAGGCGTGCAGTTGACGAGCAGGGCGGCGTCGGATTGCTGCGCGATGTTGCCGTAGTTGACCTCGCTCGTGCGGCCCACGGGCACAACGATGGCGCCCAGATCTCCCAGCACCACACTTGCCGTGGTGCCGGCGCCGCCGGTGGCTCCGAGCACGAGAACCTTCTTGCCGGTAACCTCAACCCCCAGCTCCTCGACCAGACACTGGAAACCAAAGTAATCGGTGTTGTCACCGCGCAGGCGGCCATCGGGCAGGCGTGTGATAGTGTTAACGTTGCCCATGCGCTCGGCCAGCGGGCTCAGCTCGTCCAGGTATTCTATGACGGCACGTTTGTAGGGGATGGTCACGTTGGTGCCCTCCCACTCGTCGCCTGTCATAAAGGCCGCGAGGTCCTCGGGCTCGCGCTCAAATCGCACGTACTCGAGCCCAGCGAGCTCCTTGTAGATGGTTGGGGTGTAGCTGTGGCCCAACACGCGGCCCAGCACTCCGTAGGGGCGGGTTGCGGCGGTATCGGTCATCTAGAGCACCTCCGTGTAGCTGCCAAAGTAGGTGAAGCTTTCGCACACGTCGTCGATGGAATCGAGCAGGTCGTCGAGGGCCTTGCTGCCAAAGGGGCAGTCCAGATCAAAGTAGAACATAAACTCAAAGTCGCGACCGGGGATGGGACGGCTTTCGAGCTTGATGAGGTTGATGTTGAGCGCATAGAAGCGCTCGAGTACGCGATAAAGGGCGCCCGGTTCGTTGGCCGTGGTGATCATGAGCGAGGTACGGTTGGCACCGGGATAGACGCGTGGCTCGCGGCTGATGACGACAAAGCGCGTGTAGTTGTTGTCGGAGTCTTGAATGTTGGACTCCAGCACCTCCAGGCCATAGAGTGTCGCGCAGCTGCGCGATGCGATGGCGGCAACATCGGTGCGCCCGGAGCTGGCGACCATCTCGGCCGACATGGCGGTGTTGGGGTACTTGGTGGCGTGCAGGTCGTGGGACTCGATAAAGCCCGCACACTGGGCAATGGCTTGGCCGTGGCTGTAAACCTCGCGCACGTCGGCGAGCTTGGTGCCGGGCTTGACGAGCAAGTTGTGGTCGATCTTGAGGCGCAGCGAGCGCACGATATGGAAGTCGAACTGTGCGAGCAGGTCGTAGACGGCGTTTACCGAGCCGGCGGTTGAGTTTTCGATGGGCAGTACGCCAAACTCGCAAAAGCCGTCGCGCACGGCGCGCATGACGCCCTCGAAGGTCTCGAAAAACGCGATGTCGGGCACGTCGAAGAGTTTGCACGCGGCGATCTGGCTGTAGGCGCCTTCGACGCCTTGGCAGGCGACAGTGGCCGTCTGGGGGAAGGGCGTGTCACAGGCTGCGGCCGTGGCATGGGCCTTTTGCGAGACCGTGATGCCCCTGAGCTCGTTGATGTAGCGCTGCTGCTCGGCCTTGCTCATGCTCATGAGGAGACGGAACAGGGTGATAGTTTGCGCCTCGTAGCGCTCGGGCGCGCGGCTGGCGAGATTGTTGAGTTTGGAGCGCTCACGGGCGGGGTCGAAGACGGCCTTGCCCATCTCGATTTTTGACTTGGCGACCTCGGTGGCAATGTCCATACGCTCGACAAAGCTGTTGAGGAGCGTGGTGTCGATGCCATCGATGGCCTGGCGGATGTCAGCAAGGTCCATGGAGGCCCCTTTCACGTAACGGCTGAGTTGACGGGCAACCCAGGTGAGTCGGGTTAGCGCTGGGCGGCGTCCTCGAGGAGGGCGTCCCAGATGGCGAGGGCGGCGGCTGCTTCGGCTACGGGGACGGCGCGCGGGACGATGCAGGGATCGTGGCGGCCGTGGACCGAGAGCTCGGCATTTTCCATGGCGTCCATGTCCACGGTCTGCTGCTCGCGGCCAATTGAGGGCGTCGGCTTTACGGCCATGCGCCACATGACGGGCGCGCCGGTGGAGATGCCGCCCAGAATGCCGCCGGCGTTGTTGGACTCGACCTCGATCTCGTCGGTCTCGGCATCGATGCGATATGGATCGTTGTTCTCGCTGCCGCGCATGGCGGCCACGGCAAAGCCCATGCCAAACTCCACGCCCTTTACGGCGGGAATGCCAAACGCGATTTGCGCGATGCGGTTCTCGATGCCGTCGAACATGGGGTCGCCGATGCCCGCGGGAAGCCCGTAAATGCCGCACTCCACAATGCCGCCGATGCTGTCGAGTTCGTCGCGCGCGGCAAGGATCTCCTCGCGCATGCGGCCGGCTGCGGCGGCGTCAATGCACGGCAGATCGTTCGTAAGGATCGCCTTGCGGTCGGCCTCGCGATAGACCATATCGTCCATGGGCAGGTCGGAGATGCCGCCGATCTGCGCGACGTGCGCCATGACCTGAATGCCACGGGCCTCGAGTGCTTGCAGCGCGATCCCGCCGGCGATGCACAAGGGTGCCGTTAGGCGACCGGAAAAATGCCCGCCACCAGCGACATCGTGCATGTTGTGATACTTCACGCGCGCAGGGAAATCTGCGTGCCCGGGGCGGGGCTTGCGGCGCAGCTCGGAGTAATCCTTGGAGCGCGTGTTGGTGTTCTCGATAATCGCTGCGATGGGTGCGCCGGTGGTGTGTCCATCGACCACACCGGCGATGATGTGCGCGGCGTCGGCCTCGCGGCGTTTGGTCGCGGTCTCGTCGCGACCGGGGGCGCGACGGTCGAGGAAGGCCTGCAGCTTCTCCTGGTCCACGGCGATGCCCGCCGGGATGCCATCGAGCGAGCAGCCGATAGCGGGGGAGTGCGATTGGCCGAAGATGCTTAAGTGCAAGACGTTGCCAAAGGTCGAGGACATGCTATTCCTCCTCGAGTGTGACCTTGCCGCCCAGCAGGCGGTAGTGGTCGAAGAAATCGGGATAGGACTTGTTGACGGCCTCGGCGCCGTGGATCACGACCTCGCCGGTGGCGCGGCTCGCGGCGATGGCGGCCATCATGGCGATGCGGTGGTCGTTGTGCGAATCGACCTCGCCTCCGGTGAAGGCATCGACACCCTTGATGATGAGGTCGTCACCGGCGATGCGCACCTGCGCTCCCAGCGCGGTGAGCTCGCGGGTGGTGGTGACCAGACGGTCAGATTCCTTGATGCGCAGGCGTGCGCAGTCACGGATGAACGTGCGGCCCTGAGCCAGCGAGGCCACGGCCGAGATAACGGGCACCAGGTCGGGGATGTCGTGGGCGCTCATCTCAAAGCCGGCGAGTTTGTCGGACTGCACGGTGGCGGCGTTGGTGGAGCGCACGATGCGGGCGCCAAAGCGCGAAAGCGCGGCAAGCACGTTGCGGTCGCCCTGCGCGGAGCTCAGCGACACGCCCTCCACGGTGATGGGGTCGGTGCCGATGGCGCCAGCGCACAGCCAAAAGGCGGCGTTGGACCAGTCGCCCTCGACGGCCACGCTGCCGGGCGTGCGGTACGAGCCACTGCTCACGCGGAAGTTCGTGACCTCGGGCTGGCCGTCCTTGGCCGGAATACGCTCGACGTTGACCTCGACGCCAAAGGCCTTCATGGCCTGGATCGTCAGGTTGATGTAGGGGCGGCTCTCAATAAGGCCGGTCACCTGCACGCAGGAGGGCTTGGCCAGCAGCGGGGCTGCCAGCAGCAGGCCCGAGATATACTGCGAGCTCACATTGCCCGGCAGGATAAAGGTGCCCGGGCGCATGCGGCCGCTCGTCTTGAGCGGAAAGCCGCCCAGACCCTGTAAGTCGCAGCCGGCGGCGATGATCTCATCCGAGAGCGGGGACAGCGGGCGGGCGCCCAAGCGTCCCTGACCCACAAAAGTCGCTTCGGCGCCCAGCGCGCAGGCGACGGGCAACATAAAGCGGAGTGTGGAGCCGCTCTCGCCGCAGTCAAGCATGCCACCCGCAAGTGCTTTGAGCAGGCCAAACTCAACACTCTTCATGGTGGGGTGGACCTGGAAGCCATCCTCGACGGTCTCGATGCGAGCGCCCAGTGCCGTAAGGCAACGCACCGTAGCCTCGATGTCGGCGCAGGTGGTGTTGCAGGTAACGTGCGTCTCGCCGTTGGCAAGCGCGGCGCAGATGATCAGGCGATGCGCCATCGACTTGGACGCGATGGCGGGAACGGTGCCCTTAAGCGGGGACGGGGTGATGCGGGCTAGCATGCGAATGCGTCTCCCTTCTGGCCGAGGCCCTCGGCAATGAGTTCGTGGAAAGTGGAAAGCGGTGTGCGGTCGATGCTGCAGCGGCCAATGCCGTGCGGAATCACCAGATCGATGGTGTCGCCCGCGCGCTTCTTGTCGTGGAGCGCCTCGGCAAAGACGGCATCGGCGGAAAGCTCGCAGCGGGTCTTGAGGCCATGGCGGGCGCAGAGCTCCTCAATACGACCGGGCAGTGCAGCATCGCAAACGCCGTGCAGGGCCGCGGCGCGCGTGATGATACCCATGCCGATCGAAACGCAGTTGCCGTGTCCGAGCTCAAAGTGCTCGCAGGCCTCGACGGCGTGTCCGGCGCTGTGTCCAAAGTTGAGGAGCTTGCGCTGGTTGGTTTCGCGCTCGTCGGCGACGACCACGGCGCGCTTGATGTCGATATTGCGGGCGATGATGAGCGCTACGCGGGCCACATCGCGGTTGAGCAGCTCCAGCGTGAGCGGGGTCTTCTCCAGCTCGGCGAAAAGCTCCGGGTCGGCGATCACGGCGTGCTTGACGACCTCGCCGCAGCCGTCGGCGAACTGCTCGGGCGTGAGGGTGGCCAGGCACCCCACGTCGGCGATAACAACACTCGGTTGCCAAAAGGCGCCGGCCAGGTTCTTGCCGGCAGCCAGGTCGATGGCGGTCTTGCCGCCCACCGACGAATCCACCATGGCGAGCAGACTCGTGGGGATCTGCACAAACTTACAGCCGCGCATGTAGGTGGCGGCCACAAAGCCCGCCACGTCGCCCACGACGCCGCCGCCGAGTGCCACGATCACGTCGGAGCGCGAAAGCTCGTGCTCGGCCACAAACTCCAAAATGGCAACATAGGTTTCGGCGCGCTTATGGGCCTCGCCGGCCTCGAAGGTGCAGATGCTTACCTCGTAGCCAGACGCCTCCAGGCTCTGCTTAACGGGCATCTGGTAGAGCGGGCCCACGTTGGTGTCCGTTACGATGACGGCCTTGGCGCCGCCGGCAGTGGCGCGCACGAGCGGTCCCGCCTGCTCCAGCAAAAACGTGCCAACATGCACCTGGTAGGGGCGTGCGGTGTCGATATCGATGGTAATCGCCATAAGCTTCGGTCCTTTCGACCTGGCGTGATAGGTGGTCTAGTGGGAGGCTTCGTCGTCGAGTGCGCGCTTAATGCGGTCGCCCTCGGCAAGGAGATTCTCCAGATAGCGCTGGTCGCGGTTCTTGAGCGCACGGCTGTAGGCGCCAAGCGACTCGATCAGATGGTCGATCTCGAAGGCGAGCGCGTCGGCGTCGTCGATCATGAGCTCGGACCACATTTGCGGGTTGAGGTGCGCCACGCGGGTGAGATCGCGGTAGCTACCGGCCGAAAAGCCGTGGTGGACCTGGGCGGTGGGGCTTTTGACGTAGGCGTTGGATACCACGTGCGCAAGCTGGCTCGTGAAGGCGATGACGCGGTCGTGCTCGGCGGCGCTGGTCACGCTGAACTTGCCAAAGCCCAAGGGGCGCACCATCTCGCGCACCTGGCCCAAAAGCTCCAGCTTGAGCGCATCGTCTACCGCGGGCGGTACGAGCACCAGCGGGGCGCCCTGGAACAGGTCGGCACGAGAGTTAGCGTAGCCCGAGAACTGGGTGCCCGCCATGGGGTGCGCGCCCACAAAGTAAAAGCCGTGCTCGCGGGCAAGCTCAAAGGCACGTTCGCACACGATGCCCTTGACGCCCACCGTGTCGATCACCACGGGGCCCATGATGGCGTCGGTGTCGGTGGCGTCGGCGAGTGCCTGTGCATGCGCCTCGAGCCACTCGATGCATGCCTCGGGGTAGCAAGCCAGGACGATGATGTCGCATTCGCCGAGTGTCTTGTCGTTGAGCTCTCCGGCGACAGTGCCCATGCTGGCGGCCGTCATCACGTCATCGTCGGGGTCCCAAGCAAGCACGCGAACGCCCGCCTGCGCATAGCCGCGGGCAAAGCTGCCGCCGATGAGGCCCAGGCCCACGATGCCAGCGCACTTGGGTCCGCCCTGGTTGACGCGTGCGTTTCTCACCGTACCCATGGCCTACTCCATGGTCTCTTGGCAGACGACCTCGCGGATGGCTCGGATGCGGCGCATGGTGTCGTCGAACTGATCGGGGGTGAGGGCCTGGGCGCCGTCGGACCAGGCACGGCTCGGCTCGTCGTGGACCTCGATCTCCAGGCCGTTGGCACCGCAGGCGGTCGCGGCGAGCGCCATGGGCTCGACGTAGCGGGTGTAGCCGGTGGCGTGGCTGGGGTCGGCGACGACGGGCAGGTGCGACAGGTGGTGCAGCACCGGCACGGCGTTAAGGTCGAAGGTGTTGCGGGTGCGGGTCTCGAAGGTGCGGATACCGCGCTCGCACAGGATGACGTTGTCGTTGCCCTCGCTCATGATGTACTCGGCTGCCATAAGCAGCTCGTCGATCGTGCCGGACATGCCGCGCTTGAGCAGAATCGGGGCTTGGGTCTTGCCGACCTCCTTGAGCAGGGGGAAGTTCTGGGCGTTGCGGGCGCCGATCTGCATGACGTCAATCTTCTTGTCCAAGAAGACCTGCACGTCGCGTGGATCCATGATCTCGGTGACGATCGGCATGTCGAGCTCGGCAGACGCCTCGCACAGCAGGTCGAGGCCGGCGGGGCCCATGCCCTGGTAGGCGTAGGGGGAGGTGCGGGGCTTGTAGGCACCGCCGCGCAGCATCGTGGCGCCGGCGGCCTTCACGCGGCGTGCGATGCGGATGAGGTTCTCGCCCTCGACGGAGCAGGGACCGGCGATGACCTGGAACTGGTCGCCGCCGATCTTGACGCCGTGACCGCAGTCGATGACGGAGTCCTCGGGGTGGAACTTGCGGTTGGCGCGCTTGAACGGTTCGGAGACGCGCTGCACGCGCTCGACGACATCCATGGACTCGAGCAGGAACGGGTCGATCTTGGTCGTATCGCCCACCAGGCCGATAATCGTCTCATTCTCGCCGCGCGAGACATCGGTCTTCAGGCCCTTTTTCTCAATCCAGCTGACGATATGGCCGACGGCCTCGTCGCTGGCGCTCTGCTTTAAAATTGCAATCATGGTGTGCCTCTCACCTCGATGGATAACTTTTGCAAAAACGGCCCGCATCGCGAGCCGTGTATATATGGTGCATGAGAGTTTATACTATCTGACTCGCTTTTGCCTTCTAAAGTGGGCCGTTGCGCCGCGTCTTCCTCGGAATTGCAAAGCTTTTTCTTTTATTTTGATAGCCCGTGGTGCACTTGGGTATAATGCCAAACGTTGGCCCTATTAGCTCAGGGGATTAGAGCGTCTGCCTCCGGAGCAGAAGGCCGTTGGTTCGAATCCAACATGGGGCACCATTCCAATTTTGCTCGAACCCGCTGGATGTCCAATCTGGCGGGTTCGCCCTTTTTGTCGTAGTTCAGCGTGACCAGTATCTCGTCCTCCGAGACGACAGCCTGCCACACGAACGCCTTCAGCAGCGTCGCGTCGTCGAGCGCCGTCCCGCACTGCAGGAAGTCGGCGAAGCGCTCCGGGTCTATCCGCTCGTCCGTGATGGCCTCGAGGTCGTACCTCGCGCGCGCCTGCTGCTCCTCGAGCTCGGCTATGCGCTCGTTCACGCCCGGCGCTATCACGCCCTGCTCGATGGCGTTGAGGATGTTCCTCAGGCCCCTCTCCGCGGCCCTGAGCGAGTCCTCCGCCTGCCTGCGGCGCGCCCTCACCTCGGCAGTGTCCGCGCGCTCCGCTACCATGTTGGCTATCTGCAGCGCCTCGCCGCGGTCGCCCAGCAGCTCCCTCAGCGCCGAGGCTATGGAGCCCTCGAGCTCCTCGCGCCTGATGTTGCGGACGCACGACCCCGGGCAGCTGTAGTACTCGTACTTCACGTTGTTGCGGCCCCTGCCGCTCACGCCCTGCAGGTTCCTGCCGCATTCCGCGCACAGCGCCGCCCCCGCGAGGGCGAAGTCGCCCCAGTTCTCGCTCGAGCGCTGCTTGCGGCACTTGATTCCCTGGACCTCCATGAACGTCACCTCGTCCACGATCTGCGGCATCCCGCCCTCGCGGACGATGCCTCCCCACTCGTACCTGCCCGTGTACCTTCGGTCGCGCAGCATCTGCTGCACCATCGCCTGGCCGCACGGGTTGCCCTTGCGCGTCCTGAGGCCGCGCCGCGCGAACTCGCGCGCTATCGCGTTCATGGACATGCGCTCGAGCCTCAGCGCGAAGGCCTCGCGCACCCACGCCGCCTGCGCCTCGTCGACCTCGTACTCGTCGTCCCCGTTCCTGCGGTATCCGAAGATGCGCACGCCGTTGGTCTTGCACTTGAGGGCGTTGCCCTCCATTCCGCGCTTGGTCCTGATGGCGGTCTTCCTCGACTCGCAGGCGGCGAGCCCCTCGAGCAGCTTCTCGTAGATGATGCCCTCAGGGCTGTCGGGTATCTGCTCGAGCGCCGAGACCAGCTTGACCCCGTGCGTGGCGAGCTCGCGCTTGTATATCGGCGCGTCGTACTCGCCGCGGCTGAAGCGGTCCATCATGTAGACGAGGACGATCTCGCTCTCGCCGGCGTTGGCTATCATCCGCTGGAACTCGGGGCGGTCGTCGGTGCGCCCCGACACGGCGCGGTCGCAGTACTCCGCCGCGACCTCGTAGCCCTCGCGCGCGCACCACTCGCGGCAGACGCGCAGCTGGTCCTCGATGGATGCCTCGCGCTGCCTGTTGCACGAGAATCTCGCGTATATCACTGCCCTCTTTGGCATAATGTAGAAGCCCCCTCAAGTTGTGAGTTTGCAAAGATGCTTGGGCGGTTGGATGCCCCGTCGGCTAAAGCGGTACCAGCGCTGCCGACGGGGCTCTTTTTATATATATGCGCCATAAGGTGCGACGCAAATGCTGTAACTGTCGCTAATGGTGAAGCCGCGCGCGTAATCGCGGCACGGTGGCATAGAGAAAGCCCGGTATGTCCGATTGAACATGAAGTCGTGCTCCTCCATTTTCTTCGCGCTTATAGTGCCAAGCAAGGTACCGTCCTCGTCTAGTATTACAGCGGCTCCATCCTCAACTTCCCAATGCGGTGGCATGTTCCTCTTCGTTTGCCGCTTAAGTTTGACCGAAAACGGTACGAATGGCTGGTGAGTGGACAAAGCGTCTTCAAATGCCGTATAGCTGTGGGTGTATAGGCAGTCACTCGCTAGCGCCCAGAGGGCGAACGGCACGTCCATTGGCGGCTGTCCAGCTCCCTGCTGAGCCTTTGCCGCCGTTTTGCTCATTGACTTTTTAAAAAGTCCCATAAAGCTATTCACCGTCCTCGTATGATTCCGCGCGCTCGAGTAGCTCGTCGACCGTGATACCCATCGCGCGCGCGATCTTGTAAACAATGCTTGCCTTGGGATCTTTTATCTTCCCACTGAAAATCTGGGAGACGTGGGCGTCGGATAGCCCCGAAGCCCTGCAAACGTCGGCCTGCTTCATGCCGCGCTCGCCAAGATAGTCAATCAATGCGCGTGAGAGCTGCATTTGTAGCTCCTCTCCATCTAAAGACTGTACGAATAAATCCTAACAGAAATTAGGAAAACTTCAACATTCTATTGATTCCTAATCCGCATTAGGTTACTGTATCCAATGTACCTAATGCAGATTAGGAAGGAGGTACGGATGAACAGCCTTCAAGGACTGGTAGCGGCCCGAGTTGCGGAGCTGAACATTACTAAGCAGAGTCTTGCCGACGCTGTCGGGGTATCGCTCGTCACCTTCAACAAGAAGGTATGCGGCGAGTCTGACATCACCATCACAGAGGCACGAAAGCTCGCAAAGGCTATCGAGGTGAGCAGCGATGAAGTCTGCCGACTCGCGCCCTAGCGAAAGTAAGCCCAAGACCCCGCGCGAGATAGCGCTCGACACCATGTGCTCGACGCTTCGGGCGGCGTACCGGGAATGGGAGAGGAAGGAGGGAAGCAAGAGACAGTGAGGCAATGGTCGACATGTGAGATCCGGTACCTGAGGGAGCACGCCGGCGACGGAGCCAAGGAGATAGCAAAGGCGCTGGGCCGCAGCACCGACGCGGTCAAGTGGCAGGCGCGCAGATGCGGAATATCGCTCCGTCAGCGCTGGATGTGCCCGAAGTGCGGGCGCACGACGTTCAAGCCGCTGAACAGGGCAAACGGCTGGTGCGCGGAGTGCACGAAGGAGGGCCACGTGGCAGACCTCAGGGAGCAGGCAAACGCGATGCGCGAGGAGGCGGCGAGGGCCAAGCGGAACGACAGGGAGCGGCAGAGGTGCTACAGCGCCAAGAGCCGCGCCAAAAAAGTCCCAAAATAGCCACCCTAAAAGCCACACCTGCATCTACCTGCGGAAACATCAGAAGGGAACACAAGATGTACACATACAAAGAAGCGAGCGCCCCCAGCTACCAACTTGTGAGCACTCGCCGAAACAGCCCCAGACACGAGGCTCAGACCATCATAGCACCCAAGGCATACCGACCGACCGTCCGCGAGCAGCTCGACTCCGATGCGTTCAGGGCGGGGGCCATGGTCGGCTTCATCGCCGCCGCGGTCCTGTTCGCGGCGGTCCTGACCGTCTTCGTCCTCCCGACGATGGACGGCGCGGTCCAGGCTGCCAAGGCCGCATGCGCTGCGGGGGCCGTCAATGCGTAACGACGAGAGATACCGCCAGAAGCCGATGAGCAACCAGCTCGAGATATTCGGCCTCGGCGCGGACGGCGAGCAGGACATGGCGGACGCGCGCGCTTGGATAGGCGAGCACCCGCGGGCGTGGGGCTTCATGGTCGAGCAGGCCACCCGCCTCAACCGCAAGGGCTACGTCTCGATCAACTACCTCATCCACATGGTGCGCAACGAGCTGCACGTCGGCGTGAAGAACGGACTCGCGCCGAGCCTCGCCCGCATCATGGAGGCGCGCTACCCGCACCTGAGGCACGCATTCAACAAGCACCGCTCGAAATCGGACGGCTTCGTCGATGAGTAGGAGCAGGAGGACCGCCAAGGACGCGGGCACGAGGTTCGAGCGACTGGTCGCCGACTACCTCGCCGGGAGGCTGGGGAGCGACATCGACAGGCAGGTCAAGACCGGCTCGCACGACACGGGAGACATCCGCGGCGTGTCGATGGCCGGGCGGGGCATCGCGATCGAGTGCAAGGACTACCAGGGAAGGCACGAGCTGCCCAAGTGGCTGCGCGAGGCGGAGACCGAGCGCAGGAACCGCGGGGCCGAATACGGCGTGGTCGTCTGGAAGCGCCGCGGGACCGCCATCCCCGGCGAGCAGTTCGTGACCATGACATTGGAGACGTTCGCGGCGATGCTCGCGGGCGCAGGCAGGGAGGAATAGCAATGGAGAGCACAAACATATCGGTGGAGATCGAGGCCAAGTTCAAGCAGGCCACCGTTAAGGGCGGCGTCGCCGTCCTGCAGTTCGAGGTCGACACGGAGGACGACGCGGCGTTCGAGGCCATCCGCAAGAGCGGCGAGGAGGTCTGGCTGTCCATCCAGAGCAAGCAGCCCCAGATCCTGTTCGTGAGCCACGACGGGGAGGTGACCGAGTGATGGAGGACTACAAGGGAATGTTCGCCGAGCTGGCCGACCTCGCCACGGAGGAGCAGGCGATGTTCACCATCTCGGTCATAACGAAGTCCGACGAGGCGTTCGACAAGTTCATGGACGCGCTCGAGAGGCTCGCCAAGTGGATCGTCGAGCACGCGGTGGTCATCGACGAGGCGCTAACCGAGGGGAAGTACAACCGGATGCTCAACGAGGAGGTCAGGTAATGTCCGAGGAGAACGGGGCCGAGGAGGTCGTGGCCGAGGTCATCGAGGAGCAGGGGGCGCCCGACCTCGTCGTCACGTACTCGCCGTCCGTCATCAGCGCGAACTTCGACGCGATGGAGGACAGCATCCGCGCGAAGGTCGCGGACTACGAGGGCGCCAAGTACGACCTGACCAAGGACGAGTCCATCAAGGAGGCCAAGAACGACCGCCTCTACCTCAACGGCCTGAAGAAAGAGATAGAGGAGCGCCGGAAGGCCGTGAAGCGCGAGTACAACAAGCCGCTCGCCGCCTTCGAGAAGCGCTGCAAGGAGATCACGTCCATCATCGACGGCGCGTCGGACGGCATCAAGGCGCAGCTCGACCAGGCCGAGGAGGACCGCAAGTCCCGCGCAATGGCCAAGCTCAAGGAGCACTACGAGACGTTCGCGGAGCTGCTCGCGCCGGTCGTGCCGTACGAGCGCCTCCACGAGAAGCAGTGGCTCAACAAGGGCTTCGGCGAGGTCAAGGCGAAGAAGGCGCTCGAGGCCAAGGTCTCAGCCGTCGCGCGCGACTGGGACACGCTCAAGGCCCAGCGCGACTCCATGGCCCACTACGAGGTCGCCGAGCGCGAACTGTTCCGCACGCTCGACCTTGGCTCGGCGCTCAACGCCGCCCGCGCCGCCGACGAGGAGGACGCCCGCATCGCCGCCATGCGCGAGGCGGTAGAGTCCAAGCCCGCGCCGCGCCCCGCGCCGAGGCGCCGGGCGGAACCCGCCGTCGCGGCGCGCCCCGAGCTGTCCTGCGCGTGGACGGTCGAGATTCCGTCCGCCACGCGCTCGCAGATGGAGCTGCTCGCCGCGGCGCTGCGCGAGCGCGGCATCACCGGCACCATCAAGTGCAAGGGGGTGTGCTAGATGGACGACGAGAAGATGACGCTCTCCCAGGCGATAGCCAAGGTTCAGCGCTCCGTGACCGTCCCCAAGGCGCGCTACAACGCGTTCGCGAAGTTCAGCTACCGCTCGTTCGAGGACATCGTCGCCGCGCTCAAGGAGCCCTGTAAGGAGGCGGGCGTGGCGTTCACGCTCCACGACAACATCTGCAAGGTGGGCGACCGCTACTACGTCGAGGCCACGTGCACCCTGTTCTTCGTGGACGGGCACGGCGAGAAGAAGGAGTTCAAGGCCTACGCCCGCGAGGCGGAGCACAAGAGCGGCTCCGATGACGCGCAGGTGACCGGGATGGCGTCGAGCTATGCGCGCAAGTACGCGCTTTGCGGCCTGTTCGCCATCGACGGGCAGAGCGACCCGGACGCGCTGTCGGACAAGCCCGAGAAGAAGCCGCCCGAGAGCGGCGGCTTCACGGCGAAGTGCAAGGCCTGCGGCACGGCCTACGCCTTCGAGTCGAAAGAGCAGTACGAGGAGTTCAAGAAGCATCCCGGCTGCTGCGCCACCCCGACGTGGCGCGTCCTGTAGGCCATGCAGGACATGTACGCGCAGCGCGAGGAGCTGTTCGAGCGCCTCATGGCGGAGCTGGACACGCTCAGGCGGACCGGCCAGCAGTACGCCGAGAACGAGGCGGACTACCGCAAGGCGCTGCGCATCGCCATCCTCGAGGAGCGCTCCAAGGGCACGCCGGTGACTATCATCGGCGACCTGTGCCGGGGGCGCGAGGAGATAGCCGAGAAGAAGCAGCTGCGCGACTGCGCCGAAGCCCTCTACAAGGCATCGAGCGAGGCGATCATGGCGCTGAAGCTGCGAATCAAGACAGTAGACGCCGACATCCAGAGGACATGGACGAGCGGCGGAGAGGAGACATACAGATGAGCATCAACAGAGTGGTCGTGTCGGGCAATTTGACCCGAGACCCCGAGCTGCGCGTCACGCCGGGCGGCACGCAGGTGCTGGGCTTCGGCGTCGCGGTCAACGACCGCCGCCGCAACCAGCAGACGGGGGAGTGGGAGGACTACCCCAATTTCATCGACTGCACCATGTTCGGCAACCGCGCCGAGGCGCTCTCGCGCATCCTGCGCAAGGGCATGAAGGTCGCCATCGAGGGGAAGCTTCGCTACAGCTCCTGGGAGGACAAGAACGGGGACGGCAGGCGCTCGAAGGTCGAGATCATCCCCGATGAGGTCGTCCTCATGAGCCAGAACCCCAACGGGCAGCAGGCGCCTCAGCAGTACGCGCCGCAGGGCTACCAGCAGCAGGCGTACCCGCCCCGACAGGCGCCGCAGCCCGCGCCGCAGTGGAACGCCCAGCAGGCCTACCAGCAGGCCCCGCAGGCGGTACCGCAACCGGCACCGCAGCAGGCAGCGCCGCAGCCGGCACCCGCCCAGCAGCAGCTGGACGTGTACGACGAGGACATCCCGTTCTGATGGGGCGCTTACCCGACACCATCCGTGACCACTGGGAGGCGGCCCTTTTCGCCGCCTCCTTCTCCTCGGGTTTCCTGTTCTTCTCTTCGCTTCTTTGGGGGTGGTTCTGATGGCAAGCAAGTTCACGTGGTTCCCGAAGCTCACCGCCGCCCTCGAGCGCGTGCCGGAGGGGCCGCGCGGGGAGCTGTGCTGGGCCATCATCCAGTACGGCACCAACGGCATCGAGCCGGAGTTCGCCGACTGGGCGCTCAGTGCCGTGTTCGAGAGCCTCCGCGAGGACATCGACAACAGCCTCGCCGCCCGCAACAAGAACAAGGGCGGCAGGCCGCCGAAGTCCAGTAAGGCCGAAACGGGGGTTTCGGAGGATGCGGAAACCTCGGAAACGGGGGTTTCGGAAAACGGAAACGGGGGTTTCGAGGTTTCGGAAACTACCGAAACGGGGGTTTCGGAACCTGAAAACCCCTCCTTATATACCAATCCATACCAGTCCATACCAAGCCAGGCCATTCCAGTGCAGGGCAGTGCGGACGCGTGCGCCGCGCCCGAGGGCTTCGAGCCGCCGACCGCCGAGGAGGTCGCCGCGTACTTCGGGGTCAACTGCCTCAACGGCGACCCGCAGGCGTTCTTCGACTTCTACGCGTCTCAGGGCTGGCGCAAGTCGAACGGCATGCCTATCTCGGACTGGCAGCCGCAGGCCCGGCAGTGGCACCGCCGCCAGCGCGAGCTCGACGCCGAGGCCCGCAGCCGCGGCAAGCCCACCGCCTCGGAGGTCGAGGCCGCGACGTTCAGGCCGACCAGGACGCCCGAGGAGGCACTGGCCGAGCAGGAGCGAAGGTGGGCGTCCGAGCACCCGGGCATCGACCCGGCCAAGGTCGAGGCCCCGCGGGGCACGACCGCGGGCAGGGCGGAGTTCGGGCTGTACCAGGACGCGCGGAGGCTGCTGGCCGCCCGCGCCGCGTGCGAGAGGAGGCTCTCATGATCCTCGACGCGGGCCTGCTGAGGGGATGGCCGAAGGAGCGCGCCGAGCTGTACGGCAAGCCCCACCTCGGGGCGAGGTACACGCACGACACGGCATACGAGCCGACGCAGGCCCGGTGCGCGGTGTGCGGTAGGCGCGCCTCCAACTGCCACCACGTCGCCCGCAGGTCGTGGGGAAAGACGTTCAGGCTCGTCACGCCAAACGGGGTGTGGGAGCTGCGCAGCCCGCTGTTCGCCCTGTGCGGCTCCGGCACGACCGGGTGCCACGGGAAGTTCCACGACGGCGGCCTCAGGGCCGAGTGGGTATGGCGCACCGGGGCGGCCGAGGAGGCATGGTGGTCCGGCACGATGCTCAGGGAGTACCCGCCGCACAGCCCCGACCTCTACATGTTCGGCTACTGGGCCATCACCGACCGTTACGGAAACGAGATCATCCGAGAGGTGAAATGACGATGGAGATCACCAACTGCGAGCAGTACGTGCTCGCCGAGCTTGACTACGAGCAGCGCCGCAACGAGCGCCTCGCGGCCGAGAACAACAAGCTGTTCAAGCAGCTCGACGCTATGACAAAGAGGGCGAACGGCTACAGCCGGATTATCAACCGCCCCAAGACGCCCATCGAGGCGCTGGCCGACAAGGTCATGCGCGAGGAGATGCTGACCCGCTTCACCTACGCCGAGGTCACGGACGTCAAGAGCGCGTTCAGCGGAAGGCTGCTCGACTTCGACGAATGGTGCCACGATGCGATGCGATATGTGGCGCTGGCGGACGGCGTCGGCGAGGAGGAGTTCACCCGGTTCATGCGCCGGGACCTCAAGAAGATCTACGACAAGAAGGTGGCCAAGAGTGCCGAGTAGAGGCCGCCGTGCCCGACAGGAGCGGCAGGGCGGGCCGATGAATGACGAGAAGGCCATCGCCGCGGCCATCCACGCCGGGCTCCAGAGCGACGACGTGACCGACCTGTACTCGGGCGACTGCAGGGGCTGCGGCGAGTGCTGCTCGCGCTTTCTGCCCGTGAGCCCGTTCGACCGGGTGCGCCTCGAGGTGTACGTGCGCCGGAACGGAATCGAGCCCGCCGAGCCCAGGGCGGAGTACGACCTGCTGTGCCCGTACCTAACGGACGGGCGCGAGTGCGCGGTCTACGCCGCGAGGCCCGAGATCTGCCGGGCGTACCGGTGCGACAGGCACAAGAGGGGCGAGCTGGGCATGTTCTTCGGCGCGGAGTGCGCCGAGGTGACCGACATGCGCGCGCTCGCGGAATCAATGGCCCGCGATGTCTATGAATGCGAATAGGAACCGAATGGAAGGAATACCGATGACCGACGAGAAGAAGACCGGCGAGACGTCCGAGACGCCATACCCCGGGACGCTTAGCTGGGCGGCGACGCGGTTGCTGGAGGCAATCTGCTATGCCGCGAAGGCCGTCGCCGAGATGCTGTGGGAGAGCATCTCGCGCGTGTTCCGAGACGCCCGCCGTCTCATAAGGAAGCTCGCGAAGGCGCTCGACCCGAAGTGGCAGCGCCGCCGCCGTCGCGCACTCGCCCGCTCGCGCCGCAACAACCTGTACCTGAAGAGCATCGGGAGGTGCCGGTGATGGGCGGCAAGTACAGGAAGGAGCAGGGGAATGGCTAGGAACGTCTACGGCGGCTACTGCCGCGAGTGCGGCAGGTGGACGCCTCCCGGGTTCGGGCACTTCGAGCGCTACCGCGGCGGCTGGCGCATCCACTGCGTCGAGTGCGCGAGCGGGCGGAAGCTGCCGCCCGAGGGAGACCAGGCGGCGCAGGACATGCGGCGCCACGTCAGGAACATGGTGAACGACGGAAGGTACGGGAAGAGGGGATACAGATGACGGGAGACGAGAGGCCGGACATCTACGATGACGGGCTCCGGGAGGAGCGCTGCGAGAACTGCCTGCACTGCGGCGTGACGGTGCTGCGCACCATCCACGGCGTGGAGCGCACGGAGTACGAGTGCGCGCGGCGCCCGGAGTTCGTGCACAGGACGCAGGCGGAGGCCGTATGCAACTACTGGGAGGCGCGATGAGCGTAATCGACTGGAACAGGGAGGCCCGGAACATCCTCAAGGCCGTGAGGGCCGTCGGGTACCTCGAGGGCATGAGCGCGACCCTGTGGCGGCTCGCGGGGCCGGAGATCGCCGACGAGGCGATAGTCGACTACGACAAGAGCGTGGCGGACATCGCCGCGCTCATGGGACTGGAGAAGAGGAACTATGACTGACGGCTACCTGCTCAACCTGCGAACTTTCCGCGAGGTGAGGGACGACAAGGCGCAGGCCCTCAAGCCGCTCGAGGAGGCTGCCGAGGTGTTCGGCGCGTGGCAGGAGTTGGACAGCATGCGCCGCAGCCCGTTCTTCTCGGCTTGGAGGGACATGCGCGACGACCTCATAGACGAGTGCCTGGACACCGTGCAGGCCACCGTCAACCTGCTGGCGGCCGTCGGCGCCACGCAGGGCGAGGTCGACGACGCCATCCGGCGCATGGACGAGAGGAACGGGAGCCGCGGGAGGCTCTAAGAAATGGAGGAAAAGATGAAAGCGAAGAAGAAAGCGATGATCTCACAGCCTATGGCCGGTAAGACCCATGAGGAGATCGTCGAGACAAGAGACAAGGCCGTCGCTGTACTTGAGGGCATGGGCTACGAGGTCGTGAACACACTGTTCACTGATGAAGACATGAAGGGGCACAGCAACATGAAGATTCCGCTGTATATTCCACTGCACTACCTCGCAATGTCACTCGAGAGCATGAGCTCGTGCAATGTTATCTATTTCTGCCCGGGCTGGGAGAACGCACGCGGATGCCGTATCGAGCATGATGCCGCTGCCGAATACGGGCTCGAGGTGATGTACGGATGAGCGCCGAGCTGCCCAGAGACGCCGAAGGGCGCGAGATTCCGCTAGATACCAAGGTGCTGTACGGCGATGGTGGCACGGCCCGAAACATCGTGTACTGGGTGTTCACGACCGATTCCGACCTAGAGAAAGAGTGGAGAAACTGCTGGCGCGCGGTCACGGACGCGGGCAGGAAACTCGACCCCGGGCTCATGTACCTCACCGAACCCGACAGCTGGGAGAAGCTGGAAGAGGACTTGGGCAAGATCGCGAACCATCAGACGGAAGTCGTCTGCCCTTATTACGACCGCGAAATAAAGGACTGCGAGGGCTGCAAACTCGAGGGCTACGACTGCTCCTGCTCCCATGCCTTCTTGAAAGACGTTATGGCGCGCATCCGCAAGCTGAGGGGTGAGGACTGATGACGACGCACAGGCTCAAGATTCAAGAACAATACGCCGACGCCGTCCTGAACGGCACCAAGACGTTCGAGATTCGCAAGAACGACCGGGGTTACGAGGTCGGCGACAAGATCGTATTCGACGTAGTCACGAACGAAGGCTATGCCGTCGGGGCGGCTGCAAGGCACCCGCTCAACGGGGCGGCCTACCGAATCGACTACATCCTCGACGGCTTCGAGGGCCTCGCCCAGAAGTACGTGGCGATGGCCATATCCAAGGAGGGCGAATGATTACCGATGATGTGCGCCGCGAGACGGCGAAGAGGCTACGCGAGAAAAAGAAGGAATTCTTCGGCGGACGCAGTTGGTTCCCGCAGGACCTGATTCTCTACCAGAGCATGTATCTCACGGCCATCGACGAGTGTCTGCCGGACGGCGAGTGCGGATTCGACGTCCTCGCCGACCTTATCGACCGAGGCGAGTGCGAGAACGTCTACGACGAGAACGAAATGGGAGCCTGCGACAACGGCTTCGAGTGCTCGGTCTGCGGATGCAGGGTCGAGGACGAGGAGCATTACCACGTGAGCGGCGTCTGGAACAATTGCCCGCAGTGCGGGAGGACGGTCGTGAAGCCATGAGCACGGAGTACGTTCTGGACGCCGACAAGATCGCCCACTGGCGCATCGACAACCACGTCCCGCTGAAGCAGCTGGCGCGCGCCGCCGGGGTAAACCTCAGCAGCCTGAGCCACGCCATCCGCGGCGGCAGGGAAGTGAAGATGAACCTGCTGCTCAATCTGGCGAATGCGATGGGCGAAGACCCGCGCGACATCGTGAGGCCCAAAGCACTTGCAAGTCAGGAGACAAAATGAAATTCGAGATCATTGAGCGCCACATCATCGACGTGCCGGACAGCGAGCTCACGGACGATGAGCGCCCCCTCGGCAAGATGACGCTCGACGAGGTTCTCGACGTCATCGCGGAGAACCCGCACAGGTTCATCGAACAGTACGAGGTGTACCGCGAGGAGGTGATTCGCCTTGGCCGCCAGCTGTGACCCGGGATACAACCTCCCGGACGGATGCTCCGACGCGGCAATCGACAGGCGCTTCGGGGAGCGCGGCCCGACCTGCGCCGAGTGCGCCAAGATGTACGAGTGCTGCTGCGACTACGGCATCTGTGAGGTGGAGTTCGACGACGCCTTCCGGGAGAAGTTCGACGTGGCGGACGCGGAGCCGGGCGACGTCGCCTACTGGGCGCTCCCGTGGATAACAAACCACATGAGGGACATGCAGGAGGAAGCGTGCGACATGTTCTGTGGCTGATGCCGCTGGCGGCGCTCACCGCGCTGCTGGCGTGGGCGGCGAGGTCCGCATGGGCGCTCGCCGTGGTTCTGACAGTTCTCGTGCGCATGGCGTGCGGGTGAGATTGGAGGGAATGGAATGGAAGATATTGCAAAGCTGATCGGAACGCTGCTCGGGTTCCTCATCTTGGCCGTGCTCATCCTGCTGTGCATCATCGCCGTCATATGGTGCTGGCAGGAGCTCGCGGGGCTGGTCGCATGAGCGCCGCAGATAGGGTGGCGCGGCAGCTGCGCGACGCCGCGTCCCTGCTGGAGTCCATGGCGGACGACGTGGCGGGAGACATCGACGAGAGGTTCGTGCTGCCGCCCATCACGCTCACCATCGAGATAGGCGCCACCGACGAGACCCCGACCCTGTCGGTGAAGAAGTGCTATATCGCGAGGAAGCGCCTGGCATGACGTGGAGCTCCAACGGCAACGCCGAGCGCAAGCTCAAGGCGAGGCTCCGCGCCGAGGGCAGGCCGTGCCACATATGCGGACAGCCCATAGACTACAGCCTGCCGCCCGGCACGCCGTGGAGCTTCGAGGCCGACCACGTGGTGCCGAGGGCGAGGGGCGGCGCGGTGCTGGACTACGCGAACCTCGACGCGGCGCACCGCATCTGCAACCAGAGGAAGGGCAAGCACATGCCGGGCGACGCGAGGCCCGTCGAGATAAGGCGCACGAGGCTGTTCTGAAGGCTCGAGACAACTGAATAGGCGGGGCTGAAAAGCCAAACTGGAGGCGCGGTCGTTTGCTCGGCTGCGCCTCACTGTTTTTTGGGGCGCTGAGCCGCCGATGGCGGGGGCATTGCCCCTCCCCGGGGGTGCACGGACACCCATCGCTGCCAGTGCCGATTTCCCCCCGCCCCATGACCCAGGGCGGGGGTAGGCCGCGAATCTCACCCGCATCGCACAATGCGGGCACGAGAAAGGAGACCGGGATGCCGGAGATGCCGGAATCGGTCGCATCCGATGACTATCAATCGCAGATCTGGGCGAGCGTCACCGCATCGGGGCGCTTCTCCGACGAGGACGCGCCGAACATCGCGCTGCTGTGCTACTGGCATGCCGTGGCGAAGGCCGCGGAGGACGCGATGAGCAAGGGCAAGTCCGTGAAGGTGCTCGACCCCGTCGGCTACAAGCCCATCAAGGCGAAGAACGGGCGGCACGCCATCATGGAGCGCCCGCACCCTGCCGTGTCCGTGCTCAAGCAGGCGACCGCCGAGATACGCGCGCTCAACGAGCTGCTCGGGCTGTCGCGCAAGGCAGTGCCCATCCAGGTGCAGCAGGCGCGTCCGCAGAGCGACGGCGCTAGGGTGCTGAGCCTGATGTTCGCCGACCGCGAGCGCAAGGCCAAGGCGGCGGGTGCCTGATGGAGCCCAGGCAGACGCCGACATACGAGGCTAACGTCCCTGAGGACCTCAGCGGCGACGGCGAGATGGCCTGCGAGCTCGCGACCGCCTACTTCGGCGACCCGCTGCCGTGGCAGCCGCACCTGCTCGACGCGATGCTGGCCCGCGACGCGCGCGACAAGTACCTGCTGCGCACGCTGGGCATCTCCATCCCGCGCCAGAACGGAAAGAGCTGGGTGGTTCGAGCCCGCTGCTTCTACGGCGCGCTCAACGGCGAGAAGATCCTGTACACCTGCCAGCACGGCGACACCTCCGACCAGATGTTCAAGGAGCTGTCCCAGCCGTTCGAGGACGAGGACGAGACCGAGCTGCATGACCTCCTGCTCGCCGTGCGCAAGACGAACGGGCAGCAGGCCATCAGCCTCAAGAACGGCGGCCTCATCCGCTTCACCACCCGCACCAACTCGCTGGCTCGAGGCAAGACCTACGACGTGCTCATCTACGACGAGGCGCAGGAGCTCACGGACACGCAGCAGGCGGCGTCCCTGCCGGCAATCTCGGCGAGCGCGATGCACAACCCGCAGACCATCTACCTCGGAACGCCGCCAGGCCCCGACAACGTCGGCACGGTGTTCCGCGACCTCCACGACGACGTGCACGACGGCGAGTCCGAGATGGCGTGGATCGAGTGGGGCGCGGACGAGATAGGCGACGTCCACGACGAGTCCCGCTGGTACGAGTACAACCCGTCCATGGGCACCGTGCTCAACTACGAGGCCGTCAAGGGCGAGTCCGAGCAGATGCAGCCCGACGTGTTCGCGCGCGAGCGCCTCGGGTGGTGGGCGAAGACGGGAGGCTCGCTCCTCTACGCCCTGTCCTCCAAGAAGTGGGACGGGTGCCGACGCGACTCAGCGCCCACTGACGGAAAGCTCGCCTTCGGCGTGAAGTTCTCCGCAGACGGCTCCAACGCCGCGGTGTCCTGGGCGCTCGCCGACAGGGACGGACCGTCCTACGTCGAGCTGTACGACGTGATGGGCGCTTCGGGCGGAACGGTCGCGATCTCGGACATGCTCCTGCGCAACCGAGATGAGATCGCGTGCGCCTGCATCGACGGCAAGTCCGGAGCGGACGCGCTCAAGCGGCGGATGCTCGACGGCGGCTTCAGCAAGTGCGCGCTCGTGATGGGCACGCCCGCAATCGTGCAGGCTGCGGCGTCGATGCTCAAGGACGAGGTCGACTCGGGCACGCTGTCTCACATCGAGTCGCCGGCGCTCGACGACTCGGCGCGCAAGTCGCTCAAGCGCGACATAGGCAGGGACGGATGGGGCTTCGCGGACGGCCCCGACTCCATCGCCGCCCCCATCGAGTCCGCATCGCTCGCCCTCTGGGCGGCGAGAACCACGAAACGAGACCCGCGAAGGGAACAGGAGGCCAGCTTCTGATGGCAGCAGTGAACATGGAACTGGCGGGGCAGGTAGCATCCGCCGCAGGCTTGGAGCCGGGCGACGCGGCGCTCGTCCGCGAGCTCATGACCGTCTGGCGCGAGCATCGAGCCAGCAACCTCGAGCGCGAGGACTACTACCTCGGGCACGTGTCGGTGAAGGACCTCGGCATCGCCATGCCGGCGAGCCTCGCCAAGAAGATCAACCCGCGCGTGGACTGGCCCCGCAAGGCCGTGCACGCACTCGCCGACCGCTCCATCTTCAACGGTTATACGTGCGCGGATGAGCAGACGAGCAAGGCCCTCCGCGCCATCTGCGAGTCGAACCAGCTAGAGCGCCTCTACCGCAAGAACCTCATCGGCGAGCTGAAGCACTGCTGCGGCTTCTGGACCGTGACAGACGGCGGCGGCTACCCGGTCATCTCGGCGTACCCCGCCACCGCGGCGGCGGCGCTCTGGGACGACGCTCGCAAGGCCATCAGGGCGGGACTCGTCGTGGCTGAGTCCAAGAAGATGCCCGGCGACACCGAGCGCGTGCCGACCGTGGTGCACCTGCTCACCGACGACAGCCTCGTGGTGCTCACGCGCGACGGCGGCTCGTGGGTAGCCGAGTACCGCGAGCACTCGATGGGGCGCTGCCTCATGGAGCCGATGGCACACGGCGCGACGCTCGAGCGCCCCTTCGGCACCTCACGCATAAGCCGCTCCGTGATGAGCATCACCGACGACGCCATCCGGCAGCGCGCCCGAATGGAGGTCGCCGCCGAGGCCGCGACCCTGCCGCAGACTTGGCTACTGGGCACCTACAAGAAGATGCTCAACGACGGCAACAAGTACGACGCCTCGATGGGCGCGGTCAACGAGATCACGAAAGACCCGGACGGCGACAAGCCCACGGTCTGGCAGTCCGCGCAGCTCCAGATGGCACCGCTCACGGAGTACCTGCGCCAGCTCGCCTGCCAGATGTCGGCCGTGACCAACGTGCCGGTGAGCTTCTTCGGCGTGTCCAACGACAACCCGTCCTCCTCGGACGCTATCGCCGCGTCCCTGGAGCCCTTGGTCATCGACGCCAAGAACCTCAACCGCGACAACGGCACGGCGCTGCGCAACGTGGCCTACATGGCGCTCGCCGTGGCGAACGGCACCGATTTCGCCACCGAGCGCGACGCGGGGCATGAGATCAACCCGCGATTCCTGTCCCCGGCGTACCCGTCCACGGTGAGCCTGTCCGACGCGCTGCTCAAGCAGGTGCAGGCGCTCCCGAAGCTCGCCAACTCCACGGTGGCCTACGAGATGCTCGACTACACGGACGAGCAGATCCAGCGCATCGAGTCGGATGCCAAGAAGGCGCAGGCGGGCGCGGCTATCGCATCGCTGTTCGAGCCGAAGGAGGGCGAGAATGGCGGCGGTGCCGACTAGCCTGCTGGACGAGCTGACCGATGAGGTGAACGCGCTGTCGGCAGACGCCCAGGCGAAGGTGAGGCCGGCGCTCGAGTCCCTGCTGTCGAGCTGGGAGCGCGGAGGTGGCGGCGATGTCGCCTCTCTCCGCGAGAGGGCCTACGAGACGATCGAGGCGGTGCTCGGGTACTACGCCGACACGTGCGCCGCCGCGAGGGCCGCAGAATACTACGACGCGGTCAGGGCGTCGCAGGGCTTCCCCGGGAAGTATCGGGCGGTCGCCGAGTCCATGCGAGACCCGGACGCCACGCTCGGCGCGGTTAGATATTTCATCGGCAAGGTCGTCGAGGGCGCCCCCGAGGTCTTTGTCTCGCGGTGCGTCACGAGGGTCGACGAGGAGATCAGGCGCGCCGCCAACAGGTGCGTCGCCCACAACGCGCGCAAAGACCCGGCAAAGCCGTGGTACGCCCGCGTTCCCCGTGGCGAGACGTGCGGGTTCTGCCTCATGCTCGCGTCGTTCGGCTTCTACGCCAAGACCGAGGAGGCGGCCGAACACTCGCACGCGCACTGCGACTGCCGAATCGTTCCCGGCTTCGACGGGGTGACCACAGTCAAGGGATACGACCCTGACGGGATGTACGAGAGGTATAACGACTGCCTGGCCGCGCTCGGAGGCCGCGACGGCATCGCCTCCGACTGGTACGCAATGCCGGAGGACGAACGCAAAGCGCTCGTGAGGCGCCACGGCAACAAGGAGGGGAAGGCGTACACCGCCTACCTCAACAACCGCGTCGCATCCGAGATAGAGCTACGCGACCCGTCCTGGTACGCGGGCGGCGAGCATAAGGGCATAACGTTCACGGACGATGCGGTGAGGCGCGACAAGGTAAAGAGGTGGAGGGTAGACCCCGGAGAGAGGAGAACCGCAGAGAAGCTGGCGGCACTGGGCTACAAGACCGAGTTCTGGGAAGACGAGGTGCACCTGAAGAGCGAGAACGCGCAGGGAAAAACGACCGTAAGCCGCGCCGACCTGTCCACGGGCATCGAAATCAAGACCGTGTACACGTCGAAATCGGAGAACACGTTCAAGTCGCACATGAAGTCCGTGGCCAACAAGAGCGGGGTGCGGTTCTCCGTCTTCGACGTCAGCGAGAACAAGTCGGTCACCGACAGCCAAGCCGAAGCGTGGATACGCAAGTACATGAAGAGGTACGGAATCTCTGAGGTGCGGATGCTGGGGCACGACGGGTCGCTCCAAACGATAAAAAAATAGGCGGGAGCTGCATGTCTCAATAGGTGAGTCAAACAGCTTCCGCCTAACCCCATCATACCGCATGGCCGCCCACGGGCGGCTTTTTTCATGCCGAAAAACGCCAAACAGGCCAAATCTCACGCCCGTAGGACACTGCCGCGCGACAGGGCCGCACGGCCCGAAACGCACATCTAAGGGGCTCGGCCGCACGGCTGGCCCGACGGGCCGCACGGTCCGGGAAAGGACGAGACATGGCAGCAGAGACCAACACGGAGCCCACGGGCGGTACGGAGCCGACCGGGGGCGAGGAGCCCGACTACGAGGCGCTCTACGAGGCCGAGAAGGCGCACTCCCGCAAGTGGGAGAAGCAGGCCAAGGCCAACAAGAGCGCGGCAAGCGCACTCGACGAGGCCAACCAGGCGAAGAAGACCGCCGACGAGAAGGTCGCGGAGCTCGAGAAGCGACTCGACGCCAAGGAGAAGGCCGAGGCGCGAGCCAAGACCGCCGCCAAGGTCGCGCAGGAGAAGGGAGTCCCCGCCGAGCTCATCGTCGGCGAGGACGAGGAGAGCATGGCCGCATGGTGCGACAAGATGCTCGCCGCATTCAAGACAAAGCCCGCGCCGCGAGTGGAGAAGCCCGGCAGCTTCGACAAGGGCGGCAAGGGCGGGGACGAGGCGCTGCGAGACTTCGCCAAGCGCCTCCTGAAGTAAGCCAAACCCGAAGAAAGGCACAGAAATGGCTGCAAACGACACCCAGAAAATCAAGCTGCCGTCCAGAGTGGTATCCACCATCATCGGCAAGGTGAAGGACACCTCCACCATCGCCACGCTGAGCCCCAGCACCCCGCAGAAGTTCGCGGACACGACCTACCTCGTGTTCAACCCGACCGCAGAGGCCGAGGTCGTCGCCGAGGGCGGCAAGAAGTCCGGCTCCGAGATCTCCACCGACCCCGTGGTCGCAAAGCGCGCCAAGATCGTCACGACCACGCGCGTCTCCGACGAGCTGAAGTGGGCCGACGAGGACAACCAGCTGGAGATCATCTCCAACATCATCGCCGACCAGACCGCCGCCGCGGGCCGCGCGCTCGACTACATCGTCTACCACGCCATCAACCCCAAGACCGGCCTCGGCCTCACGGGCTACACCGCCCTGACCGCTGACAAGGACGTCCACAGCGTCGCCAAGACCGACTCCCCGGTCGACGACATCGACTCCCTCTCCGACGCCCTGCTCGACTACGGCATCAACGGCATCGCCATGAGCCGCCAGTTCGCCTCCGAGCTGCGCAAGCTGCGCGTGCCCGCCACCGGGCAGCGCCTGTACCCCGAGGTGCCGCTTTCCCTCAACGTGGGCAACCTCGACGGCATCCCCGCCTCCGTGTCCGGCACCGTGAACGGCCGTCTCGCCAAGACCCCGACCAAGGTCTCCGCGATCATGGGCGACTTCTCCGCAATCAAGTGGGGCATGGTCCGCGACATCACCGCCGAGGTCATCGAGTACGGCGACCCCGACAACACCGGTCAGGACCTGAAGGGCTACAACCAGATCGCCTACCGCACCGAGGCCGTCCTGGCATACGCGGTACTCGACCCGAAGGCCTTCGCCGTCCTCAAGAGCGCCTAGGGGGTACCGAGATGGCTCAGCTAGTCCAGAAATTCATCGTGGAGGACGTGGGCAAGGCGTCCAGCATCCTCCCGCAGCACGTGGCGCTCGTCTCGCCCGACGGCAAGCCGCTCGTCGTGCCAAAGAAGGTCGCCAACCCCGGCGCCAGCCCGACCGTCGCGAAGGTCGTGCAGGCCCTCGTCGACGCCGGGATCATGGAGGCCGAGTAGCCATGGCCGCGCTCGCCAGCGTGGACGACTACAAGGCCCGCTACGGCGAGCCCGCGGACGAGGCCCGCACCGGGGTGCTGCTGCAGGACGCATCGGACCTGATGCTCGCGGCATTCGAGGACCGAATCGGCGAGTACACCGAGGGGGCGTGCCCGGCGTTCGACCGCGCCGCGCCCGCCGTGTGCTGCCTGCTCGTCAACCGCGTGCTCTCCGCCCCCGCCGCCATGGCAGGGGCCACCCAGTACAGCCAGGGGGCGGGCGGATACACGGCATCGGTGACCTACGGCTCGGCGCTCGGCGAGATGTACCTCGGGAAGAGCGACCTCAGGCGTCTCGGCCTCACCGGTCAGGCGCTCGGGGCGCTCACGCCTCTT
>CABQSP010000019.1:0-32310 GCA_902466855.1 uncultured Collinsella sp. | reverse complement strand
CAGCCTGTTCGAAAATCTCGCGGGGGGGGGTTGCTCAATGCAATCAAGCCCGAGAGACGATTCGGGCGGAACGCCCTCGCCATAGCGGAAGGGCGGCAACTCAAAACGGCGGCCTAGACGGGTCGAAAACGAAATAACCAAGACAGCGAAGGCGTGCTGCGGCGCGCCTTCTTTCTTCGCGCCCGCCCAAACGGCCAGGCAATCTCACGGCGCTAATACGATGGCGGCACATTCCCCGATAAGGAAGGAGTCCGCATGGACACGACGCGGGCGTTATCGACGATGACGAGTACGTGGAGCGGAAGGCGCGAAAGCTCGCCTACACCTCCGCGCTCGCCGCCTACGCCAACGGCGAGGTGCCCGACCTCCCGGCGCTGCTCGAACAGATGCGCGAGCAGGCGTCCCAGCCGACGCAGACCGAGACCAACACGGCGAACATCGACTACCTGCTCATGACCGTGGGAGGTGACCAGTAATGGCTACGAAGAAAACCGTTGAGCATTCCAAGCACTTCGCGAAGGTCAAGAAGTACTACGACAAAGACCTTTGGAGCAAGGCGCGCGTCTACAAGGCTGTCGAGTGCAAATGGATCACCGCCGACGAGTACAAGGAAATCACCGGCGAGGAGTACACGGCCGAATAGGCGGAAGGAGGGCGCTCAGGATGGAAGTGCTCAAGCTCTTTGCGCCATATGGGCCGGGATGGCTCGGTGGCGTCCTTCTCGGCCTCATAGCGTTCTACTTCGGCCGCCAGTTTTTGGATGAATACAAAAGGCAGAACGAACGCAAGTTCGGCATCGACCTGAAGCGCGAGGAGCGCAAGCAGGCGGAGGTCGACGAGCGCGCGCAGCGCGACCGCGAGCGGTCCGAGATGGAGGGCCGCACCGCCGCGCAGATGGAGCGCAGCAACAGCCTCATGGAGGCGATGAAGACGCTCATGGAGTCAGTCGTCACGTCGAACGAGGTGCTGCACGCCGACTTGGCGCACAGCCAGGCGAGGAGTCAGGGCATGGCGGAGAAGGTCGACCACATCTGCGACCGCGTCGACCTGATCTACAGCAAGGAATCCGACAGATAGGAGCAATCGAATGAATGAGATCCAGGCGGGCCTCACGGTGTGCACGGTCCTGGTCGTGCCGTACATCGTGCAGGCCATCAAGACGAAGGCGATGACGGGCAACGTGGCCCGCTGGACGGCCATCGCCGTCTCGGCAGGATGCGGCGCCCTCACGGCCATGTCGGGCGGTGTCCCGACCGAACCCTCGGCATGGGTTACGTCCATCTTCGCCGCGGTAGGCGGCGTGCAGGTGGCCTATGCGGCCTTCAAATCGGTCGGCATCACGGACAAATGGCTCGATGCGCTACTCGCGCTCGGCGACATCAAGGAGGACTAACATGGCAGACTTCGCAAACGTCCAACCGGACGAGTACAAGCTTCTGGGGCGCAACTTCTCCGCAGGCCGCCCGTTCGGCATCAAGGGCGTGACCATCCACCACATGGCCGGCGACCTCAACGCCAGCCAGTGCAACGGCATCTGGGGTGCCAACGGCTGCTCGGCGCACTACTCGGTCGACCGCAACGGCCACATCGTGCAGCACGTCAACGACACCGACCGCGCCTACGCCTGCGGCGACGGGATCGGCACCGGACGCGGTAACGACACGACCATCTCGATTGAGCACGCCAACAGCGGCAGCAACCCGTGGACCGTCCACGAGAAGGCAATCGAGAGCGGCGCTCACCTTGTCGCGGCCCTGTGCCTGTACTACGGCCTCGGTCGCCCCGAGTGGTGCAAGAACGTGTTCCCGCACCGCTACTGGAGCGCCACGGCCTGCCCCGGCGAGCTTGCGGGCTCCCAGCGCGACCATTACATGCAGCGCGCTCAGGCGTGGTATGACGCGATGAAGGGCGGCAAGGCGCCCGCCCCCTCCACCGCCGCTAAGCCTGCCGCGGCAAAGCCCTCTCAGGCGGCATCCGGCGGCTTCACGAAGGCATCTGGCAAGCGCATCCCCGTCCACTACTCCCTCCACCTCAAGGGCGGCGGCTGGCTGGACGAGGTGACCGACTTCGGCGCCGGGGACAACGGCTTCGCGGGCTACCCGTGCCGACAGCACGACCTCCTTTGCGCCCGAGTCGATCGCGGCACGCTCAAGTATCAGGTCCACACCATCGAGGACGGCTGGCTTGACTATGTTTCCAAGGGCGACCGCAACGATACCGTGAACGGTTGCGCCGGCATCGCCGGCCACACCATCGACGGCGTGCGCATGTACTACGTGACCCCGGGCGGCGAGGAGTACAAGCAGGCGTGGTATCGCTCGCAGACCACCGCGCGCGCCGGATGGCTCGACACCGTGTGCGACGACGGCTCCACCTACGGCGGCGACGACTACGCCGGTTTCTACGGCGAGCCGCTCGACCGACTCCAAGTCTGCGTCACCGACGGCAACCCGTACTAGCATGATCGCGCTGGCTTTCGTCCTCGGCGCGCTCTTCGGCGGCACCGTGGCGACAATCGGCCTGTGCCTCGTGAGCATCAACGGGCGCTAGCCGCGGCCCGCTCTGGTTATCCCGGGCGGGTTTTTTCTCGAGAAAAGGTGTTGCTACGCCGCCCGTGGTATCCTGAGCAGCACGACGGTCCCAACGGCGCAGATCTCGGTTCTAGAATCTAGGCAGACGGGGCACCATCGAACGTAAGACCGTCCGAACCTCGCATGGTCCGGGCGGTTTTTCTTATACCGACGCGACGTGATGGGACGTGGTATGGCAGCAACGGATATCGAGCGCGGACTCTCGACCGCCGAGGTTGAGGAGCGCATCGCCGCCGGTAAGATCAACCGCAACATGGAGCTCAAGACCAAGTCGGTCAAAGAGCTCATCATCGAGAACCTCTGCACGCTGTTCAATTTGATCAACGTGATCTTGGCGTTCCTGGTCATTTTGACCGGTTCGTTTAAGAACCTGACGTTCCTGTTTGTGGTGTTCCTCAATACCGCTATTGGCGTCATTCAATCCATGCGGTCCAAGAAGATGGTCGATAAGCTCACGCTGCTGACCTCTAAGAAGGCCATCGCGGTGCGCGACGGTGCCGAGGTGGAGCTCGACTTGGACCAGATCGTGCTCGACGACATCATCCGCCTGGGGCGCGGCGACCAGATTCCCGCTGACGCCGTGGTGGTTTCCGGCGAGGCGCTCGTGAACGAGAGCCTGCTGACGGGCGAGAGCGACCTTATTAAGAAACAGCCCGGTTCCGAGCTCATGAGCGGCAGCTTTATCGACTCGGGCCTGCTGCGCGCCCGCGTGATCCATGTCGGCGCCGACAACTACGTGGCCAAAATTAATAACGAGGCCAAGTACGTCAAAAAGGTCAATTCCAAGATCATGAACGCGCTTAACGCCATCGTGCGCTTTGCGAGCATTATCATGATCCCGCTCGGTTTGGCGTTGTTTGCCTCGAGTGTGAGCGAGCTGTGGGATGCCGCGGGAACCCCGGGCGATAGCGCGCTTTCGTGGTGCTTCTCCGAGCTGTTGGCTGGTCATGTGCCTTCGTCGGCGCTGCTGTCCACGGTGGGCGCCCTGCTGGGCATGATCCCGCAAGGCCTGGTGCTGCTGACCTCGTCGGTGCTCGCCATCGCCACGGTGCGCCTGGCCCGCCGCAAGGTGCTGGCGCAGCAGCTCTACTGCATCGAGACGCTCGCGCGCGTCGACGTGCTGTGCCTGGACAAGACGGGCACCATCACGTCGGGCCGCATGGAGGTCGAGGGCACGTATCCGCTGCCGGTTGAGGGCGTGAGCCTAGGCGCCGACTCCGACGAGGCGGCCGTTCCCGTCGATACCACGGTGCTCGATTTTGCTCTGGCTAACGTGGCACGTGCGACTTCGGCCGATGCCAACGAGACCTGCCAGGCGCTGCTCAACTATTACGCCGATCGCCCGGTCGAGGTGTCTGAGCCGCTGTCGGTCATTCCATTCTCGTCGTCTAAAAAATGGAGTGGCGCTTCGTTTGCGCAGGGCTCCTACGTGATGGGTGCCGCGCAGTTTGTGCTCTCTGATCGTGTGTTTTCGCAGGTCGAGAATCGTGTCGCCGAGCTTGCCGATACCTGCCGCGTGCTCGTGGTGGCGCGCGTGGACGGCTTTACGCCCGATGGCGATATGGTGGGCGAGGCCGAGCCCGTGGGCTTTGTGACCATCCGCGACGAGATTCGTACCTCGGCGGCCGAGACTATTGGCTACTTTAACGAGCAGGGCGTGACCCTCAACGTGATCAGTGGCGACGACCCGCGTACGGTGTCGTCGATCGCGCGCGTGGTGGGCGTGCCGGGGGCGGACGCTTATGTGGACGCCACGACGCTCGATACGCCGGCCAAGCTCGATGCCGCAGTGGACCGCTACCATGTCTTTGGTCGTGTGACCCCGCAGCAGAAGCGCGAGCTCGTGCAGGCGCTCAAGCGCCGCGAGCACACCGTGGCCATGACGGGCGACGGCGTCAACGACGTGCTGGCGCTCAAGGAGGCCGACTGCTCCGTGGCCATGGCGGCCGGCTCCGATGCCGCGCGCAACGTGGCCGAGATCGTGCTCGTCGACAACGATTTTGCCTCGATGCCCGCCGTGGTGGCCGAGGGCCGTCGCTCCATCAACAACCTGCAGCGTTCGGCGTCGCTGTTCCTGACCAAGACGCTGTTCTCGATGGGCCTGGCGGCGCTGTGCATCGCGCTGCCGCCGTACCTCTTCGAGCCCATCCAGATGACGCTCATTAACTTCTTCTGCATCGGCGCGCCGGGCTTTGTGTTGGGCCTGGAGCCCAACAATGCTCGCGTGAAGGGGTCGTTCCTGACGAACGTGCTCAAGCGGGCGCTGCCGGCGTCGATTGCGGTCATTTTGGCTGCGGCGCTCGATATCTTTGTGGCGCGCGTGTTTGGCTTTAGCCAGCTCACGCTGTCTACGATGTGCCTGCTTACGTCGTGCGCGGCGAGCGTCAGCCTGATCTGGCGCATCTCGCAGCCGCTCACACCCTTACGTGTGGTGCTCTTTGTGTTTGTAGTCGCCGGCATCCTGGTGGGCGTTATCGGATTCCCGGAGCTGCTTTCTATTGCCAACCTGTCGATGGGCCAGATGGTTATCTTGGCTGTCATCGTGGTCTTTACCTGCTCGGTGTTCTTTAAGCTCGCCACGATGATGGATTCGCTCAAGCCGCGTCGTCGTCATACCGCAACTGGTTTTGGCCGTGGTGTGCGCGTCCACCTGGGTCGCGGTGGCGGCAAGGTGAGCTCGACGGGTTCGACGGCCGAGCGTTTTGCCAAGCGCGTCGCCGCCGACATGGCGCAGCGCCGCGAAGATCGCACCGCTCGCGAGGCCGAGGCCCGCGCACTCGAGGGCGTGGCCCAGGCCCAGCCCAAGAAAAAGAGGAGTACCGGAGCCAAGCGCTCTCGCGTGACCAAGTCCGCCCAAGGCATCAAAGTCTCGATGCCAAGCAAAAAGAAGAAGTAGCTACGCGCCCTGGCGATGTTGAATTGGTGCCTTGTTCCTGTGGGGCCGTGGCGATGTTATGCTCTAACCTCGATTGTTTGAATTGCTTCGAAAAGAGGATGCCGTGATCTGCCCGCATTGCCTTAAGACTATCGAGGACGGCGCCTCGTTCTGCCCCTACTGCAACGCCTATGTGGGTCCGGGCGATGGTCCCGAGCACACCGAGTTCGTGTTCTGTGAGGGCTGCGGTGCCCGTCTTTCTCCGCATGATCGTACGTGCCCAAAATGCGGACGCCCCGCTCCGGGTATCCTCTCCGAGGACGCGGCCGCATCCGACCTGGCAGCGGGCCGCACGGCGGGCTTTCCGCGCCTAACGCAAGAGCAGATCGATACCGAGGTGCCTCATGCGCCCGCCTCGGCTGCCGCGGTTCTTTCGGACGCCGCCGATCCTAACGAGACCTGCGTGCTGCCGGCTTTCGATAAGGATTTCGGTATCCCCAAGGTCGATATTCCCACGCCCGTTTCCCTGCACGACGATGCTCAAAAACCCAAGCGCAAGGTGCACCCCGACGAGGACGCCTATCACAAGCATAAGCGTCATATTCCCAAGCCGCTCATCGTCATCGCGGTACTTGCCGTCGTTTGCGGCGGTGCCTATTGGTTCGTGACGGCCGATCCCATGGGTGTCATGCCTGGCTTCTGCGACCAGTTTGGCCAAGCTGCACAAACCACCTTCCCCACGCGCCAAAAGGGCGAGGCCACTGAGGACGATACCAAGCAGGACGATTCTGCCGAGGTGGTCCAGGAAGAAACCGTGCTGACCGATGATCAGCTCTATTCCAGGCTCGACGGTCTGTATCAGACCATCGTGTCCTACGGTGACGAGGACCAGATCGGCGAGGTCATCGATTCCTTTAACAACGGCTATCTCCAAACGCCGCTGTCCACCCGTCAGGAGCTGTCGCAGAGTGCCTACGCCCTGCGCGATCAGATTAAAAAGACGCAAGATGAGCTCAACAACCTTAAGTATCAGGACGATACGGTCTATGCGGACGACATCGCCCACTTAAAGCAGCTTGCCGAGTGGATGTACGAGCGCGTCGACGTGATCTGCCAGAGCTGGGATATCTCGCTGGCCATTCCCGATGGCGAGTCGATGAGTTCCCACCAAAGCGAGATCCTGGCGCCCATCGCACAGGGCGGCAACAGCGCGCTGAATCAGTACGACGCCAACGTGGGCTCCTGGAAGCCGCAGCAGCGTTCCTAAAATTAGTTCGCCATAGTCGGCATAACCTACGTGCGCAATTGATGTAAGCGCATGCTTATTGCTACAATTCGTACAAATATGCTTTAAACGCACGAGGAAGGAACCACATGTTTGGGTTTAAGAAAGAGCTCTACACGCCCGAGTATCAGCTTGCCGGCGACGAGTGCGCCGTTATCGAGACGTCGAAGGGTACCATCAAGGTCAAGTTTGACGGCGAGGGCGCTCCCATTCATGTCGCGAACTTCTGCGAGCTTTCTACGATGGGTTTCTATGATGGCCTTAAGTTCCATCGCTATGTTCCCGGCTTCGTCATTCAGGGCGGCGACCCCAATACCCGCGATATGTCCGGCGCCGACGTCGCTGCCGGTCTTGAGGGCCCCGATGGCATGCCCGGTACCGGTGGCCCCGGCTACTGCATCAAGGGCGAGTTTGCCACCAATCCGCGCAACAGCCATGTCGATGGTGCCCTTGCCATGGCACGCTCCATGGACCCCGATTCCGCGGGTTCGCAGTTCTACTTCTGCCTGGGTGCCCAGCATAACCTCGATTCCGGTTACACCGTCTTTGGTACCACGGTCGAGGGTCTCGATGTGATTTCGCAGCTGCGTGCCGGCGACGAGATCATCCATGTCGAGATCGTTCACGAGTAAAGGGGACTTCCTTGAATAGCCAGCTGATCCAACAGGGCCGCGCCGCTTACCGCGCGGGTGATTTTTCCGCTGCAGCCCAGATGCTTGGGGCGGCAAAAACTCCCGATGAGATTATGGGCGAGGCCGATCACCTTCGTGGCAACGCCTTGATGCACTTGGGCATGTATGCCGAGGCCGCCGAGGCCTATGCCGCCGCCCTCAACGACGGCACCTATGGCAAGCGCGGCGCGCTGCTCACCAACCGCGGCAAGGCACTCGCCGCCGTGGGCGACTACACGACGGCCGCCCAGGCGTTCTCTGCTGCTACGCAGGACGCTTCCTATGCCACGCCGTTCAAGGCCTATCTGGGCCTGGGTAACGCGCTGTTCCAGTCGGGCGACTATGCCAACGCGGGTACTGCCTTCCGTCAGGCTGCCATCGACGGCGCCAATCCGGCTCCTGCCGCCGCACTCGGCGAGCTCGGTCGTTGCTTCATTAAGCTCGGCCGTCCGGCGGATGCCGTGGAGACCTACCGCACGGCTATCGACTTTGCCGGCCCCCGCGACGATACGCGTGCACTCAACGCCGGCATGGGTCAGGCGCTTTCTGCCGCCGGCCGCCCCTCCGACGCACTCGACGCCTTTAACGCCGCTACTGCCGATGGCATCTACCAGCTCACCTCCGAGCAGGCCGACGAGCTTGCCCGCGTGCACGATTCGCTTGCCGCACTGTCTGCCCAGACGGCTATGGCCACGGCTCCGGCGCCCGCGATGGACGCTCCTGCCGTCGATCCGCTCGATCCTACGGGCGCGACCGGTCAGTTTATGCCCGATCCCTCGGACACCGGCTTCTTTACGCTGTCCGAGTCCGAGATGGTCCAGCAGGACCGTCAGGATCGTAAGCAGGCCAAGGTCCGTCGTCGCCACCGCCACACGGGTCTCAAAGTCTTCATCGTGCTGCTTCTGCTCATTTTGATCGCCGTGGGCGGTCTGGGCTTTGCCTACACGCGCGGCTTTGGTTTCCCGTCCCAGGAGTCTGTCGTTTCCGATCTGTTCCAGGCTGCCGGCGACGGTGACACGGCAAAGGCCGAGTCTTGCCTGGCCTCGAGCCTGTCCGAGGACGCTAAGTCGATGATCATCTCCTCGATTCCGCAGGGTGCCACTGTGTCCGTCGAAGGCATGGATCAGTCCATGACCGAGACGACCGCTAAGGTGAAGGCATCGCTGTCCAAGGGCGGCGAGCAGGAGTACACCGTCAAATTCGTGCGCTCCGACAACCATATCGGCTGGGCCGTTTCCTCGCTCGATATGGATTTCTCGGCTGCTGACAACCAGTAGTGACCTTATGGGATTTAGCTTTGCCCGGCGCTTCACCGCAAGTGAGGTGCCGGGCTTGCGCTAGTATGATGAGCTAGTAGTTTTCCAGCAATCATCCAACACATCAGGAGTTGCGTTGTTTTCTTTGATGGATATGTTCTTCGGTAGCTATGCGGGCGATCTTGCCATCGACCTCGGCACCGCAAATACGCTTGTCTCCGTGCGCGGCAAGGGCATCGTTATTCGCGAGCCCTCTGTTGTCGCCATCGACAAGAACGACGAGCGCATCCTGGCGGTCGGTATCGAGGCAAAGCGCATGCTCGGCCGTACGCCCGGCAACATCGTGGCCGTTCGTCCCCTGAAGGACGGCGTCATCGCCGACTTCGATGTTACCGAGGCCATGCTCCGCTACTTTATCGACAAGGCTTCCGAGAAGCGCTATCCGTGGACCCCGCGTCCGCGCGTTGTCGTCTGCGTTCCCTCCGGTGTCACGTCGGTCGAGAAGCGCGCCGTCTTTGAGGCCACGATCCAGGCCGGCGCTCGCCAGGCCTACCTGATCGAGGAGCCCATGGCCGCCGCTATCGGCGCCGACCTGCCCGTCGAGGAGCCCACCGGCTCCATGGTCATCGATATCGGCGGCGGTACCACCGAGGTCGCTGTTATCGCCATGGGCGGCATCGTCGTCTCGCAGTCCATCCGTATTGCCGGTGACGAGTTCGACCAGGCTATCCTCACGCACGTTCGCGATGCCTACAACCTGGCCATCGGCGAGCGTACGGCAGAGGACATCAAGATCAAGGTCGGCTCCGCCGTGCCGCTCAAGGACGAGCTCGACGTCGAGGTCAACGGCCGCGACGTGATCACCGGTCTGCCCAAGACCGTGCGCATCGAGAGCGAGGAGATTCGTCGCGCGCTCAACAAGCCGCTCGACGAGATGGCCAAGGCCGTCAAGGACGCCCTCGATGCCACGCCTCCCGATCTCGCCTCGGACCTTATGTACTACGGCATTTTGCTGACCGGTGGCGGCGCGCTGCTGCGCGGTCTCGACGTGCGCCTGCGCGATGAGACCGGCGTTTCGGTCAACGTCAGCCCCACAGCACTCGATAACGTCGTTAACGGCTGCGCCCGCGTGCTCGAGGCCAATGCGTTTGATGGCGGCTTCGTCCAGACCAATGCTTAATTTCCAAAAGGTGGATTCCATTTGGCACGATCTTCGGGTTTCTCCTCAAATCTGAATACCAAGCGACAATCAACGGGTATGCGCCCGTTGATTGTTTTCAGCCTGATTTCGGTGTTGCTGCTCACGTTTTACATCCGCGAGGGCGAGGCAGGGCCGATTCATGCCGTGCGTTCGGGCGTAACGACGATTACCTCGCCGGTGCGCTTTGTGGGTTCGGCTGTGGCGGCTCCCTTCAATGCGATCGGCAACGTGTTCTCTAACCTTACGGCGTCGCAGGACACGCTCGACGAACTCAAGAAGCAAAACGAGGAACTGACCTCTAAGGTTGCTGAGCTCTCCGAGGCTCAAAAGACCGCTGAGCGTCTGGAAGGGCTGGTCGGCCTGCAGTCGACCTACAACCTTAAATCGACCGCAGCTCGTATTGTCGGTGCCTCCGGCGATGCCTGGACCTCGACCGTTACCATCGACAAGGGCTCTGCCGACGGCCTTACCATCAACATGCCCGTGACGAGTTCGGCCGGTGTTATCGGCCAGATTATCGAGGTTTCGGCCAAAACGTCGACCGTGCGCCTGATTGGCGACGAGAACTCCGGCGTGTCCGCCATGGTGCAGGACACGCGCGCCCAGGGTATGCTGCAGGGTCAGGCTGACGGCACGCTGCGTCTTGAGTACGTGAGCGTCGACTCCGACGTTAAGGTTGGCGATATCATCGTGACCTCTGGCATCGGTGGCGTGTTCCCCAAGGGCCTTCCGCTCGGCACCGTCTCGTCGGTTGAGAAATCGGCAAACGATGTGTACTACACCATTGTGGTGCGCGCCCAGACGACGGCCGAGAACAACGAGGAAGTGCTGGTCATCACCTCGCTGACCGACGAACAGTCGGCCTCGGATGAGGACGTGAGTACGGCCAACAGCACGCCGCAGGGAACGTCGCGCGACGCTGCGACCAAGACGAAGGACGAGAGCTCGGATGACAGTTCCGACACGTCCGAAACGACCGATTCCGGCTCGAGCGAATAGGGGGCATGTCCATGGATCTACACGAGCAGGGGATGAGCTCCCGCACGTTTGTGATCGCCGCCATCGTGTGCGTGCTGCTGCAGGCAGGCCTGGCACCGCAGATCTCCATTGCGGGCGGTCGCGTCAACTTCATGATTATCCTGGTGTGCCTAAGCGTGTTCTCGGGCGACCCGACCCGTGCCGTCGTGTGCGGTTTTTGCAGCGGCTTGTTCTATGACCTGTCCGCTGCCGTGCCGGTGGGCGTTATGTCGCTCCTGCTGACCGTGGGTTCTTTTGCCCTGGTGCACAGCGCCGTCGGTCAGACGGGCGGTACCCCGAGTGCGCGCGGCGTCACCGTGGGCGCCTTTGCGCTCGTCATTAATGTGATCTACAGCATCATCTTGCTGTTTATGGGTTTGGAGACGAGCTTTGTCGTGGCGATCTTCGGCCATGCGCTGCCGTCCTCGATCCTGACGGGTCTGGTTGCCATTCCGTTTTTGATGTCCGGCGTCGTGCCGCAGTCCGGCTATGGATTCTCCGCACGTGGCGGACGCCAGGCGGGTATGCGCTTTAAGCCCAAGACCCGCAAGCTCAAATAGGGGAGGCCCGTAGATGTCTTCCCAGTTGACGGTTATTATCGCCGGTATCGTGCTGGTTGTGGCCATCGTGGTCGCGCTGGTCATCATGCGTCGCGGCGATTCCCGTTTTACCTACGATACGCAGCATGGAACGGCCCCGCGCGCCACCGAGGGCGAGGGCAATACCGCGGCGACCGCCTTTAAGGGCCGCTTTTCCATCCTCACCACGGGTGTGGGCGCGATGTTTGCGGCGCTCGCCGTCAAGCTGTGGGGCATGCAGATGGTCTCGTCGGACTATTACGAGAAGCAGGCCAATAGTAATCAGACTCGCACCGTTACCACTCCCGCTGTGCGCGGCCGCATCCTCGACCGCAATGGCGTGGCGCTTGTCCAGAACCGTCCCTCACTTGCTGTCGTGGCCTACCGCGACCTTGCCGAGGATGAGGTTCTGGTTCGCCATCTTGCCAACGTGCTTGGAATGCCTTATGTGGCGGTCCTTCGCAATATTCAGGACAATACAGAGGGCGCTCAGAGCCTGCATACCATCGCGACGGACGTCCGTCGCTCCACGGTTGCCTATATTCAGGAGCATGCCGGCGAGTTCCCGGGCGTCAAGATTGCCGAGCGTACCGAGCGCCAGTATCCATACGGCGAGACGGCATGCCATATCTTGGGCTATACCGGCACCATTACCTCCGAGCAGCTCGAGGCCCAGAATAAGAAAACCTCTGGCGATGATGATGCTTCTGCTGGCAAGATTACGTACCAGTCGGGCGATATCGTGGGCCAGGCGGGCGTTGAGAGCTACTACGAAAACCTGCTGCAGGGTATTCGTGGCGAGCAGACCGTCAAGGTCGATGCCTCGGGCAATGTGACCGGTCAGGCCGGCGCCGTGCCCGCGAAGGCCGGCTCCGACATTAAGCTCACGCTCGACCTTAAGATCCAGCAGGCCTGCGAGACGGCGCTGGCGAGCGCTATCGAGCTTGCCAAGACCACTGGCTACAGCAATGCCGGCAACGGCGCTGTAGTGTGTCTCGATCCCAACAATGGCGAGATCCTGGGCATGGCGAGCCAGCCCAAGTTCGATCCGTCCATCTTTGTCGGCGGCGTCTCAAATGACGTGTGGACCGAGCTCAATGATGACAAGGGTTCGCACCCGCTGCTCAACCGCGCCATTAGCGGACAGTACATGTCGGCCTCGACCATCAAGCCGCTCTCGGCACTGGCCGGTCTTGAGTTTGGAACCTACACGTCCGGGCAGACGACCAACTGCACGGGTTATTGGACGGGTCTGGGCAAGTCGTGGGGCAAGTACTGCTGGCTGCATTCCGGCCACGGCACCATGACGCTGCAGTCGGGTATCGCCAACTCGTGCGACCCCGTCTTCTACGACATGGGCAAGGCGTTCTTTTATGACGAGCAACATCCCGAGGGCCTGCAGGAGGTCTTTCGTCGCTGGGGTCTAGGCAAGACCTGCGGTATCGATCTGCCGAGTGAGGGCGCGGGCCGTATTCCCGATGCCGAGTGGAAAGAGTCGTACTTCACCGACGCCTCTGCCGAGGACCGCAAGTGGAATGCCGGCGATATGACCAACATTGCTATCGGTCAGGGTGACATCCTGGTGACGCCCCTGCAGATGGCGTGCGCCTATATGGGTCTTGCCAACGGCGGTAAACAGTACGTGCCTCACGTGTTTTTGTCTGCCGTGTCGCGCGATGGCGACGGCGATGCCTATAAGTACAACGGCAAGGGCAAGAAGAAGCGCCTGGAGGCCAAGATCAACAGCGATTCGGATTTGACTCTTGTTCGCAACGGCATGCACGACGTGATTTACACGGCATCGACGTCCCTGGCGGCTCACTTTGGCACCCTGACGCCGCAGGTATACGGCAAGTCGGGCACGGGCGAGAAAAGTGGCGAGGACGAATACGCGTGGTTCTGCGCCTATGCACCGGCCGATGATCCCAAGTATGTCATCGCTACTGTCCTGGAGCAGGGCGGCGGCGGCTCAGATACCGCGATGCATGTCGTGCGCGACGTGCTCGGCGTGATTTATGACGAGCCCGATACCTCTTCGGCCTCGGGCGATTCTTCGGTTCGATAGGAGGTTGCGATGGATTTTTCTCCGGCGGATCTGTTCCGTTCAACCAAGACCGGCTCTCGCAGCAGCCTGGACCGCGTCAACAAGCAACTTTCGGCCTCGCGCGGCACGTTTCGCCAAAAGGTGCATATCGGTGTGCTCGTGGCTACAGTGGCGCTCGTCGCCTACGGTGCCATCATTATCTGGTCGGCTTCGCAGTTTAAGGCCGATGCCTCGTTCTCACGCCATCTGCTGGGAATTGGCATCGGAGCGGTGCTGGCGGTGCTGGTCTGGCGTACCGATCTGCGCGGTATTTCCAATTTCTCGACGGCGTTGCTCGTCATCGACTTGATCGTGATCCTCTCGCCCAAGATTCCGGGTCTGTCCTATACGGGCGGTCTGGGCATGACGGGCTGGATCAAGATTCCCGGTATCGGCTTGACATTCCAGCCGGTTGAGCTTGCCAAGCTCATCACCATCTTCTTTATTGCTACGCTTGGCTCGCAGTATAACGGTCGCATCGATACCGTTCGCGACTACGTCAAGCTCTGCGGCATGCTGTCCATTCCGTTTTTGGCCGTCGTTGCCATGGGCGACCTGGGCTCGGGCCTGGTCGTGCTGGTTTCGGGCGCCATCGTCATTTGTATGAGCGGTGCACGCCGCGAATGGGTGCTGTCGACCCTGGCCCTGCTCGTGGGCCTGGTGGCCCTCGTTCTGGCGCTCGATTCGGTCTTTGATTCGTTGCTCGGCCACGATGTGCTCATCAAGCAGTATCAGATGAACCGTCTGACGGTCTTTATCGACCCCGATAATGCCGATTCGGACGATGCCTACAACCTGCAGCAGTCGCTTATCGCCGTTGGCTCGGGCGGCTTCTTTGGTAAGGGTTTGGGCCATGCGACGCAGTCGGCCGGCGGCTTTCTGCCTGAGTTCCACACCGACTTCGTCTTCGCCTTCCTGTCCGAGACCTTTGGTTTTTGCGGTTCCTTTTTGCTCCTGTGCCTCTACGTGCTGCTGATCTTTTCGACGATTCGCGTCGCCTTTAAGTGTGAGTCGCTGTTCCTGCGTCTGTCGTGCGTAGGTATCGTCGGCATGTGGGCATTCCAGACCTTCGAGAACATCGGCATGTGCATCGGCATGATGCCGATTACCGGTATTCCGCTACCGTTTATTAGCTTCGGTTCGTCTTCGATGATGATTCAGCTGCTGACGGTGGGTATCGTACAATCCATATGGCGGCATCGTTCGGGCGCCGCGTAACCGCTGGAGGGGTTTGCTATGAAAATTCCCGTAGATAAGCTGACCCGCGCTTTTAAGATGGGCGCGTCCGTTAAGAAGGATTCCGATACGCCGGTGCGCGTCTCGGTCTATCTGGATTCGTCCGCCTCGCGCTTTCTGGCCGAGACGGTGCGTGACGCCTTTGTGCCGCAGACGACCTCGGGCATTGTGCGCGTCGAGCGTCTGGGGGAGGAGCGAATTGCTCCAAAGACCGATACCGATGTGGTGCTGGTGCTCTCGTGTGGTTCCGACCGCTTGGAGAGTGCCGTGCAGGAGCTCGTGATCGCCGGCGCGCCCGTGTGCGTGCTTGCCGAGTCTGCTGTGGAGGTGCCGTTTATCGAGGAGTCCACGCCCATGCTCGGCATGGTAGCGGCAACCGATAAGACGTATCTGCTCGAGACGCTTGCCCGCTGGATTCTCGATCGCACCGACAAGGAAACGGCTTTTGCGGCGAACTTTGCCTTCATGCGCATCGCGGCGGCCAACCGTATCATCATCTCGTGCGCGCTCACCAATATGGCGACCGGTGCGCTGGTGTTTTTGCCGGGCGCCGATTATCCCGTTATGGCGCTGGCGCAGGTGGGCATGCTCTTTGAGCTCGCTGCCGTCTTTGGACGCGGCATTAAGCCTGAGCGCGGCTACGAGGTCGCGGGCGTGCTTGCCGGCGGTCTTGTGATCCGCGCGGTCACCCGCGCACTCGTCAAGCAGACGCCGCATATTGGGTTTGCCGTCAAGGCGCTCACTGCTGCCGCGGGCACCTATGGCATGGGCCGTGCGCTCGTTTCGCTCTACGAGCGCGATGTCGACTACAGCCGTGCCAACGAGGTGGTCACTGCCACGTTCTCCCGCGTTCGCGATCTGGTGACCACGGTCGCGGGCGCTACCCGTCCTATGGCGTCCTATCAGGACGCATCAGATCTCGCTGCTTAGGGGTTTTCCGTTGCGCGTTGCATACCAAGACTGTTTTCATTTAATTGAGCCGCTGCTCGCCAAGGTCGAGAAGCCGAGTCGCTATATCGATCACGAGTGGGGCACGCTTTCCAAGGCCGATGCCGACTACCGTTGCTGCCTGATCTACCCGGATGTGTACGAGGTTGGTCTGCCCAACCAGGGCATCGCCATCCTCTACAACATCCTTAACCAGGCCGAGGGCATCTCCTGCGAGCGTGGCTATGTGCCGTGGCCCGATATGGGTGATGCCATGCGCGAGGCGGGTATTCCGCTGCTGTCGCTCGAGGGTGCAGCGCCGGTCGCTTCGTTTGATATCGTCGGTCTGCATGTGCCGCACGAGATGGCGGTGACGAACTTCCTCGAGGCTCTCGACCTCGCTGGCATTCCGCTGTTGGCGACCGACCGAGGTGAAGACGACCCCATTATCATCGCCGGCGGTCCCTCGGTGTACAACCCCGAGCCGTACGCGGCCTTCTTCGATGTTATCCTCATCGGCGAGGGCGAGGAATCGCTGCTCGAGACCTGCCAGCTGCATCGCCGCCTGCGTGACGAAGGGGTCCCGCGCGCGCAGATTGTCGAGCAGCTTGCATCCATTGCCGGCAACTACGTGCCGTCGCTCTATGAGGTTTGTCACGACGAGCCCTGCTCGCCGCATGGCTACACCGTGCCGCGTGAGGGCAAGGATGCGCCGACCGTGGTCTACAAGCGCGTCGTCGAGGATTTCGGCGCCACGAATCCGCTGTCGCAGTCGTGCGTGCCCTATGCGCAGCTGGTCCACGACCGCCTGTCTATCGAGATCCTGCGCGGCTGCGCCCGCGGCTGTCGTTTTTGCCAGGCCGGCATGACGTATCGCCCGGTGCGTGAGCGCTCGGCCGACCAGATCGTCTCGTCGGTGATTCAGGGTCTGGAAAAGACCGGCTATGACGAGGTGTCGCTGACCTCGCTCTCCACGACCGACCACTCCTGCATTCGCGACGTGCTCGGCAGGCTCAACCGTCGCCTGGAGGATACGGGTATACGCGTGTCTATTCCGTCGCAGCGCCTGGATTCGTTTGGCGTGGATATGGCCGAGTCGGTTGCCGGCGAAAAGAAGGGCGGCCTGACGTTCGCGCCCGAGGCCGGCAGCCAGCGCATGCGCGACATCATTAACAAAAACGTGACCGAGGAGGACCTGGACCGTGCGGCCAAGGCGGCCTTCGAGGCCGGCTGGAACCGCATGAAGCTCTACTTTATGATGGGCCTTCCCGGCGAGCGCGACGAGGACATCGTGGCCATCGCCAATCTGGCCGATCACGTGCTGGAGCTCGGTCGTTCCGTAGTGCCCAAGGCTCGTCGCGGCTCGATCTCGGTGTCCATTTCGGTTTCGGTCTTTATCCCTAAGGCTGCCACGCCGTTCCAGTGGTGCCCGCAGCTCGACTACGACGACGTCAAGCGTCGCCAGAAGCTGCTTATCACGAGCGTTCGCAACCGTGCCGTCCGCGTGCATTACCACGATGCCGAGACGTCGCTCATCGAGGCCGCGCTGTCCCGCGCCGGTCGCGACATGACGCCCGTCATCATCGATGCTTGGCGCTCGGGCTCTCGCTTTGACGCCTGGGTAGAGCATTTCTCGCTCGATAACTGGAAGGAAGCTGCTGCCAAAAACGGCATCGACCTCAATGAGCTCGTGCACCTGCCCTACGAGTTGGACTGGCGCCTGCCGTGGGAGCACGTGAGCCCCGGCTGCACGCGCGGCTTCCTCGAGCGCGAGTACCGTCGCTCGCTCGAGGGCGTCACGACTCCTGACTGCACCCGCACGTCGTGCACCGGCTGCGGGATCTGCCCCACGCTCCACGCCAAGAATGTATTGATGGGTGATCGCGCATGAGTGAGCGCCTGACCGACAACCCCACGCTCTTTAGACTTCGTGTTCGCTATGGCAAGCGCGATCGCCTTAAGTACCTGGGCCATCTCGAAGTAATCCATACCATTGAGCGCATCGTGCGCCGTGCAGGACTTCCCTATGCCGTCACGCAGGGCTTCTCTCCGCACATGCGCGTGGGCTTCTCTTCGGCGCTACCGGTTGGTACGTCGTCGACCTGCGAGTGGTATGACCTGTTTATGACCGAGTTCGTGGCGCTCGACGAGGCGTTTGAGCGCCTGTCTGCGGCATCTCCGGCCGATCTGGCGCCCATCGAGGCGGCGTACATCGACGTGCGCACGCCGGCGTTGACGGCGCAGCTCACGAGCCTGTCGTATCGCATCGACCTGCATCTGGACCCCGAGGCGCCCGTAAGCGCCGACGAGGTGCATCGTGCGATCGACACGCTGCGCGCGGGCCATGGCATCGACTACGCGCGCGGAAAAAAGAGCAAGCGCTTGGATTTGGATCACACGCTCGTTGGCTATGAGCTCACGGCGGGGGAGCGCCCGGACCATTTGGTGCTCATGCTCGACACCCATGCCGACAACGAGGGCTCCATGCGTCCGGAAATTTTGCTTTCTGCTGCTGATGTTTTGTTGCAGGGCTTGACCCCGGGCGTGGATGCACCTATTGTTTCCACCGGTATGCAAGACCTCGTGACCATCTGCTCCTACGATGTCGAGCGTCAGAATCAAGCATGCGAGGACGACGAGGGCCGACTCGTCAGCCCCATACCTGTGCGAACTTGTGGATTTGCTCCACATACTCGTTGACGGGGGTATTTTCGCCTGCTACTATATTCGGCTGTTGCACTAACTGATGCATGAAGGGCAAGTAAACATGTACGCAATCGTTAACACGGGCGGCAAGCAGTACAAGGTCGCCACCGACGATGTCATCACCGTCGAGAAGATCGAGGGCAATGAGGGCGACAAGGTCACCCTGCCGGTTATCTTCCTCAACGATGGTAAGAAGATCGTCACCGATCCCGACAAGCTGGCCAAGGCCAAGGTTACCGCTCAGATCGTTGAGCAGTTCAAGGGCGAGAAGCAGCTGGTCTTCAAGTTCCACAAGCGCAAGCGCTATCGTCGTCTGAAGGGTCACCGTCAGCAGCTCACCAAGCTGAAGATCGTGAAGGTCCAGGCTACGTCCCGCGCCAAGAAGGCTGTCAAGGCAGAGGCTGAGGCTGTTGCCGAGGCTCCCGTCGCCGAGTAGATTACACTCGTAACGAAAGAGTAGGTATACACAATGGCACACAAAAAAGGACTCGGTTCCTCCCGTAATGGCCGTGACTCCCGCGGTCAGCGCCTTGGCACGAAGCGCTATGCCGGCCAGACGGTAACCACGGGCACGATTCTCGTCCGTCAGCACGGCACGCACATCCACCCGGGTGAGAACGTTGGCCGTGGTAAGGACGACACGCTGTTCGCGCTGGTCGACGGTACCGTTGAGTTCCACAAGGGTATCAAGCACAGGGTCAGCGTACGCCCGCTCGCGAACGCGTAATTCACCCTTCATAGAGCACATATGTGGGAGGCACTTGAGTTTTAGGATTCAAGGGTCTCCCTCTTTTTTGTAGGAGGCGATTCTGTTGTCACAGTTCACCGATATCAGCCGCATTAACGTGTGCGGCGGCGACGGCGGAGCCGGATGCATGTCGTTTAGGCGCGAGGCATTTGTCCCCAAGGGCGGCCCCGATGGCGGCGACGGCGGTCGTGGCGGCAATGTCGTCATCCAGGCCGATGCTCAGCTGTCTTCGCTGATCGATTACCGCTTTAAGCATCACTTCCGCGCCGAGCGCGGTACGCACGGTCAGGGTGCCCGCCGCAACGGCAAGAGTGGCGAGGACCTGATCCTCAAGGTTCCCATGGGTACCGTGGTGCGTGAGCTCGACCCCGAGACCCAGACCCCGATGTTCGAGATTGCCGACTTGGTGCATGATGGCGAGCGCGTTGTCGTAGCGCCTGGCGGTGCCGGTGGTCTGGGCAATACGCACTTTGTGACCTCGGTGCGCCGCGCGCCCGCGTTCGCCCAGCTGGGCGAACCGGCCGAGGAGCACTGGATTGAGCTCGAGATGAAGCTCATGGCCGATGCCGCGCTCGTGGGCTTCCCCTCGGTGGGCAAATCCTCGCTTATTGCGCGCATGAGTGCCGCCCGACCCAAGATTGCCGACTACCCGTTTACCACGCTCGTGCCCAACCTGGGTATGGTGCGTGCCGGTGAGTACTCCTATGTCGTTGCCGACGTCCCCGGCCTCATTGAGGGTGCGAGCGAGGGCAAGGGCTTGGGCCATCAGTTCCTGCGCCACATCGAGCGCACGGCACTCATTATGCATGTCGTCGATATGACGGGCGGTTTTGAGGATCGCGATCCGGTCGAGGACTATCGCATCATCAACCGCGAGCTCGAGCAGTATGGCGCCGAGCTTTCGGAGCGCCCGCAGATCGTCGTCGCTAACAAGTGCGATGCGCCGGGCACGGCTGACAAGATCGCCGACCTCAAACGTGCTGCGCTCGACGATGGACATATGTTCTTTGCCGTGTCTGCTGTGACGGGCGCCGGCCTCAACACGTTGATGCTTGCCGTCGGCGAGCAGGTGGCTAAGCTGCGCGCCGAGTTGGCTGTCTCCGATGAGCCGGTCGATCTGCGCGACGATGAGTGGGAGCGCCGACGCCTGCAGCGTGAGAAGCGTTTCCGCATTGTTCAGGAAGAGCCCGGTGCCTTCCGCGTGGTCGGTCGCGCCATCGAGCGTATGGTCATCCAGACCGACTGGGAAAACGAGGAAGCTGTCATCTACCTGCAGCATAAGTTTGCGCGCATGGGCGTTGACGACGCGCTCGAGAAGGCCGGCTGCCGTGCGGGCGACGAGGTCCGCATTTGCCAGCGCGCCTTTGACTTTGAGGGCGCCGAGGACTTCTCGGAGTACGAGGAGCTCGAGGATGCTGACGAGGACGTTGCCGTTGAAGCCATTGACGTGGCCGATGCTGTGGATGAGAGCGTCGAGGTTGTCGATGCGGCGGATGCCGCGGGCGATGCCGAGACCTCGGAGGGCGAGTAAGCCATGTCGCTGCGCGGTGGAATTGGTCTGCCCGAGCTGCCTATCAAGGATGGACAGGAGTTTCGGCTTGGCATTATGGGTGGCACCTTCGACCCGATTCATTACGGGCACTTGGTTACCGCCGAGCAGGCGCGCGAGTCGCTCGACTTGGACGCCGTGCTCTTTATGCCGGCCGGCTCTCCCGCCTTTAAGCTCGATAAACCGGTGACGCCTGCCGAGGACCGTTATGCCATGACGGTCCTCGCCACCGCTGCGAATCCGGCTTTTTTGGCGAGCCGTTTCGAGATCGACCGTCCGGGCGTGACCTATACGGCCGATACGCTTCATGCCCTTCGCGACTTTTACCCGCCTCAGGTAAAGCTCTACTTTATTACGGGCGCCGACGCGATTATCGATATTGTGACCTGGCATGATGCCGAACGAATTGCTGAGCTTGCTACCTTTATTGCGGCGACGCGACCGGGCTTTGATATCGATACGGCGCGTGCCCGAATTAAAGAGTCGGGCCTGCCGTTTGATGTGCGCTATATCCAGATTCCGGCGCTGGCGATTAGCTCGACCAACATTCGTAAGCGAGTTGCCCGTGGCATGAGCGTGCGCTATCTTACGAGCGAGTCCGTTCTCGGCTATATTCGCAAACGCGGGTTGTATGCCGATCTGGGTCAAGAAGATTTTGAGTGATGGGGGTCTACGTTGTCGGTAGAGGATCAGTTTGAGGGCGATGAGCGCGCGCTCCTCAAGCGCATTCAAGAGCTGCTCGATGTGCGTATGAAGGATAAGCGCAAGCGCTACATGCATTCGCTGAGTGTTGCCGAGACCGCGCTCCATCTGGCCGAGGTGTATGGCGTCGACCGCTTTGATGCCGCCGCCGCCGGCCTGATTCACGACTGGGATAAGGTACTCTCCGATGACGAGCTCGTGGCCCGTGCGTTGCACTACGGCATCAAGGTTGCTGGCTCTCCTTCGGCCGCGACACCGCTGCTGCATGGCCCGGTAGCCGCCTATGAGCTTCCGCAGCTTTTTCCCGAGCTGTCGCCGGCGGTCTTTCAGGCTGTCGACCGTCACACCGTGGGCGCCTGCGACATGACGCCGCTCGATATGGTGGTCTTTGTTGCCGATGCCATCGAACCCAACCGCCATGGTGATTATGCCCACGCGCTGCGCAAGATGGTGGGGGAGTCGACGCTCGATGAGTTGTTCTTCTCCTGTTTTGCGCAGGGTCTGGTCTATGTGATCCAGTCCGGGCGCTATCTTTATCCCACGGCTATTACGATTTACAACCATTACGCCCAGCTGCGCTAGCTCGGGTGCGTCTAGAAAGAGGTATTCCATGGCCGACGAGACCATGACCGACGAGCAGATTCTTGAAGGTGTGGAGCACAAGAGCTTCGTCGCCACGTCCGACCGCACTGCCGCCTCGCTGTCCGCGAGCGGTGTCGCCGCCGAGGATGTCGCCCGCGCCGCCGCGCAGGCCGCCTACGACAAGAAGGGCGAGGACGTGCAGGTGCTCGATCTGACCGAGCTCTCCGACGTGTGCGACTACTTTGTGCTCGCCACCGGTACCAATAACCGTCAGGTCGATTCTATCGTCGACGAGATCGAGGAGAAGGTCGCCGAGGCTTGCGGCGAGCACCCGTTCTCCATCGAGGGTCGCGAGCAGAAGACCTGGATGCTCATGGACTATGGTTCGGTTGTCGTCCACGTCTTCACTCCCGAAGCCCGCGACTTCTACCGCCTAGAAAAGCTCTGGGGCGACGCCCCCCAGCTCCCCCTCAACCTCCTCTAGTAGCTCATTTGAGACGGGGTTTAGCTACCCTCACTCATATCGCCGGGCAGGTGCGGTTTTCCACACCTGCCCGGCTTTCTTTTTGCCCAAAGGCGGTTAATCGTTGAAGCGGGATTGGCGGCCGAAGGATAGGGCGGTGTCGCCGAATTTGTCTCGGACGGCGTCGATGGCGACGGAGAGGTCGCGGCGGTCGCTGGATTGGGCTCCGCGGTCATCAATCTCGCAGAACAGGTCAGTTTGGATACCGCCTTGGTGGTTGAAGTCGCTCATGCCGATGCCTGCCAAGCGAACATGCATGCCTTCCTGCCAGATGTTGTCGAGCAGTTCGAGTGCAACCGCCACGAAGATGTTCTCATCGTCGGTCGGATGGGGCAGCCGGCGCTGCGCCGTACGCCCGCTGCCATACGAATACTTAAGCTTGAGCGTTACCGTGGCACCCGTCAGCCCCTGACGGCGCAGACGGCGTCCCACTGACTCTCCCAGCAGCGCAATCGCCGCCTCGATATCCCCACGCTCAGTCAAATCCTTCGCAAAGGTGCGCTCATTGCTCACCGATTTAACTTCACGTTCGTCATCCAGGCCGGTGACCTCGGATACTTCGAGCCCCAAAGCACGCTGACGCATGCGCTCGCCATTCACGCCAAAAATTGCAGCCAGGGTGGACTCTGGCGCGCGTGAAAGCTCGCCGAGTGTATAGATGCGCATGCGACGCAGTCGCTCCTCGGCCGAACGCCCGATTCCGCTCATGGCAGATACCGGCAGCGCAGCCAAAAAGCGCTGTTCCGTACCGGGGCGCACAATGGTCAGACCAAACGGCTTGTCGCGCTCGCTTGCGATTTTGGCCACAGTCTTGTTGCAGCCGACGCCGATGGAACACGTCACCCCCAGCGCCGCAACGCGGTCGCTTATACGCCGCGCAACCAGCAGCGGGTCTTCGGGTGCAAAGCGGCCTGGCGTGATATCGATAAAGGCCTCGTCGATGGACACGCGCTCCACGCGCGGGGTCTCGTCGGCGAGAATCGCCATGACCTGCGCGCTCACCTCACGGTAGCGATCAAAGTGTCCGTGCGTCCAAATGGCCTGCGGGCACAGGCGCTGCGCCTCGGCCGAGGCCATGGCAGAATGCACGCCAAAGCGACGTGCCTCGTACGAGCACGTGGACACGACGCCGCGTGACTCGGCGTCTCCACCCACGATGAGCGGCTTTCCGCGCCATTCGGGATGATCGAGCATCTCCACACTCGCAAAAAATGCATCGAGGTCCATCAGGCCCACCGCCGGACCCGTCCAGGGCGGCGGCGTGACGCCCGCAGCATCCTCATAACCGTATGTATGTTCGCGTCTTTCCATGTTATGAGTATACCGCGCAGCTCATGTGGGGTGCGTGTATGTGCTTGCAAATCGCGAATTCTTGTCTAAGATATGGATTTGCCCTCGACTACACCGAAGAAGTTGGTCTCACGGACTTCACCTGCCCGCGTCGATGGCGTATTATGTTCAACTGTTTGTTTGTAGTTGCAGCCTAAAGCTGCTTGGTTGGAGGAGTTTCCTTTGGCAGTCAAGATTCGCCTTGCTCGTCACGGCGCTAAAAAGCGTCCGTACTACCGTGTCGTCGTCGCCGATTCCCGCGCCCCGCGTGACGGTCGTATCATCGAGGAGGTTGGCCGCTACAACCCGATGACCGCCCCCAAGACCATCAACCTCGACCTCGAGAAGATCGCCGACTGGCAGTCCAAGGGCGCTCAGCTCACCGACGCCGTCGCCGCTCTGGTCAAGGCCGCCAACGAGGGCGAGAAGACCGAGACCGTCGTCAAGAAGTCCAAGAAGCAGCTCGCCAAAGAGGCCGAGGCCGCTAAGGCTGCCGCTGAGGCCGCTGAGGGCGCCGAGGAGTAAATCGTGCCTGAGGTTGACGCTGCACAGCTCGAGGGTGAGGCAATGCTCTCAGATCGCATCGCCGATCTCGTCGAATATCTCGTTGTTCAGATCGTCGACGACCCGGATTCCGTGAGCCTTGAGGTCATCGATGGTGACGACGCCTCTACGATTGAGGTTTCGGTCGCCGAGGATGACGTCGCTAAGGTCATCGGCCGTCGTGGCCGTACCATCAAGGCCATTCGCACGCTCGCCCGTGCACTGGCCGCTCGCCTCGACACTGCTGTCGAGGTAGAGGTTCTGGGCTAGGACCTTGAGGTCCCAGTACAAAAACATCGCCCGTGTGGTCAAGCCGCACGGAAGGAAGGGGGAGGTCCTCGCGCAGCCGCTGCGGGGGCTTCCTTCTGTATTAGAGCCTGGTATGCGCGTCGCCCTGACGCCGCCGGCGCTCAAGCGCGACCGCTTTTGCACGGTCGTGTCCGTCACCGATACGGGCGATGGCGATCTGGTCTCGTTTGAGGGCATTGACGACCTGACGGCCGCCGAGGGCATCACGGGATGCTACGTGCTGGCAAATCGTGACGACTTTGAGCTCGATTCGCTCGACGCTGCCTATACCGACCTGATGGGTCGCGAGGTGGTCGACGAGCGCTTCGGTTTACTCGGCACGATCGTCGAGATCATGTCGACGCCCGCTAACGATGTTTGGGTTGTTGAGGGCGATCGGTACGGCGAGGTACTGATTCCCGTGATCGAGCAGGTTGTGCTCGATCTTCCCGACACAGGAACAATTTCCGTCCACGTTATGGACGGCCTGATCGATATGGACAAGTAGGGAGGACAACATGCTGATCGAGACCCTTTCGGTCTTTCCCGAGATGTTTGAGCCCGTCATGTCCACATCGATCTTGGGCCGCGCCCGCAAGGCCGGCCTTTTTGATTTTAAGGCGTATAACCTGCGCGACTGGACGCACGACCGCCATCGTACCGTCGATGACGAGCCGTACGGCGGCGGGCAGGGCATGCTCATGAAGGTCGAGCCTATTGCCGAGGCCATCGAGGCCATCAGCTCCGAGGGTCCCAAGCCCACCGTAGTGTTCTTCACCCCCTGTGGCGAGCCCTTTACGCAGCATGTGGCCGAGCGCCTGCTCAAAAGTGAGCGCCTGCTGTTTGTGTGTAGCCGCTACGAGGGCGTCGACGAGCGTGCGTATGCGTATGCCGATGAGCGTCTGTCGATCGGCGACTACGTGCTTACGGGTGGCGAACTTCCCGCTATGGTCGTTGCCGATGCCGTCGTACGCCTGATTCCCGGCGCCCTGGGCGACGAGATGAGCAATGTGGACGAGTCGTTCTCGACCGCCGAGGACGGAGGCCTGCTCGAGTACGCGCAGTACACCCGTCCCGCCGAGTTCAACGGCGAGGGCGTGCCGCCGGTGCTCGTGAGTGGCGATCACGCCAAGGTCGATGTCTGGCGTCGCAAGAACGCCATCGAGCGCACCTGCCGCTGGCGTCCCGATCTGATCGAGACGGCGCGGCTCACGCCCGAGGAGCGTGCGTACGCGCAGGAGATTTTGGACGCTTCGTATTCGCAGAGCGAGGAGTGAGAATGGTTCCATCGCAGCATTCCGCGTTGAGAGGCGCTTTTGAGTGGATCGCGGTCATCGCGATCGCATTGGTCGCCACCTTCTTGATTCGCTCGTTTGTGGTCGAGCCCTTTGTGGTGCCCACCGGCTCCATGGAGTCCACGATCGAGATTGGCGACCAGATCCTGGCACAAAAGGTGAGCCTAGAGCTCGGTCAGCCCGTCAAGCAGGGCGATATCGTGGTGTTTCACAACCCCGATGGCACCTCCGAGCATGATGTTCTTGTCAAACGTGTCATTGCCACGGCCGGCCAGACGGTCGACCTGCAGGATGGCAAGGTGGTCGTTGACGGCCAAGCGCTCGACGAGGACTATACGACGGGCATGAGCTGGCCACTTTCGGTCCAAGCGCCCGGCGCTCAGGTAAGCTATCCCTACACCGTTCCCGACGGGTGCGTGTGGGTGATGGGCGACAACCGCGAAAACTCTGCCGACTCACGTTATTTTGGTCCCGTCGATCGCTCTGATTTGATCGCTGTGGCGCTTGTGCGCTACTGGCCGCTCAACCGCATCGGCGCTATCGACTAAAAACCGCTATAGTACAGTACCTAACCGTGTAATCGTTTCGACGAGGGGATATTAGAGGCATGAACGCTTCATCGCTTTCCTTCCAAGACATCATCCTGCGCCTCCAGCAGTACTGGGGCGAGCAGGGCTGCGTCATTATGCAGCCCTATGACTCCGAGGTCGGTGCCGGTACCTTCCATACCGCGACCACGCTGCGCTCGCTCGGTCCCGCCGAGTGGCGCACCTGCTATGCGCAGCCTTGCCGCCGTCCCGCCGACGGCCGCTACGGCGAGAACCCCAACCGCATGCAGCACTACTATCAGTTCCAGGTGCTCATCAAGCCCTCTCCGGTCAACGCCCAGGAGCTTTACCTGGGGTCTCTTGCCGCTATTGGCCTGGACCCCAACGACCATGACGTCCGCTTTGTCGAGGACGACTGGGAGAGCCCGACCCTTGGCGCCTGGGGCCTTGGCTGGGAGGTCTGGCTCAATGGCATGGAGGTCACGCAGTTTACGTACTTCCAGCAGGTGGGCGGCATCGAGGTCGACCCCGTGCCCGTCGAGATCACCTACGGCCTGGAGCGTATCGCCATGTACGCCCAGGGCGTCAACTCGGTCTACGACCTGGTGTGGAGCTACCTGCCCGACGGCACGCCCATGACCTATGGCGACGTGTTCCTCGAGAACGAGCGCGAGTTCAGTGCCTATAACTTTGAGGTCGCCAACGTCGAGATGATGCGTCAGAAGTTTGACGACTACGAGGCCGAGTGCCATTCCTGTCTGGAGCGCAAGCTGCCGCTGCCGGCATATGACTGCGTCATGAAGTGCAGCCACGCTTTCAACCTGCTCGATGCCCGCGGCGCCCTGTCCGCGGTCGAGCGTGCCAACTACATCCTGCGCGTCCGCGCCGTCGCCAAGGCGTGCTGCGAGGCCTACATGGCCGAGGTCGCCGGAGTCAACGAGAATGCCGACCAGGAAGGCGAGGTGGCGTAAGCCATGGCAGACGCTAAGGATTTCCTGTTTGAGATCGGTACGGAGGAAATGCCCTCCGCACCGTTGAACAATGCCGTCAAGCAGCTTGGCACCATGATCGCCAAGGGCCTCGACGAGGCCGGTCTGGCCCATGGCGAGGTCCGCGTGATCTCGAGCCCGCGTCGTCTGGCTGCGCTCGTGGCCGACGTCGCCACTGCGACCGATGAGGTCCATGAGGTCAAGCGCGGTCCCGCGGCAAACATTGCCTTCGATGCCGACGGCAACGCCACCAAGGCCGCCCAGGGCTTTGCCCGCAAGTGCGGTGTGGCTGCCGAGGACCTGGTCCGTCGCGAGGACACCGACGGTCGCGAGTATGTGTTCGCCGAGAGGAACATTCCCTCCGCACCGGCTACGCCGATTCTGACCGCTCTGTGCGAGAAGACCATCGCCGGCCTGCAGTGGCCCAACTACCGCTCCCAGCGCTGGGGCCACGAGCATGCCACGTTCGTGCGTCCGGTCCGTTGGATCTGCTGCCTTCTGGGCGAGGACGTTGTGCCCGTGTCGTTTGCCGACGTGACGAGTGGCAACACCACGCGCGGTCATCGCGTACTTGGCCCTGGTGACCATGTGGTTGCCAGCCCCGCCGTCTACGAGCAGGTGCTCGAGGACGCCGGCGTGCTTTCTGCCGAGCGTCGTCGCGAGGCCATCCTTGCCGGTATCGCCGAGGTCGAGGCCGCTCGCCCCGGCTGCCATGTCGACACGCCCAAGAAGGTCTTCGAGGAGGTCATCAACCTCTGCGAGTGGCCGACGGTGCTTGTCGGTACCTTTGACGAGGAGTTCCTCAAGGTCCCGCACGAGATCATCTGCGAGTCCATGCTCACCAATCAGCGCTACTTCCCGATCTATGACGGCGAGGTCAAGCTGACGCGTGAGTTCGTGGTCGTATCGAACAGCAAGCCCGAGAACGCCGAGCGCGTGATCGACGGCAACGAGCGCGTCGTGCGCGCCCGTCTGGACGATGCTAAGTTCTTCTATGAGGAGGACCTGAAGATCTCCCTCGACGAGTTCCGTGAGCGTCTGGCCAAGGTTGCCTTCCAGGAGAAGCTCGGTAGCGTGCTCGCCAAGTCCGAGCGCATCGAGCAGCTTGCGCTCGCTATTGCCCGCGAGGCACACCTGGGTGCTCACCTGGCAGCCGATGCCGCTCGCGCCGCGCACCTGTGCAAGGCCGACCTGGTATCCAACGCCGTTGTCGAGTTCACGAGCCAGCAGGGCGTGATGGGCGGTTATTACGCGACCGCGATGGGGGAGAACGACGAGGTCGCCCACGCCATCCGCGATCACTACCGTCCCCGCTTTGCCGGTGATGAGCTGCCCGAGGGCACCGCTGGCTGCATCGTGGCCTGCGCTGACAAGCTCGATACCATCGCCGGCATCTTTGCCATCGGCGAGCCCCCGACCGGCTCCTCCGACCCCTACGCGCTGCGTCGTGCCGCTATCGGCATCATCAACATCCTGCGCGACCGCCTGCCGATCGACCCCACGTCGCTCATCGACTTCGCCCTCGAGCTCTACAGTGAGCAGGGCATTGAGTTCGACGCCGCCGAGGTCGCCCAGCAGGTTCGTGACTTCTTCCATGGCCGCCTGGTGAGCATGGCCCGCGACGAAAAGGTCCCGGCCGATACCGTTGCCGCCGTCTCCGCGGTGCACATCATCGCCCCGTCCGTCTTCTTCGCCCGCTGCGCCGCCCTCGACGAGGCCCGCAAGAACGACGCCGAGACGTTCGACAACCTTGCGACCGCCTATGCTCGCGCCGCGCATATCTCCAAGCCCGAGCTGGGCGTGGAGTACGACCGCAGCCTGATGGGCGAGGCCGAGCTCGCGCTTGCCGATGCCTCCGAGGCCGCTCAGACCGCCGTCGATGCCGCCCTTGTTGCCGAGGATTACCCGGCTGCATTTGCCGCCCTCGCCGCCCTGCGTGCGCCCATTGACCGTTTCTTCGATGAGGTTATGGTCATGGACAAGGACGAGCAGCTCCGCGATAATCGCCTTAAGCTGCTCAACCGCTTCGAGGCCGTTTTCTCCGGCATTGCCAACATCGGTGAGCTTGCCCGCAAAAAGTAAGCCAGCCTGCGCGTAAGCGCAAAAGGAGCCCCGCATGGATTGCCCGGTCACCGCTCGTCCCACCGTTATCGTTATCTCCGACTCGCTCGGCGATACCGCTTGTGAGGTGGTGCTTGCGGCGTCCGGGCAATTTGATGAAGGGGCTTTTCGTTTGTTGCGCCTGCCCAAGGTGACCTCGGTGGAGCAGGTGGAGTCGTTTGTGGGCCCGCGCGTCGATGCCGACCATCGCGATATTGCCGTGTTCCATACCATTGTCGATCCGGCGCTTCGCGCCCGCGTGCTCGATTACCTGGGCATGCTGCATATCCGTTCGGTCGACCTGATCGGTCCGACGCTCGCCGTGCTATCGTCGCTCATCGGTGTGCCGCCCAAAGGCGTCGCGGGCGTGATTCACAGGACCGATGACCGCTATTTCCATCGTATCGAGGCCATGGAATATTTCGTTGAGCACGATGATGGACGCGGCTGCGACGACCTTTCGGGGGCCGATATCGTGCTGCTGGGCGTATCACGCACGTCCAAGACGCCGCTGTCGATGTATTTGGCCTATCAGGGTTACAAGGTTGCCAATGTTCCGTTGGCCCATGGCATGGAGCCACCGAAGTCGATTTACGAGGTTGACCCAATGCGCCTCTTCGGCCTGATTTCGACCGTCGATGTGATTTCCGAAATTCGCGATAGCCGCTTGGGCGATGACTACGCTCGTGCCGTTGCCGGCTCCTATGCCGAGCCCGAGAGCGTGCGCAGCGAGCTTGAGGAAGCTCGTGCCCTCATGAAGCGCCTAGGCTGCTTTGTGGTACGTACCGACGGCAAGGCCATCGAGGAGAGCGCTGCCGAGATCATCAGCCACTTGGAGGAAATCCAAGAAGCCCGCGCCCGCCGCGCCGCCCGCCGCACCTAATAGTAGTAGCATTTTGATAAAGCGATTTAGCAAAAATATCGCACTTGACCTGCTTTTTTATTGCAGTGGTATCTTCATAAGGTAACCACCTTTACCTACCGTTTACCGCCAGTTTTAACACGTTTACCAAACCGCGCACCCTCTGCTCAAGCCTGCCCAAAACCCGCCGTATAGTTCCCTCACGGCTCGCATCCGGCGGGTCGATTCGTTACCACGGTCGTGCGCGAGAGCGCATGGAAGGGGAAGTATCGTGAGCGATTGCAAGAGGGTTTACCGTTTTGGAACCGACGCCCAGGGCACCTGTGTCACTGAGGGCGATAAGTCCATGAACTTCGTGCTTGGCGGCAAGGGCGCAAACCTTGCCGAGATGAGCCGCATCGGCCTGCCGGTTCCCGGTGGCTTTACCATTACCTGCCAGACCTGTGTCGAGTACTCCGGCGCCGGCAACGTGTGGCCCGAAGGCGCACTCGATGAGATCGTTGCCGCCGAGGCTGACCTCGAGGCCCGCTGCGGCAAGAAGCTCGGCGACGCCTCCGACCCGCTGCTCGTGTCGGTTCGCTCGGGCGCTCCGTTTTCCATGCCCGGCATGATGGATACGGTCCTCAACCTGGGCCTCAACGACGACTCCGTTCAGGGTCTCATTGCCCAGACTCAAAATCCGCGTTTTGCCTGGGATAGCTACCGACGCTTTATCCAGATGTTCTCCAACGTCGTTATGGGTGTTGACGCCGACCTGTTCGAGAACGCCCTGACCCAGGCACGCCTGGTCGCCGGCGTCCGCGTCGATTCCGAGCTTTCGGCCGAGGACCTGCAGGAGCTCGTCGAGACCTTCAAGGGCATCTTCTCCGAGAACGTCGAGGCCGTCCTGTATCCCGAGCTCGAGGTCGCCGACGGCAAGCCCGTCTTCCCACACGATCCGGAGCTCCAGCTACGCCTTGCCATCCAGGCCGTCTTTGGCAGCTGGATGAACGAGCGCGCCTGCATCTACCGTAAACAGCACGGCATCTCCGACGAGCTCGGTACTGCCGTCAACGTCCAGGCCATGGCTTTTGGTAACAAGGGCGAGACCTCTGCGACCGGCGTCGCCTTTACGCGCAACCCGGCCGATGGCACTAAGGAGTTCTACGGCGACTTTCTGGTCAACGCCCAGGGCGAGGATGTCGTCGCCGGCATCCGCAACACCGAGCCCATCGCCGACCTCAAGGCCACTCCGGGCCTCGAGTCCGCAGGTGAGGAGCTCGAGCGCGTGTTCCTGACGCTTGAGGATCACTACCGCGATATGTGCGATATCGAGTTCACCATAGAGCAGGGTAAGCTCTGGATGCTCCAGACCCGCGTGGGAAAGCGCACTGCCACCGCTGCCCTGCGCATCGCCATCGAAATGGTCGAGGAGGGCCTGATCACCCGCGAGGAGGCCGTGAGCCGCATCGATCCCGCGCAGCTCGACCAGCTCCTGCACCCGCAGTTCGACGCCTCCAAGAAGTACGAGGCTCTGGCCAGCGGTCTTAACGCCAGCCCCGGGGCCGCCGTGGGCGAGGTCGTGTTCTCGAGCGACGATGCCGTCGCGCGCGCCAGCGAGGGCCACAAGGTTATTCTGGTTCGCTGGGAGACCAACCCCGACGACCTGAAGGGTATGGTTGCCGCCGAGGGCATTCTGACCAGCCACGGTGGAAAGACGAGTCATGCCGCCGTTATCGCTCGCGGTATGGGTACGCCCTGCGTTTGCGGCGTCGAACGCTTCCACATCGACGCCGCCGAGAAGGTCGTGCGCATCGAGGGCAGCGACCGCGTGCTGCGCGAGGGTG